>JANMVM010000083.1:0-18175 GCA_031392695.1 Rubrivivax sp.
GACCGCGATATCGGCGATGGTATAATCATCCCCGGCCAGGAAGGCGCTTTCCGCCAGGCCCCGGAGAACCCCCCCGTCGTGGGCGGGGCCGACCCCATCGCCCCGCGCCCGGCCGTGCAGCGCGGTCGCCGCGTCAACCGCACCTGGGGCCAGCCCGACAGCCAACTGCCCGAGCGCCACGACGCCGGCGACTTCGACCGAGGGGTACCCACATGACCATGACGCTGTACGACTGCGCCACCGCGCCCAGCCCGCGCCGCGCCCGCATCCTGCTGGCCGAAAAGGGCCTGGCCCACGACACGGTGCAGGTCGACCTGCGCAACCAGCAGCAGCTGAGCGAGGCCTTCCGCGCCATCAACCCGCAGTGCACCGTGCCCGCGCTGCGCACCGAAGAAGGCCTGCTGCTGACCGACAACGCGGCCATCACCGCCTACCTGGAAGCGCGCTACCCCGAGCCGCCGCTGCTGGGCATCACGCCAGGCGACAAGGCCGAGATCGCAAGCTGGAACTGGCGCATCGAGTTCGAAGGCCTGCTGGCGATTGCCGAAGCCCTGCGCAACAGCGCGCCGGCGATGGCCAACCGCGCGCTGCCCGGGCCGGTGGACTACGCGCAGATCCCGCAACTCGCACAGCGCGGGTTGGCGCGCGTGCAGCAGTTCTTTGTGATGCTCAACGAGCGGCTGGCGCAGCGCGAGTTCATCGCCACCGAGCGCTTCAGCATCGCCGACATCACGGCCGTGGTGGCGGTGGACTTTGCGCGCGTGGTGAAGGTCAAGCCGGGGCCAGCGCACCCGCACCTGCTGCGCTGGCGCGAAGCGATGGCCCAGCGGGCTTCGATGGCGCTGTAGCGGTCCGGCGCGTCAAAGTCGGCCGCTTCGGTGTCGGCTTCCACAGCGCCATCCGCCCGTCCGTGCGCTGAGTCCGCGCGCTGAGTCCGCGCGCTCAGCCCGCGAACTCGTCGACGTGGCAGGTGCTGCGCTTCATGCCATCGCGCAGCGCACGCAGGCGCTTGATGGCGCCGCTGCGCTCGTCGAACTCCGCCACCATCAGGTCGAGCGCGCCCCGGCTCTGATGGACTTCCACCGGCAGCCAGGGCGCGCCCAGAGCGGCCCACTGCGCGTCGGTGAGCAGCAGTTCACCGGTCAGGAAGAGCTGGTGGCAATGGTCGCCGACTTCGAAAGAACGGGCCACTGCCTGCCCGCCATCCTGCGGCCGGCACAGCCCGTGCGCCATCGTCTGGTCGAAGACGAGCAAGTCACCGGGCGCCAACGCGAGGTGCACGCCGGCATGCGGCATCACGAAAGCCACATCGGCGACGTCGAGCGCAAGCATCCAGAACAGGCATCGCGACCAATGGCGGTTGACGTCGTTGTGAAAGCCCGCACCGCACGACGCAAGATAGTCGATGCGGGCGGCGACGCTGCTTCGGTAGCCAGCGAGTTCGTCGCCCAGCACGCCGGTGAGCCGTAAGGCGCCGGCGATCCGTCCGACCAGGTCGTCGACGTGGGGTGCGGCGCGCGCCAGGTCCTGCAGCGTCGTGGTCGCGTAGTCGATGTCCGAGAACGCCTGCAGGGTCACGCGCGCATAGCCTTGCGCCACGAGGCCCGCGAGCGCGCCGGCATCGAGAAATTCCGTGCCCACGACGTGCACGCGGCCGTAGGGCGCGCGCGCATCCCAGGCATGCCGGGGCTCGTCGCTGCGCACTGCGAAGGCACGGAACGGCCTGGGCGCCGGCTGCGCGTTGGCGGCGACGATGCGATGGGCAGAGTCCGGGGGCATCGTGCCATTGTCGCGGCCTGACGCTGGCGCTGGCGCTGGCGCGACCGCGACGGCGACGGCGACGGCGACGACCAGGCCGTGGCCGGGATTGCTGCCAGTGCCCGAACGGCCGTTGTCGGCATCCCGCCGCCCGGCCCGGGTGTTCCAATCGTCACTTCCGGGCCACTGGCCCACCCACCTGTTTGGAAAGCCACCCATGACGACATCCCTGTTCAACACGGCTGTGCCCGTCTTCCAGCAGATGCTCGGCGGCCTGAGCGGCGTGCTGGGCAAGGCGCAAGCCCATGCCGAGGCCCGCAACATCGAGCCCGACGCGCTGCTGCAGGCACGCCTGTACCCCGACATGTTCCCGCTGCTGCGCCAGGTGCGCGTCGCCTGCGACTTCGCCAAGAGCGTGTCGGCCCGGCTGGCCGGGGTGGAGGTGCCGGCCTACGACGACAACGAAGTCGGCTTTGCCGACCTGCAGGCCCGCATCCACAAGACCCTGGCCTTCATCGATGGCCTGGCGCCAGAGCAGTTCGAGGGCAGCGCCACGCGCGAGATCGTCACCCAGGCCGGCACGCCCAAGGAGAAGCGCTTTGCGGGCACCTCCTACCTGCTGAACTACGGCTTGCCGCACTTCTTCTTCCACGTCACCACCGCCTACGACATCCTGCGCCACAACGGGGTCGAGGTGGGCAAGAAGGACTACATCGGCAGCTACTGATGCCTCGGGTGGCAGCGGCCACGGCCCCCACCCGGGCCGATGCCTCGCCCGCTGCTCGCCCACCCTCAGGCGCGCTGACAGACCCTTCAGCGCACAAGCCCGGCTTGGGGCGGCACACTCCCGTTGAACCAACACTCATCCGCATGCTGTCTATCGCCTTCGACAACACCTACGCGCGTGACCTGCCCGGCTTGTACACCGCCTGCAAGCCTGCAACCGTGCCGGCGCCTGCCTTGCTGTTCTTCAACCGCGCACTGGCCGATGACCTGGGCCTGGACAGCGCCGCACTGGACGGCCCGGCCGGCGCGGCGTTCTTCGCCGGCAACACGCTGCCCGAAGGCGCCGAGCCGCTGGCCCAGGTCTATGCCGGGCATCAATTCGGCGGCTTCTCGCCGCAACTGGGCGACGGCCGCGCGCTGCTGCTGGGCGAGGTCATCGACCGCCGCGGCCAGCGGCGTGACATCGCGCTCAAGGGCTCGGGCCGCACGCCGTATTCGCGCGGCGGCGACGGCAAGGCCGCCGTCGGGCCCATGCTGCGCGAGGTGCTGATCGGCGAGGCCATGCAGGCCCTGGGCATCCCCAGCACGCGCGCGCTGGCCGTGGTGGCCACGGGCGAGCGGGTCTACCGTGAAGCGGCACTCCCGGGCGCGGTGCTGACGCGCGTGGCGGCCAGCCACCTGCGCGTGGGCACCTTCCAGTTCTTCGCCGCCCGCGGCGAGGTCGACAAGCTGCGCCAACTGGCCGACTACGCCATCGCGCGCCACGACCCGGCGCTGGCGGGCACGCCGGGCCGCTACCTGGCGCTGCTGCGCGCCGTGGCCGAACGGCAAGCCCGGTTGATCGCGCAGTGGATGAACGTGGGCTTCATCCACGGCGTGATGAACACCGACAACATGACGATCTCGGGCGAGACCATCGACTACGGCCCCTGCGCCTTCATTGAGGCCTACGACCCGGCCACCGTCTTCAGCAGCATCGACCACGGCGGCCGCTACGCCTACGGCCAGCAGCCCCACATCGCGCGCTGGAACCTGGCGCGCCTGGCCGAAGCGCTGCTGCCGCTGATGGCCGATGGTGACGACGAAGTGGCCTTGAAGCAGGCCGTGGCGCAGGTGACCGAAGTCATCGACGCCTTCCCGGCCTGGTACGAACGGGCCCTGCTGCAGGGCCAGCGCGCCAAGCTCGGCTTGCTGCCGGCTGCCGAAGACAGCGCCGACACTTTGCTGGCGCGGGACTGGCTCGCCCTGCTGCAACAGCACGGCGTGGATTTCACGCTGGCCTGGCGCCGCCTGGCCGACGCGGCGGCGGGCGACGACGCTGCCTTGAGCGCGTTGATTGCCGAGCCCGCCGAGCTGACGCGCTGGCTGCAACGCTGGCGCGCGCGCTGCGCCGAGGAAGACGCAGGCCACGCCGAGGCAGGCCAGGCCCGGGCCGCGCGCATGCGCCAGGCGAGCCCAGCAGTCATCCCGCGCAACCACCGTGTCGAAGCAGCCCTGGCGGCGGCCTCGGAACACCAGGACCTGAGCCTGATGGAAGCACTGCTGCAGGCGCTGCAGCGGCCCTACGACGACGACCCGGCGCTTGCCGCCTTTGCGGAGCCGGCACCGGAGCAGGTCACCGCGGCGTACCAGACCTACTGCGGTACCTAGTGCTCCAACCCATAGGTTTCGAGACAAATTGAAAACGATGGATTCGTTCGCCAGGCTAGGCGCAAACCACAGCGATACCTTCTGGTATCGCGAGGATTTGCAACGACGCATGGTGGACTAAGACGCGTTTTCATGTCTCGAAATCTGTGGGTTGGAGTACTAGGGCCATCGACGCAGGCTGCCGTGTCCTGACGCATCCCACTCCTCTCTCGCGCCCGCGCGTCTGGATCGGGCGACGACCGAAGTCAAATCGCAGTTGAGCGGCTGCATCCGAGGGTCGCAAATTCCGCAGTCGATCCCAACCAGGATCGCAGAATGCAGAAGATCAGTCGACCGAATCCAGTCGCCTGGCTTGAGTCGCCTTGCCTAAGCCACCCGTGCCGTCCAGGTCGCCGCCACCAGCAACCCGAAGCCAAGCACCGCAGCGCCGGCGTGGGTGAGGACCAACCACTTGGGCAATGGCAATTGCTTCCAGTGATAGTTCAGGTTGAGGATCGCGCCGCCGCCGGCGGCGGCGAGAAAGAGCGCCAGCGCCACCAGCGCCATCCTCGGCAGCCCTACCGTCGCCGCGGCGTACAGCAGCAGGGTGACGGCGGCAGCGGCCAGGAACCCGTGGAGCATGGCCAGCGCCGCTGGCGGCGATCGGTCGCCCACGAATCGGATGCCCGCCATGACGCGCCCACCCGCAGCGGCGGCTGCCAGCAATACGCTTGCGGTCAGAAGGATCTGTCCAGGTTCCATGGCGTTCTCCGGTGTTTTTCAGACGGGACTAAAGCGACTTGAGGTACTGCGTCAGATCTGCCATCTGGCCTGCGCTCAGACCCAGCGACTGCTTGGTGTTGTAGGTCTGCACCACCACGTCCAGCGTCGCTGCCGCGCCGTTGTGGAAGTACGGCGCGTGTTGCCACAAACCCTTCAGCGGCGCGGTCCGGTATTGCTTGGTGGCGCTGCGCGATGCGTAGCTGGAGGCGCCGCCCGGCTCCGGCTCGCTGACCGCGTCGCTCGGCGGGTGCAGCCGCGTATTCGCATCGGTGAACTCGGGCCCAGTGTGGCAGGTCGCGCATTTGCCGGCGTTGTCGAAGACGGTCTTGCCTCGACCGGCCGCGGTGACGTCGAAACTTCCGTTCGGTGCCGATGGTGCCGCCAGCGAGAGCTGGTACGCCTGCAGCGCGGGCAGCTTGGCCGTGATCAGATCGTCGCTGCCGTTGGTGACGTTGACGCCGGTGCGTGGTTCGACGAACGTGCCGTGCCCGCCCATCTGGGTCACGCCGACGTAGCGGTTCCAGTAGGCGAGGTCGTTGCCGTCGCCGGTGGAGGTGACCTTGTTGATGCCCGCCAGGCCGTAGGCGGGCGGGATGACCTGCGGGCCGTTCTTGCCGTCGAGGTTGAAGCGCGGGTCGTACTTGCCTCGGCCCCATGAGTTGTAGACCGCCTTGGCCGCCACACTCAACGCGGGCGACAAGGCGATGATCGCGCTCGGATTGAGGTCCCGGTTCGGCCAGCCGTCGAGCCGCTTGCCGATGCCGGGCGCGAACGAGTTGTCGACCGTCGAATGGCACAGCGCGCAGGTGACGCCGACCCGTGTCAACACGTCGACGCCATTGACGGTCTCGACCGTGCCCTTGAGGCCGACCACCGCATTGAGTTTGAGCAAAGCCACGGTGGTCGCGGGGCTCTTCAGATCGACGGAGCCGTTCTGGATGCCTGTCACCACCGCCGCCGGCAGGGCCTCGGAGTCGACCTTCAGGCCGACCGACAAGGCGGTCGTCGGATCGACCGCCGTGCGGATCACTTCGTGCAGGCGCAGCGTGTCGGTCCACTGCGTCTCGTCGCCGAAGGTATCGAAGCGGAATGTCTGCTTGCCCTGCTCAACGAGGGCGGCACGTTCGGCCGCCGAGTTGTCGGAGTCGCCGCCGCACGACGACACCAGGACACCGGCCATGCCGGCAACGCCCAGCACCGCCACGATGCGTCGGTTGCCGCGCCGCGGTGTGCTGCGAGCGCCATGCGCTGCGCTGGTGGTGGCTTCAACAATGGCTTGGTTCGGTTTGGCGCTGGTTTTCATGAGGATCTCCGGTGTTTGAACGCAAGCCTGGGGGCCCTGTCGATGCGTGTCCGTTCGAACGCGTACCGAGGAAGAACCCCTGCCATCTGCGCGTACACGCGAAAGGCTGTTCATCGGATGCGGCCGCGGGCGGCGGCGTTTGCGCCACCCGTAATCAGGCAGCCAGGCTCAACACGCCGGTTTGGCGCAGGCCGGTGACTTGTCTGCGTGCTCGAGGCAGGCGATCAAGTCAGCGCGGTCGTGGCGTCGCTGCAGAAGACCGCGAACCCGAATCACGCTGACGCCAGGTGGGCGGCGCCCTCGCTCGAGGCCGACGCCGTCAGGTCCTTCGTCGGCGTGTGCGAGCGCCCCATCGCGCCCGAGCAGGGCGAGTGGCTGCTGGCAGCCGTCTGCCTCACTTGCAGTTGCTTCGGCGGTGCACAGGAAGGGCATCCGCTGTCTGCGATCCTGGCCACGCGCGCATGACTTGCATCGCGAACGGCACCGATCGGCGCAAGACCACTTCGATCGCAGGCGCTGGGTCATTCGCGCGCGCAGTCGGTTCCTGGTGAACAGGTCTTCAACATCGCGCAGGCTCGGGTACCTGCTGGTCGAGCCTGCCTTGCCCATGACCTTCACACGCACGTGCCACTCGCCCATCAATAAGGTCCGATCGGTGGGGCGTCTTCGGCCCGTGGCGCGCTCGAAGCTGGCGTCCAGGTAGGAGCGCAATTCCGACGGGCCCAAGCCGAGCCTGGACGTCCCATCCATGTGCGTCGTCTTCCTGGTGAAGTCTCGTTGTCGCTTCATTTCCTTCGCGTCGATGGCGTCGATGGCTTCGCTGGAACCGAGGATCCTGGAGCCCGCACCCTCCTTGTCCAGCGGCTCGCCGGCCTGCACGATTTCGAAAGTCTGCACTGGCCGCTGCTGCGAGTTCGCGGTCAAGCTCGGCAACGGCCCTTCGATCAGCGAGGACCGGGAGGCGGCAGGACTTCAAGCGCGCGAGTCGAACGACCGACCCTCGCAGGCGTTCGATGAACAGGATTGCTTGCGCCGAAGCTGACGCCGATGAACCGCTGCTTGCATGCCATGGCCCCGCCGGTCCAGCCGCGGACCCAGCGTCAGCCCATCACCCCCGCCGCAGGGGTCGCCGGACGGCGCCGCCAGAAGCAAGAGCGGTCAGACACGGGCGTGCGCAGCGGCGGCTGCGCTTTCGCAAATGGTGGGAAAGACTGCGAGGCACGCGAGAGGGTTCAGCGGCCCGTGCTTCGATCGTCCCGGCCGAAGCCTGCCATGCGCATGCTGCGCACACGCCAAGCCCCCAGCGCGGTGGATCAGGCCGCCAGCGCGGCGCAGGGCGCCTGGGCGGCCAGGATGCGCTGGCTCAAGCCATCGGCCCAGGCCGCATAGCCTTCGGCACTGGGATGAATGCCATCCGCCGCCATGCCCGCGGTGGTCGTCGACTCCGGATGCCAATGCATGGTGCGCCCCACCTGTTCCACCATTGAGCCGGCCAGGCTCTGGTTCATCTGCTGTGCCCAGTGGCCCATGAACCAGCGCAGCGGTTGCGGCAGCGCCAGGCAGGCATGCATGGGCGGCACGGCGCTGTGCACCAGCAAGGTCGGCGCGAAGCGCGAGTCGATGAGCTCGGCCAGGCGGGTCTGCCACTGCGCCCATTGCAGCGGCGCGCACAGGCCGGTGGCGTCGTTGGCACCCATCGACAGGATGACCACATCGAAGCGCGCGCAAGGGGCGTCCTGCAGCAACTTCAGCAGCCCTGGCGAGTCCAGCCCGTTGACCGCCAGCACGCACCACTGCACCGTGTGATGCCGGCTCAGCCGCTGCACGAGCTGGCCGCACAGCGCCTGATCCTGTGTCGCCGCACCCACCCCGGCGGCACCGGAATCGCCGGCCACCAGCAGGCGCACCAGCGAGCCGCGGCCGGTGGTGCCGGCGCGGCTGCCCGGCGGCTCGGGCATGCGCGGCGTGATGCGCCGCACATGACGGGCTTGCAGCCAGAGCAGCGGCCAGAGCAGCCACAGCGACAGCAGACGTTGCCAACGGGCACCCATCAGCGCAGCCCGGCCGGCCTCGACGGTGACCGGGATGGGCTTGTCGCGGCTGCTCTCAAGGCCTGGAATGCGACAGGTCCAGCTTGCTGCGTCCATCGCTGAGCCTCGTGATGTGGAAGTTGATGCGCCGGGTCAAGCCCTGGCGCGCCTGCACGCTGCGGGCTCGGAGCGAAGCGGCGTGGTGAGCACACCGTATGGGAAAACCGCCCACCGGTCGGTTCGTTGTCGAACGCATCGCGGTGCGGTGCAGTCCACTGCTGGCGATGTTCGGCGCCGCACAGACGATGCAGTCGACCCGCGTCACGATCGAAGCCGAACCATCGAGGCAGCGCTGATGCTTGGCGGCAGGGCCTTGCAGGCGCAGCCGCCATGTCCGCGAAGTCGGGCCCTGAGCCGCGGACAACATCACTTCCTGGAGCTACCGTGGTCAAGAAGCCGGATGAGCCGCACCCTGTGTCGGCCAACAATCCATGTCCGTTCCTGCGTGCGTTGGTGGCGACCGGACAGCTCGCCGATGACCGAGAACCGCTGGCCAAGGTCGCCGCGGTCGTGGCGGCCACGGCCCGCGCCGGCGATGGCCGTCCTGAGCTGCCGCGCAATGCGGTTTACGCCATCGGCTCGGTGGCGAACGGCCTAGGCCCGCTGTCGCTGGTCGATACCCAGCGGCACGGCTTGCAGCTCAATGCGCTGCGTGGCGGGCCGCTCGACAAAAAGGGCGTGGGATCCGGCATCCTCAACGCCCACGGTGCCATCGATGCAAAGGAAGTGTCGCGGCTTCGGGACTTCGCCAAGGACAAGTCGAGTGCCGATGGATCGACGGAACTCGGCCTCGGTTTGCCCGAGCTGCGTGCCTACATGGACGCCAATTTCGCGCGCGCCGCGGGACGCAGGCGCGCCATCGATCGGACGCTGATGATCGGCGAGTGGCCGGTGTTGCTCAAGGTCATGGGCAAGGAAGGTCCGGGCGGCCGGTATCTGAGCCTGCGGGACGTCATTGACCTGTTCAAGAATCGCAGCTTCCCGGAGCGCATGAACCAGCGACTGCGGGCTGCGTCGTAGGCGCCAGGCTCGCCGCGCCGCCCCCTCAGGGCGGCGTTCGCAGGGCCGGGCTCGTCCGCTCCGGTGCAGCTGGCGCTGGCACTGCCGATTCGGACGCGGTCGCGGCAACGGGCGGCGTCCGTATCGCGTCCGGCCTGGACCAGCGCTGGGCCTGGGCCGGCGAGCCGGACTCGATGAACAGCCGCTTGATCATCGGAAACCGTTGCCGCACCCGGCGCTGCACCTCGGCCATCGCGATCGCTGCGTCGGCGGCTGCCGTGCCTTCGTCGAAGTCCAGGTCCATCGTGACCAACGCGTCGTCGGGCCCGACATACATTGACAGCACGCGTCCGACGTCCCGCACCCCCGGCTGCGCCAGCGCGATGGTGCGGATGGCGCGCGCGGTCTGCGCACGGATGCCTTCACCGATGAGCAGGCCGCGCGACTGCCAGACCAGCAGTATCGCCACGCCGGCGAGCAGGATGCCGATCAGCACCGAAGCTGCGCCGTCCAGCGCCGGCATCTGCAAGCTTTGGCTGAGCGCGATGCCCAGCGCGGCGATCGCCAGGCCCACGAGGGCTGCCGCGTCCTCCGCCAGCACGGTGGTGGTGGTCGGGTCCTTGCTGTCGTGAATGGCCTCCCAGAACGGGGTGGCGCCGGCCAGTTTCAGGAATTGGCGCAACGCAATGGCCAAGCTGATGCCCTCGAACAGCGCAGCAGCACCGAGCACGACGTAGTTCCAGGTCGGATCGTGCAGGGGCTGCGGATGGCGGATGTGCTGCACGCCTTCGTAGAACGAGATACCGCCGCCGAGGCCGAAAATCAGCACGGCGACGATCAGGCTCTAGAAGTACAGCTCCTTGCCGTGCCCGAAGGGGTGTTCGGGCGTCGCGGGCCGATGGCTCAGGCGGATGCCGACGAGCAGCAGCACGCCGTTGAAGCTGTCGACCGACGAGTGAATGCCTTCCGAGAGCATGGCCGAGCTGCCGGTGATGCTGGCGACCACGAGCTTGGTGGCAGCGATGGCGACATTGGCCGCGATGGCGCCGTAGATGGCCAGCTTCGAAGCCGTCATCGCGGTGGATCTCATGGCGCTGCCGATCCGGCCGGCCCGGCGCAGGCTCCTAGACCCATCCGGCACGACGCAGGCGGCGGTAGACGAAGACACAACCCAGCAGCGTCACACCCACGGCTGCCGGATACCCGGCCCGCCACTTCAACTCCGGCATCCACTCGAAGTTCATGCCGTAGAGGCTGAAGATCACGGTGGGGATGGCCAGGATCGCACCCCAGCCCGCTAGCCGTTTGACGACCTCGTTCTGGTTGTTGGCCACCAGGGCCAGGTTGACCTGCATGGCCGTGGTCAGCATGTCGCGCATGCCGTCGATCAGCCCCACCAGGCGCGAGATGTGATCCTGGATGTCACGGAAATAGGCGCGCAGTTCCTTCGGGATCAGGTCTTCGTGCAGGCGCATCAGCTCGGCGCTGATTTCCGCCACGGGCAGGGCGGCATTGCGCAGCTCGAGCAGGTGGCGCTTCAGGGCGTACAGGCGCTCGATCACCAGCCTGTCGAACTGGTCCTTGAAGATGTCGGTCTCGATGGCTTCGAAGTCGCGCTCGAACTGCGCCACGATGGGTTGGTAGTTGTCGGCCACGAAATCCAGCACCGCATACAGCGCGAAGCCGGGCCCCTTGTGAAGTCCTTTCGTACCTTCGTCGCAGCGCTGCAGCACCTGCGCGTAGCTCGACGAAGCACCGTGCCGCACCGAGACCAGGAAGTTCGAGCCGACGAACAGGTGCGTTTCGCCGTAGACCACCTGGCCGGCTTCCAGCTGGGCCGTCTTCAGCACGATGAAGAGCGAGTTGCTGTAGGCCTCGATCTTGGGCCGCTGGTGGGCGTGATGGGCGTCCTCGATGGCCAGTTCATGCAAGCCGAACTCACCCTGGATCCTGAGCAACAGGGCGTCGTCCGGTTCGTGCAGGCCCAGCCACACGAAGGTGTCGGGCTGCTGGATGACTTCGCTGATCTCGTCGATGGAGATCTCGCCGAGGGACTGGCCTTTTCGGTAGGCGACGCTATTCACGATGGACGTCATCGCCTGGGACCTCTGCTGCGACCGTGGACCCGCCAACGGGTCCGCTACTGTGACCGCCGGGGCCGCCGTGGGTCTGTGCGATGGCGAACCGTGCGTGCCGGTCGGCGCGCGAGCGCGCTTCGCAACCGGCGGCCGCGCTGGCCCGCCTGCGAACGGCGGTGCGTCGCGCTGCGAAGGGCACGGGTTCGTTCCCGCACAGACTCTGGGCCTCGGGTTGACTATGGTTTGCATGGCACTTGCGCGGCCCAATTGCTCATGGCATCCGCGTCGCGCCAGAAGCAGTCTCGAAATTCAACCCAAGGCGAACACATGAACAAGGATCAAGTCAAAGGCACGCTCAAAGACGCCGCTGGCAAGGTGCAGGAGACCACCGGCAAGGTGGTCGGCAACACCGGGCAGCAGCTCAAGGGCATCAAGAAGCAGGTCGAGGGCCAGGCGCAGAAGGCGGTCGGCGACATCAAGGAAGTCGTGAAGGACGCCACCCACAAATAGTCGACTTTCCGCCTGGACCGCTGGGCCACAGGTCATGCAAGGACTGGTCGATCAAAGTCCCGTTCACCGTGGCGCCAGACTGGCCATGGTGCGCCCCGCCGTTGCGCTGCCAGGCCAGACAGCGCCCTCGTCGTGACAATCACGATGCGCCCATTTCTGCTCGGCTTGAGTCGGCCCGTGCCGGCGCGGCGCTGCGACCCTGGCCGCTAGCGCGTCGACGTCGTGGCCAGCCGCTGCTGCCAGCGCCCGGTGTTCACACCGTTGAAGATCAACCACAGGCACAGCGCCAGTTCGCCAACCAGGGCGGGCAGCAGGATGCCCGGGAAGATCGATGCCGCGAACGACGGCGCCAGCAGCAGCGCAAAGCTGTTGATGAGGTAGCTCAGCCCGGCCAGCGCCAGCATCACGCCCAGCGTCCTGGGCAGGTATCCGGACTTGAAGACCAGGCAGCCGCGAACCAGGCACGCGAAGCCGAAGAAGATCAGGCCGATGCCGAAACCGTAGCTGTGCGCCTGGATGGCCAGGTAGGACATCGCGTGCAGTTCCGGGGTCGAGAACACGCGCAGGTAAGCCGCGTCCTCGGCCAGCAGCAGGGGTACCAGCAGGTTGAGCTTGTTGGCCGCCAGCACGGCGGTCTGCAGGAGATTGATGAGGGTCGCCAGCAGCGCCAGGCTCTGGCTCACGGGCCGCAGCAAGTAGTAGAAGATCACGATCACAGGCACGTCGAGCACGTGCATCAGCAAGTCACCTGCGATGCCCAGGCGCCACAGCAGCGGCGACGCCGCAATCGCGCTGGCGGTGGCGGTGGCGTCGCCCGACACCACGAGCGTCGCCCTCACTGCGATCTCGCCGAAGGTGCCGAGCAGGATGATCGCCAGGTACAGCCAGCCGGCGATGCGGGCCGATCGTTGCGGGAATCGTTCGATCCAGGACTTCACGGGCGAATCGCGCGCGCCGCAGGGCAGCGTTTGTGGTCAGCGCTGCCGATCATCGCGCACGCCCGACTTCTTGACGGCCGGCTTGGCCATCGAGGTAGGTCCAGCGTCCGTCCTCGCGCACGAAGCGGCTGCACTCGTGCAGCCGCCGTGCCCGTCCGCCCAAGCTGCTGCGGGCCACGAACTCGACCTCGGCGCGGTCTTCGCCGATGACGACATGGCTTTTCAATTCCAGCCCCAGCCATCGCAGGCCGGGCTCGAAAGTGATCGGCTCTGCCGGCCGCGTGCCGGGGTTCCAGGTCTCGTGCAGATAGTCGCCGAGGGCCAGCACATAGGCGCTGTAGCGGCTGCGCATCAGCGCTTCGGCGGTGGGCGCCATCCGGTGCTGCGCGCCGCGGTGCCAGCGGCCGCAGCAGGCGCCGTAGGCGGCACCGCTGCCGCAGGGACAGCCCGTCTCGGTGCCGAGGCGGGACTTCTTCATGCACCGGTGCCCGTCAGTTCCTTTTCCCAGACCTCGCCCACCTGCACGCTGCCGAAGCTGTCGTGCGCCTCGCTGGCCAGCAGCCGGTAACCGGCGGCCTGGTAGATGGCGCGGGCGGCGCTGAGCACCTGGTTGGTCCACAGGCGGATGCGCGCATAAGCGGCCTGGCGCGCGAAGGCTTCACACTGCGCCGTCAGCCGCTTGCCCACGCCCTGGCCGCGGGCGCCGGGTTCCACCAGCAGCAGGCGCAGTTGCGCCACGCCGGGCTCGGGCTGCTGCGTGCCTTCGTCGCGGGCCTGGACCAGGAACACGCAGCCCACGGCAAGACCCTCCAATTCGGCAATCCAAGCGCACTCGCGTGCCGGGTCCAATTGCGTCACGTAGTCGGCCGCGATGCGCGCCACTAGGGCTTCGAAGCGCTGGTCGAAGCCGTACTCCTGCGCGTAGAGCGCGCCGTGGCGGCCGATCACCCAGCCCAGGTCGCCCGGGCGCAAGCTGCGCAAGCGGGGCGGTGACATGCGGGTCGGCGGCAAGGTCATCGGCACAGCTTGCCATACTGCAGGTCTGCAACCCACCGGGACCTACCCATGCTCGACCCCCAAGCCGCCGCCCTGATCGCCCTGATGGCCGAACGCCAGGTGCCGCCCACGCACACGCTCACGCCCGCCGACGCGCGGCGCATGTACCTGGAGCGCCGCTTCTTCACCCAGCCCGACCCACCCGCCGTGGCCGAGGTGCGCGCGCTGGCCAGCGCTGGCGGTGTGCCATTGCGTCTGTACAAGCCCGCGGGCGCGGCGGCCGGCGTGCTGCCGGTGCTCGTCTATTTCCACGGCGGCGGCTGGACCATGGGCGACCTGGACACCCACGACGTGCTGTGCCGCCAGTTGTGCAACGGCGCCGGGGTGGCGGTGGTGTCGGTGGACTACCGCATGGGCCCTGAGCACCGCTTTCCGGCGGCCGTGGACGACAGCATCGAGGCCACGCATTGGGTGCAGTCGCAGGCCGCGGCTTTGGGGCTCGACCCGAGGCGCCTGGCGGTGGGCGGCGACAGCGCCGGCGGCAACCTGGCGGCGGTGGTGGCGCTGGCACTGCGCGACGCCCCGGATGCGCAAGACCGACCGCCGCTGGCCCACCAGCTGCTGATCTATCCCGCCACCGACATGCGTGCCGGCGCCGCGTCGCACACGCGCAACGGCCAGGGCTATGTGCTCACGGCCGACACCATCGCCTACTTCCGCGGCCACTACATCGCCGACCCGGCGCAGTACGCCGACTGGCGCGCGTCGCCGCTGCTGGCTTCCGACCTGAGCGGCTTGCCGCCGGCCCTGGTGCTGACGGCCGGCTACGACCCGCTGGTCGACGAAGGCCGGCAGTACGCCGACGCGCTGTCGGCCGCCGGCAACCGCGTGCAGAGCGTGTGCTTCGAGCGCCAGATCCACGGCTTCGTCCCGATGAGCCGGGTGCTGGACGAGGCGCGCACCGCCGTCGCGCTGTGCTGCACGGTGCTCAAGGAAGCGCTCGCCAGCGGCAGCTGAAGGCGTGCCTCAACCCGGCTCGCGCAGCAACTGCCTGAAGGCGCCGAACAGCCACGAGCGCACGCCGAACACCATCGTGTAGGCGCGCCGTTCACTGTCGGGCAGCTTCTGGTCGGCCAGGTGCTGCTGCGCGAAGTCCTTGGCCAAGCGGCGCAGCCTTTCGTTGAAGAGCAACGCGTGCGCCGGGCTGATGTGGCCGTGCACCAGCATCAGCATTTCGCCCGTGTCGCCGAAGTCGCCACTGAAGTAGTCGCTCATGGCGTGCTGGCGGAAGTACTGCATCACCGGGCCGTCGGGGCGCCAGCGGAAGGTCTTGTCGATCTTCAAGCGGTAGCGGTTGTTGGCGCGCAGTTCCAAAAATCCCAGCTTGTCCAGCGCCAGCAGGCAGCCCACCGCCTGCGGCTTGCTGATGGCGTAGGCCTCGACGATCTGCTCCAGCGTCCACTGGCTCAAAGCGCAGATGGCGGTCAGCAGCAGCTTGGGGTCGCGCACCACGGCGCGCTCCTGCTCGAGCGTCATCTCCTGCTGCGCCGGGCTGGCGTCGGCCACCAGCCGCGCCAGCTCGGCGAAGTCCATCTTCAGCACCGCCAGCACCTCGTCGATGCGCGACAGCGGCATGTCGGCCTTGGCGAAGATGCGCTTGATGCTGCTCTCGGCCATGCCAAGTTGTGTGGCCAGCTGCGCATAGGTGATGCCGGCACGGCGCAGTTCGGCCTTCAGGGTGCTGACCAGGTCCTGGGTGCTGCTCATGCGCGATGCTCCGGAAGTACCGCAGCACGATACCAGGCGCATCGCGCCGCTCAACGGCCCCTGGAGTGATGGATACCAAGCCAGCAAACCCGGAAGATGGCGCTGTGCTCGACAAGCCCGCCACCGCGGTGCAATCCCGCCAGCAAGGCACCGAGCAAGTCACCTCAACACAGGAGATCCTGATGAAGAAACTGGTCCTCGTCACCTCGCTTGCACTCGCCCTGGCCGGCAGCGCACAGGCTCACAGCGTGGCATCCGAACTGAGCGCCATGTCGATGCTGCCGGTGGCCCTCTCGGTGGCCGCGCCGCTGGGGCTTTTGTCGGCGGGCGCGGTGTTCACCGTGGTCGCTGTCGAAGCGGTGTCCGAAGGCACGGTATGGGTGCTGGAGCGCGCCTCAGACGGCGCACGGGCCAGTGTCACGCTCAGCGGTGCTGCAGCGGGCGGCGTGTCGTTGCTGTCGGGCGCGGCCGTGGTGGCCACCGCCTTCAGCGCCGGCTGGGTGCTGTCGGCAGCGGGCAAGGCCGTCGCCTTCATCCCCAACGAGGTCGGCAAGGCGCTGCTCTATAGCGAAAGGATCACGCGATGAAACCCAGCCGCAAGCTGCTGGCCGCGGCGGCGCTGGCCGCCGTGCTGGCCGCGGCACCTGCGTTCGCCGGCCGCAACTGCGAGGCCCAGGCGCCCACCGCCATCAACGTACAGCGTTCGCTGGAATTGGCGCTGCGCACGGCGCAGGCGCTGGACGCCAGCGGTGCCGACGTGGTGGTGCTGGCCCGCGCCGGGCAGGACCTGGGCAAGTACGGGCTGCGCTGGAGCCACCTGGGCTGGGCCTACCGCGACGGTGTGCAGTGGCGTGTCGTGCACAAGCTCAATTCATGCGGCAGTGCGGTTGCCGACCTGCATCGCCAGGGCCTGGGCGAGTTCTTCATGGACGACCTGTTCGACTACGAGGCCGCCTTCGCCGTGCCCAGCGCCGACATCCAGGCGCACCTGCGCGTGCTGTTGCAGGACAACCGCCGCGTCGCGTTGCTGCACACCGCGGCCTACAGCATGGTGGCCTACCCCTGGTCGCAGCAGTACCAGCAGAGCAACCAATGGGCGATCGAGACCCTGGCGTCGGCGCAGGAGGGCGCGGCGACGACGCGCCAGCGCGCCCAGGCCTGGCTGCGCTTCAAAGGCTACGAGCCCACGGTGCTGCGCATCAGTCCGCTGGTGCGCCTGGGCGCGCGCATGACGGCGGCCAACGTCGCCTTCGACGACCACCCCAACGACAAGCGCTACAGCGACCGCATCGAGACCGTGACCGTGGACTCGGTGTTCGCCTGGTTGCAGCGCGCCGGCCTGGCGCAGCCGGTGCAGGTGGTGCGTTGACCGTCCTGACCGGGAACTCGCGCCGCGCATCGCCTGCGGCGGCGGCCTGCGAACTACAGTTCGTCCACGGCGACCCGATCGCCAGTCATCACCGTCTCGCAACTCCCGAGGGTCTGCCTTGAGCGCCACCACCGACCACCCCAACCAGTTCGCCCTGCTCGGCCAGCGCCGCTTTGGCCCCTTCTTCTGGGTCCAGTTTTTCGGCGCCGGCAACGACAACGTCTTCAAGTTCGCCTTCACCGTGCTCGTCACCTACCAGCTGCAGGTGCAGTGGTTGCCGGCTTCGATCGCGGGGCTGGCGATCGGGGCCCTGTTCATCCTGCCCTTCCTGCTCTTCAGCGCCACCAGCGGGCAGCTGGCCGACAAGTACCCCAAGGAGGTGCTGATCCGCTTCGTCAAGAGCCTGGAGATCGGCATCATGCTGCTGGCCGGCTTTGGCTTCATGCACCAGAACGTGCCGGTGCTGCTGGGCTGCGTGTTCCTGATGGGGCTGCACAGCACGCTCTTCGGCCCGGTGAAGTTCGCCTATCTGCCGCAGCACCTGAACGAGCGTGAGTTGACCGGCGGCAACGGCATGGTGGAGATGGGCACCTTCGTCGCCATCCTGCTGGGCAACGTCGCCGGCGGCCTGCTGATCGCGGTGCCGCAGGTCGGGCCGACCTACGTCGCGCTGGCCTGCCTGGGGCTGGCGATCATCGGCCGCGCGCTGGCGCAGGCGGTGCCCTCGTCGCCGGCCACCGATCCGGCGCTGGTCATCAACTGGAACCCGGTCAGCGAGACCTGGCGCAACTTGAAGCTGGCGCACGGCAACGTGGTCGTCTTCCGTTCGCTGCTGGGCATCAGCTGGATGTGGTTCTTCGGCGCCGTCTTCCTGAGCCAGTTTCCGAGCTTCGCGCGCGACGTGCTGCACGGCAACGAGCAGGTGGCCTCGCTGCTGCTGGTGGTGTTCTCGATCGGCATCGGCATCGGCGCGCTGCTGTGCGAGATGCTCAGTCGCCGCCACGTCGAGATCGGCCTCGTGCCCCTGGGCGCGATCGGCATGAGCGTGTTCTCGGTCGACCTGTACTTCGCAGCGCGCGGCCTGCCGCCAGCGGCGTCACTGACACTGTCGCAGTTCCTGGCCCAGGCCGCGCACTGGCGCGTGCTGCTGGATCTGGCGCTGCTGTCGCTGTTCGCCGGTTTGTACAGCGTACCGATGTATGCGCTGATCCAGCTGCGCTCGCAGCCGA
>JANMVM010000085.1:0-16006 GCA_031392695.1 Rubrivivax sp.
CGCGCCGGGCCGAGGCCCTGGGCGACCCGCCCCAGCGCCGGCCCGGCTGAGCGACCCGATCCCGCGCACCCGTGCGGGCGCGGCCGGCCGACAGAACCGTGGTCTTGAGGGCTCTTTTCCGGCCTTGGCAGCGTCGGCCCGGGGCTCATCATGCTGGCGTGGAGGTCTGGCCCGGCGTCGCGGCACGGACCTTCGATGAACAAAGTCCCACGGCTTCGCTGCCCGTGCCCGGGCCGTCCCATTGCAGCTCCGACCTCCGACACCCCATGCACACGAGCAGACTCCCGACCGGATTGAACAAGGTTCATCAGGCCTTGCTGATCGACGACGACAAGTTCATGCTCACCGTCGTCGGTGACCTGTTGCGCGATCTCGGCGTCGTCGGCGTCACCACGGCGGCCAACGGGGCCGCCGGCATCGAGGCCTTCGACCGCCTGACGTCCAAGCCCGAGCTGATCCTGTGCGACCTCAACATGCCGGTCAGCGACGGCTTCCAGTTCATGGAGATGCTCGGCGAACGCGACTACGGCGGCGGCATCGTGCTCATCTCCGGCATGGACGCCAGGACCCTGAACTCGGCCTCGCTGATGGCGCGCTTCCATCGCCTGCAGTTCCTGGCCACGCTCAACAAGCCGGTCGACAAGGCGGCGCTCGGCGCGGCGCTGGCCACGCTGGCCTGAGCGCCAGGCCCAATCGGACCGCAGCGTGTCTTCGCCGACGACCCCGCCACCGCAGCTCACGCTGCTCGTGGTCGATGACCAGCCTGCCAACGTCCAGGCCCTGTACCACGCGCTCAAGGCCGACCATCACATCCTGATGGCGACGCGCGGCGCCGAGGCGCTGCAGCTCTGCCACAGCCGCCGGCCCGACCTCGTGCTGCTCGACGTCGTGATGCCGGGCATGGACGGCTTCGAGGTCTGCCGGCAGCTCAAGGCCGACGCGGCCACGCGCGACATCCCGATCATCTTCGTCACCGCGCAGGGTGAGCCGCAGCAGCAGACGCTGGGGCTCGAACTCGGCGCCGTCGACTTCATCGTCAAGCCCGTCAACGCGGCAGTCGTGCAGGCCCGGGTCAAGACCCACCTCGGTTTCGCGCGCTCGCGCTCCCTGCTCGCCGCCACGCTGCAGGCCAGTGCCGACGGCATCCTGGTCACCGACCTGGCGGGCGGCATCAGCAGCATGAACCGCGCCTTCGTGCGCTTGTGGAAGCTGCCCGCCGAGTTGCTCGACGGGGCGCCGCGCGATGCGGTACTCGAATTCATGCGCAGCCAGTTGCTGGAGCCCGGACACGCCGGACACGCCGGACTGGCCTGGGAACAGCGGCTGTGGCGCGCCGATCCGCTGCCGGGTGCCGATGCGCTCGAGCTCGTCGGCCAGCGCACGCTGGAGCGCGACGTGATGCCGCTGCAGATCAACGGCGCCTTGCGCGGCCACGTGCTCACCTTTCGCGACGTCACCGAGCGCCGACGCGCGGCCGAGGCGCTGCGGCTGCTCAACGAATCACTCGAAGCGCGCATCGAGCTGCGCACCCACGAGCTCGTCGCTGCCCGCCACCTGGCCGAGGCCGCCAGCCGGGCCAAGAGCGAGTTCTTGTCGAACATCAGCCACGAAATCCGCACCCCGATCAACGCCGTCGTCGGCCTGGCCTCGGTGGCCCTGGGCGACGAGCCCGACGCGCGCCGGCGCGACGTCCTGGACAAGATCCTGCTGTCAGGGCGGCAACTGCTCGAAATGGTCGAGCACGTGCTGGACTACTCCAGCATCGAGGCCGGCAGGCTCGAACTCGTCGAGCGCGATTTCCTGCTCGGCCGGGTCTTCGACGAGCTGGCGCTGCGCACCGCCGAGGCGGCCCGGGCCAAGGGGCTGCAGCTGGTGTTCGAGATCGATCCGAGCCTGTCGCGCCCCTTGCGGGGCGATCCGCGGCGCCTGGGCCAGGTGCTGCTGAACTACATCGGCAACGCGATCAAGTTCACGGCCCAGGGCGAGATCACCGTGCACGCCAGCGCCGTGCAGGGCCTGGACCAGACCAGCCTGATCCGCTGTGAAGTCCGCGACACCGGCGTCGGCCTGAGCCCGGCGCAGATTGAGCAGCTGTTCCAGGTCTTTCAGCAGCTCGATGCCTCGACGACGCGTCGCTTCGGTGGCGCCGGCCTCGGCCTGGCCGTGTGCAGGCAGCTCGCCGGCCTGATGGGCGGTGAAGTCGGCGTCGACAGCCAGGCCGGCCAGGGCAGCACCTTCTGGTTCACCGCCCGCCTGCGCTGGGGCGCACCGCTGCCCAGTGCGCTGCCACGCCAGCCCGGCCCAGCGCCGGGCACAGACCCGCGCCAGGCGATCCGGGGCGCCCGCATCCTGCTCGTCGACGACAACACCATGAACCAGGAAGTGGCTGCCGGCATGCTGGGCCATGCCGGCGCGACGGTGCGCATCGCCGGCGATGGCCAGCAGGCGCTCGACCGGCTCGAAGCCGAGCCCTTCGACTGCGTGCTGATGGACATCCAGATGCCGGTCATGGACGGCTTGCAGGCGACGCGGCTGATCCGCGCCAACCCCCGACTGGCCGGCCTGCCGGTGCTGGCGATGACTGCCAATGCGCGCAGCGAAGACCGCGCGCGCTGCCGCGAAGCCGGCATGGACGATTTCCTCGTCAAACCCATCCTGGCCGACCGGCTGGTTGCCGTGGTGGCCGGCTGGCTGGCGCGCCGCGCAGTGGCCGTCGCCGCCGCGCCAGCGGCCGCCGCCCCATCGCCAGCAGCCGTCAAGGACGTCGCCGTCTGGCCGAGCCGCGACCCGCAGATCATCGACCTGTCGATCCTGTCGCGCTTTGTCGAGGGCGATCTGCAGCGCGCCCGGCGCTACGCCGATCTGTTCCTGGCATCGATGCCGGAAATGGCGACTGAGCTCGAGACCGCGCTCGGCCTGGGCGATCTGCCCAGACTGGCCGACCTGGGCCACCGCATGAAGTCGTCCTGCGGCGTCGTCGGCGCCATCGGGCTGGCCCGCCTGTGCGAATCGCTCGAGGGCCTGCGCGGTGGCGGCACGCTCGAGCAGGCGCGCACCATCGTGCAGGAGATTCCGCGCCTGCTGACACGCATGACTGCCGATATCGAAGCTGCTCTGGTGTGACCCACGCGCTGGCATGCCTCCTCCCACTTGCCCCCTCCCACTTGCCCTCTCCCATGACCATGATGGCCAATCCGATGATGCAAGCCTTCTCGACTCCAAGCGCCTCGCGCGACGCCGCCGCCGGACGCAGCGCGCTGCAGGCTGGCGCCCTGGCCCTGGCGGCAACGGCCTTTGCCGCGCTGCCCTTGCTGCACCGGGTGGGCGCGCTCGAGGTCGTGGCCCTGCTGGGCGTGGCCGGCCTAAGCGCCAGCGTGGCCTGGCGATCGAGCCGTGCTGCCGCGACGCGCGATGAAGCGCCGCCGGCCAGCAGCGCGCCGGCGGCCAACGGCAACACCGAGGCGATGGCTGCGCGCCGTGGCCTGGACACGCTGCTGCTCGGCGTGCTGCCGCTGTGGCAGCAGCAGGTGGACACGGTCAAGACCCAGACCGCCGAGGCCGCGTTGGCACTGACGAGCAGCTTCGCAGCCATCACCGAACGCTTCGAGACCGCCGGCATGAAGGCCGCCCACAGGCCGACCGATGCGGCCAGCGCCGGCACCATCAGCCTGCTCACCCTGTGCGAGCGCGAGCTGCATCCGATGACCACCGCGATGACCCGCATCCTCGCCGGCAAGGGCGAACTGCTGGCCGGCGTGCGCGACCTGGAAGTCGTGACGACCGAGCTGCAGACGATGGCCAAGGCCGTCGCTCACATCGCGGCGCAGACCAACCTGCTGGCGATCAACGCCGCCATCGAGGCCGCGCACGCCGGCGACACCGGGCGCGGCTTTGCCGTCATCGCCAAGGAGATCCGCAGCCTGTCGCAGGCCTCGGCCAACACCGGCCAGCAGATCACCGACCGCATCGGCCAGGTCACGACGCTGATGAAGACCACGGTCGAGGTCGCCGCACGCTCCACGGTCGACGACCAGCTCGCCATCGAGCTGTCGGGCAAGGTCGTGCAGGACGTGCTGGCCCATGTGCGCGACATCGGCGCCGATGGTGAGCACTTGCGCGAGCAGGCCAAGCTCATCCGCGCCGACATCGAACGCCAGCTCGTGCACCTGCAGTTCGAGCCGCGCGTGAGCCAGATCATCGCCGTCGTCGACGGCGATATCGCCCGCCTGCGCGAGCTCATCCAGTCTGGGCAAACCCTGCCGACGGCAGCCGTGTGGACGAGCGAACTGCAGCGCCGGGCGGCCGGTGGCGGCGGCCAGGCCGACCAGCGCCCGCGGCGCCTGGTGCCGGCCCGGGCTGCCGCCGCCCACGCTCCTAGGTGCGCACGCGCCGGTCGGTGACCGCGCTGGGCACGCCGCGGCGGTCGGCGCGCAGGCGGCGTTCGCCCCAGGCGTTCTCGAGCTCCATGCGCTTGATCTCGTCGACCGCGCCTTCGTCGGCACCGCCGGCCTTGCGCGCCTGGGCGCGCGCCAGCCGTTCCATCAGGCGCAGGTCGCGGTCGGTCAGGCCGAGCGCGCTTTCGGCCCACTGGTCCACCACCGCCAGCAGCGTCTCGTAGCGGATCGGTGCGGCCAGTCGCCGCGCGCGCAAAGCAGCCAGGGTGCCGCGGTGGCGTGGGTCGACGTCGCGCAGCGCGCGCTCGATGGCGGCTTCACCCTCGCCGTCGTCGACCACGACGTCGACGACGCGCCGGTAGAGCAGCTCTTCGGCGCTGTAAAGGCGGCCGGAGAGGATCATTTCATTGGCCACCGCGAAGCCGGCCTTGCGGATCGTGAAGTCCCAGGCTCCCATGCCCGGGAACAGGTTGAACAGGACCTCGGGGAAACCCGCCTGGGCGCTGCGCTCGAAGATCACCTTGTGAAACGGCAGGATCGATTCCAGTCCGCCGCCCAGCGTGTCGCCTTGCGACAGCACGGTGGTGTGGACGCCGATCTCGGCCGCGTTTTCGAGCCACCACACGAGGTCGACGCAGCGCCGACCGTAAAGCTGCAGCGATTCGAGATCGGCGGCGCGCACGAGCAGCACGAACAGCGCCAGGTCCCCGCCGAAGTTGAAGACCTTGGGCACGTCCGAAGTCATCACGAGGTGCCGCACGAGGCCCGGGTTGGCGCTGATGTCGGCCAGCACCTGGTGCATCTCGGCCATCGCGGCCAGGCTGTAGCACTGGATCGGCTTGACGCAGGTGCGCACGCGCAGCAGGCGCATCTCCGAACTCCACTCCAGCCGGATGGTCTTGTAGGGCCGGCCCAGCAGGCCGGCCACGCCGACAGCGGCTGGAGTCTTGGTCTCGGTATTCAAGGCGGGAGCCTTAGATGGCCTCAATGATGCGGGTGAAGTGATGAAAATTCACGCGTACCGATTCCACCACGGCCTGCAGCACCCTGTCATCCTTTATCTGGTTCATGACCTTGCGCAAGTCGGCCATGTGGTGGGCGTCCATGGTGGCATGCGAGTCGATGAACGACACCCCACGGTCGCCGTCGAGCAGCAGCGATTCGCGGATCGCCGATGCAAAGGGCCCGCCGTAGACCGAGGCGATGACCTCCAGCGCGTAGAGCATGCCCAGCACCGAACACGCGTTGCGGCGATCGGCGGCCCAGTAGTTGTAGCCGTTGAGGGCCAGCGTGTGGATCGACGGCGCATGGGCGCGCGCGTCCTGCAGCGAAACACCCACCGCCTCGAGGTCGTTGAGGACCCAGGTCTCGTGGCCGGTCTCCTCGTGCATGTGCTCGTACAGGAAATGCCGTACCGGCTGCAGCGCCTCGTCGCCGGGCGTGCCCAGACGGCTGGAGGCCGCGGCGCACACCGGGTTGAAGTGCCAGACCACGTGGTACAGCTCGAGCAGCAGCGCGCGGTAACGCTCCACCGTCAGGCCCTGCGCCACGGCGTCGATCAACACCGGGTGGTTCTCGAAGGCACGACGGTCTTCGTCGGTCTGGGTGACCAACTCGGCAAAAAAACTCAGCATCTGTGTTCCCAACGACGGTGGCCCTGAGCATGGGCTCTACTCGTTCACCCCAGGTGATGCCCAAGTCTAGGCCGTCGGGACGACATTCGTGGCAGGGGCGTGGTCAGGCACCTACAATTCGGGCCATGAATCTTGTGTCTGAAGACGGGCCCGCCGTGCCGTTGCCGTCTTCGCCGCTGCCGTCTTCGCTGCGCCAGCGCCGCCGCATCCGCGAACTGCCCGACGAGCTCATCAGCCAGATCGCCGCCGGCGAAGTCATCGACCGGCCTGCAGCCGCGGTGCGCGAACTGGTGGACAACGCCCTCGATGCCGGCGCCACGCAGGTCACCGTGCGGCTGGCCGCCGGCGGCGTGCGCAGCATCAGCGTCGAAGACAACGGCGCCGGCATCGAAGCCGAGGAGCTGCCGCTGGCGCTGAAGCGTCACGCCACGAGCAAGATCGCCAGCCTGGCGGATCTCGAATCGGTGGCCACGATGGGCTTTCGCGGCGAGGCCCTGGCGGCCCTGGCCGCGGTGGCCGAGCTGAGCATCACCACGCGCACCTCGGCCGCGCCGCACGCCTGGCGGCTGCACGCGCGCAGCGGCGAGCTCGCGCCGTCGGCGCGCGCCGTCGGCACCACGGTCGAGGTGCAGGAGATCTTCTTCAGCACCCCGGCGCGGCGCAAGTTCCTGAAGACCGACGCCACCGAGCTGTCGCACGCGCTCGAAGCGGTGCGCCGCCACGCGCTGGCGCGGCCCGAGGTCGGATTCGCGGTCTGGCACGACGCCCGCCTGGTGGCCCAGTGGCGCGCGGCCCCGCTGGCGCAACGCCTGGCCGACGTGCTGGGCGCCGAGTTCACCGCCGCCAGCCGCGAGCTGCAGGCCGAGCGCGGCCCGTTGCGGCTGCACGGCCGCGTCGGCCAGCCCGAAGCAGCACGCTCGCGCGGCGACCTGCAATACCTCTTCGTCAACGGCCGCCATGTGCGCGACCGCCTCGTCAGCCATGCGGTGCGCTCGGCCTACGAGGATCAGCTGCACGGCAGCCGGCAGCCGGCCTATGTGCTCTTCATGACCATCAGCCCCGAGCTCGTCGATGTCAACGTCCACCCGGCCAAGGCCGAGGTGCGCTTTCGCGACGGGCGTGCGCTGCACCAGGCGGTGCAGCATGCGGTGCAGGATGCGCTGGCGCCGAGCCGCGCGGTGGCGGCCGTGCCTGCCCCTGCAGCCGAGCCAGCGCCCGCGCCGGCTGCGCCCGCTGCCTGGCAACCCGCGCTGGGCTGGGCCGAGCCTGCGAGCGCCGTGCGCGAGGCGCCGCCGCCCTGGTCAGCCCCTTCGCGCGCTGCGCCCGGCGCCGGCCTGGCCGCCTGGGCCGCCTTGCGCGGCCCGCTGCCCGACGCGCCGGAAAGCTGGCCGCTGGGCCGTGCCGTGGCGCAGATCGGCGGCGTCTACGTGCTGGCAGAAAACCAGCACGGCCTGATCGTGGTCGACATGCACGCCGCCCACGAACGCATCGTCTACGAAAGACTCAAGCGCGCCGCCCAGGGCGCCGGCGCGCTGCCGTCGCAGCCGCTGCTGATCCCGCTCAGTTTTGCCGCTAGCGCGGCCGAGATCGCGCTCGCCGGCAGTGAGCAGGCCGCGCTGCTGGCGCTGGGCCTGGACGTGGCCCCGCTGAGCGCCGGCACGCTGGTGGTGCGCAGCCGCCCGGCCGCGCTGGCCGACGCTGACCTCGCCGAACTCACGCGCTCGGTGCTGGCCGAGCTGGCCGAGGCGGGTGCCAGCCGCGTCGTGCAGCGCGCGCGCGACGACATCCTGGCCACCATGGCCTGCCACGGCGCCGTGCGCGCCAACCGCCGCCTGAGCCTGGAAGAGATGAACGCGCTGCTGCGCGAGATGGAAGCCACCGAGCGCGCCGACACCTGCAACCATGGCCGGCCGACCTGGCGCCAGGTGACGATGAAGGAGCTCGACGCGCTGTTCCTGCGCGGCCGCTGAGCGTGCTGCGGGCAGGCCGGACGCAGCCTGACCGAGGCCCGGCTCAGGCCGCCAGCAACTGCCTCAGTACGAAGGGCAGGATGCCGCCGTGCTGGTAGTAGTCGACCTCGATCGCGGTGTCGATGCGCAGCGTCACCGGCACCGTGCGCTGCTGGCCGTCGGCGCCCGTGATCACGAGCCTGGCGTCCGACAGCGGCTTGATGGTCTCGGCCAGCGTCACGTCCACCACCTCGTCGCCGCGCAGGCCCAGGCTCTGCCAGGAGTCGCCGGCCTTGAACTGCAGCGGCAGCACGCCCATGCCGATCAGGTTGCTGCGGTGGATGCGCTCGAAGCTGCGCGCCACCACGGCCTTGATGCCCAGCAGCGCGGTGCCCTTGGCGGCCCAGTCGCGACTCGAGCCGGTGCCGTATTCCTCGCCCGCAAACACCACCGTGGGCGTGCCTGCGGCCACGTAGCGCATGGCCGCGTCGTAGATCGGCAGCTGCTCGTTGCCGGGCTGGTAGAGCGTGTAGCCGCCTTCGACGCGGCTGCCGTCGGCCTGCGCCGGGATCATCAGGTTCTTGATGCGCACGTTGGCAAAGGTGCCGCGCATCATGACCTCGTGGTTGCCGCGACGCGCGCCGTAGCTGTTGAAGTCGGCCTTCAGCACGCCGTGGCCGAGCAGGTACTGGCCGGCCGGCGTGGTGTCCTTGAAGCTGCCGGCCGGGCTGATGTGGTCGGTGGTGATGCTGTCGCCGAACAGGCCCATGATGCGCGCGCCGCGCACGCCAGCGTCCAGCGCCTTGGGCTGCATCGTGAAGTCGGCAAAAAAGGGCGGCTCGGCGATGTAGGTGCTGCTGGGCCAGGTGTAGACGTTGCCCTTCACGCCAGCGATCTTCTGCCACAGCTTGCCGGGGTCGCTCTTGACCTTGTCGTAGTTCTTGCGGAAGGCCTTGCCGTTCATGGCGTACTTCATGAGCTGGTAGATCTCGTCGCTGGTGGGCCAGATGTCGCCCAGGTAGATGTCCTTGCCACCCTTGCCCTTGCCCACCGGCTCCGTCATCAGGTCCTTGGTGACGTTGCCGGCGATGGCGTAGGCCACCACCAGCGGCGGGCTGGCCAGAAAGTTGGCCTTCAGGTTGGGGTGGATGCGGGCCTCGAAATTGCGGTTGCCCGACAGCACCGCGGCGCACACCAGGTTGTTCTGCGTGATGGCGTCGTTGATTTCTGGCGTCAGGTCGCCGGCGTTGCCGATGCAGGTCGTGCAGCCGTAGGCGGCGACGCTGAACCCAAACTTCTCAAGGTAGGGCAGCAGGCCGGTCTTTTCGAGGTAGCCGGTGACGATGCGCGAGCCCGGCGCCAGGCTCGTCTTGATGTGCTTGCTGACCTTCAGCCCCGCCTGCACGGCTTTCTTGGCCAGCAGGCCGGCGGCCAGCAGCACGCTCGGGTTGCTGGTGTTGGTGCAACTCGTGATGGCGGCGATGAGCACGTCGCCGTTGCCGATGTCCAGACCCGACGGCGTGCTCACCAGCATGCCGAGTTTGTCGGCCGGCTGGTTGAAGCCGTTGTCGGCGGCGCTGGCGCTGTAAAGGTGGCTGAAGGTGTTGGCGACCTGGCCGAGTTCGATGCGGTCCTGCGGCCGCTTGGGGCCGCTCAGGCTGGGCGTCACGCTCGACAGGTCCAGGCGGATGAGCTGGCTGTAGTCGATGTCGCTGGCCAGCGGCACGCCGAACATCTGCTGCGCCTTGAAGTAGGCCTCGAAGGCCTCGATCTCGCTCTTTTTGCGGCCGGTGCCCTGGAAGTAGTCGATGGTCTTCTCGTCGACCGGGAAGAAGCCCATCGTGGCGCCGTACTCGGGCGCCATGTTGCCGATGGTGGCGCGGTCGGGCAGGCTCAGCGTGCGCGTGCCCGGGCCGCAGAACTCGACGAACTTGCCCACCACCTTGGCCTTGCGCAGGATCTCGGTCACGGTCAGCACGAGGTCGGTGGCGGTCACGCCTTCGCGCAGGCGGCCGGTGAGCTCCATGCCCACCACGTCGGGGGTCAGGAAGTAGACCGGCTGGCCGAGCATGCCGGCCTCGGCCTCGATGCCGCCCACGCCCCAGCCGACGACGCCGATGCCGTTGATCATCGTCGTGTGGCTGTCGGTGCCGACCAGGCTGTCGGGGTAGTAGAGCTTGGGCGGCTTGCCGGCCTTGCCTGCGGCGCTGCCGGCCGTCTGGCTTGCCGCCACCGCCACGCCCGCTGTCTTGTGCACCCCGCGTGCCAGGTACTCCAGGTTCACCTGGTGCACGATGCCGAAGCCTGGCGGCACGACGCCGAAAGTGCTGAAGGCGTCCATGCCCCACTTCATGAACTGGTAGCGCTCCTGGTTGCGCTGGAACTCCAGCTTCATGTTCAGGTCCAGCGCCTTGGGGCTGCCGAAGTGGTCGATCATGATGCTGTGGTCGACCACCAGGTCCACCGGCACCAGGGGTTCGATGCGCTTGGGGTCGAGGCCCATCTTCTCGGCCACGTTGCGCATCGCGGCCAGGTCGGCCAGCAGCGGCACGCCGGTGAAATCCTGCAGCACCACGCGCGCCACCACGAAGGGGATTTCTTCGGTGCGCTCGGCCTGGGCCTGCCACTGCGCCAGTTGCGCCACGTGCTGCGGCGTGACCTTCTGGCCGTCGCAATGGCGCAGCACGCTTTCGAGCACGATGCGGATGCTGATCGGCAGCCGGCTCACGCCCGGGAACTTGCGCGCCAGCGCGGGCAGCGAATAGAACTGCCCGACCTTGCCCGAGGGCGTGGTGAAGGTCTTGAGCGTGCTGGCGTAGGCGTGCTTGGCGCTGGGCATGGTTGAGGCTCCTGCAGTGCGGGCGAGGGGGCCCGGGCCCCGATGAATCATTATGTGGCGGCCCCTCGCGGCGCGGGCGCTTCGCCCTACGCCGGGCGTGTCGCGGGCCGCGGCCGTGGTGGCATCATGGCCGCCCAGCGCCTGGAGACGCCCGATGAGCCTGACCCATCTGCTGGCCCGGCAGGCCCGCCTGCAGCCGGGCCGCCCCGCTATCTTTCAGGGCCATCAGCCGTGGGCCACGCACGGCCAGTGGGCGCAGCGCAGCGCCGCGCTGGCGACGCGGCTTTGCGCCGCCGGGCTGGTGCCGGGCGACCGCGTCGTGCTCTTCATGCGCAACCACCCGCGCTACCTGGAGATCCTGTGGGCCGCCTGGTGGGCCGGCGGGGTGGTGGTGCCCGTCAACGCCAAACTGCACCCGGCCGAGGTGGCCTGGATCATCGACAACGCCCAGGCGCGCTGGGGCTTCGTCAGCCGCGACGTGGCGCCGGCACCGTTGGCCGGGCTGCATTGGCAGATCGATGTCGAGTCGGCCGAGGCCGATGCCTGGCTGGCACCTGATGAGGGCGCCGCGCTGCCCGCCATCACCGAGCGCGCCGCCGACGACCTGGCCTGGCTCTTCTACACCAGCGGCACCACCGGCCGCCCCAAAGGTGTGATGCTGACGCACCGCAACCTGTTGACGATGGGCCTGGCCTACTTCAACGACGTCGACGCCGTGGCCGCCGGCGACACCATGGCCTACGCCGCGCCGATGTCCCACGGCTGCGGCCTGTACGCCATCCCGCACCTGATGGCCGGCGCGCGCCACGTGGTGCCGGCCTCGGGCGGCTTCGACGCGGCAGAGCTCTTTGCGCTGGGGCGCGAAGTGGGGCCGCTCACGACCTTTGCCGCACCCACGATCGTCAAGCGCCTGGTGGACCACGCCCAGGCGCTGGGCCTCACGCCCCAGGACGCCGCCGCCTCGTTCAAGACCATCGTCTACGGCGGCGCCCCGATGTACCGGGCCGACATCCAGCGTGCGCTTGGCATCATGGGCCCGCGCTTCGTGCAGATCTACGGCCAGGGCGAAACACCGATGGTGGCCACCGTGCTGTCGCGCGCCGACATCGCGGACACCTCCCACCCCGAGCATCTGCACCGCCTGGCCAGCGTCGGCGTGGCGCAGACCCCGGTGCAGGTGCGCGTGGCCGACGAGCAGGGCCACGACCTGGCAGCGGGCGAGATAGGCGAGGTGCTGGTGCGCGGCGACACCGTGATGGCCGGCTACTGGCGCAACCCCGAGGCCACGGCCGCCGCGGTGCAGCGCGGCTGGTTGCGCACTGGCGACGTCGGCTGCCTGGACCGGCGCGGCTTTCTGACGCTGAAGGACCGCAGCAAGGACCTCATCATCAGCGGCGGCTCCAACATCTACCCGCGTGAGGTCGAAGAGGTGCTGATCACCGCATCCGGCGTGGCCGAAGTGGCGGTGGTGGGTGCACCGGATGCAGAGTGGGGTGAAGTGGTCGTGGCCTTTGTAGTGGCGCTGCCGGGTGTGGTGTTGAACGAGGCCGCGCTGGACGCTCACTGCCTGGCGCAGATCGCTCGCTTCAAGCGGCCCAAGTTGTACCGCTGGCTGGAGGCGCTGCCGAAGAACAACTACGGCAAGGTGCTGAAGACGGAGTTGCGGCGGCTGGCGGGGCAGGCGCCTTTGGAGTCTTGATTTATGGGCCTGCGGATGTATGGCTTGACACACCATAAAGTAGTGGCAAGATGCCGCTATGCCCGAGGCTGAACTTGTCCTGCGTTCGCGGAATTCGTTGCTGGGTGGCGTGGTGGAGATGGTGGTCTGGAAAGTGCCACTGCCCGTTCCGCCTTCCGGACACGCCTTCAAATACCGGTTGGCTTTTGTTCGCGAGGGCCAGCGCGTGGTGGGCTACGACAACGAGCGGGGCAAGGGCGACCACAAGCATATCGACGGGCGGGAGTTTCAGGACCGCTTTATCGACATCGATACTTTGATGCGCGACTTTTTGCGCGACGTGGAGAACCGGGCATGAGCACAGCCAACCGTGTATTGAACGTGAAGGTGGGTGAGACCGTACGGCAGAGCGGCCGCCGCGCGGCCGATGTCATGCGCGCGCTGGCCGCTGGCCACGAGGTGGAACCCTATTTCGGCGTGAGCTTCGAGCAAGTGGGCCAGATGTTTGCCGCCTTCACACCCAAACGCTGGGAACTGATTGCCGCCTTGCGTGCGGCAGGCCCGCTGACGGTGGCGGACCTGGCGCGCCAACTGGGGCGCAACTACAAGAACGTGCACACCGACGTGCAGCAGTTGATCGAATGGATGGCCGTGGAGCGCAGCGACGATGGACGAGTGAGCGTGCCGTGGTCGGACATCGTGGTGGGCATGAAGTTGCCGCAGAGGCGGGCGGCCTGAGCGTTTAGCGCCAGACGGGCGCGGGTGCCGGCTGAACCATAGACACGCGCAAGACTCAGCGCCAAGTGTCAGTGCATAGGGGAGAAGATCAATGGCACAGCCTCAGGTTCAGGAATGGACGCTGGACGGTGTTCTCGACGAGCTGAGCAGGATCGATGGCGCCATGCGCGACCGGCAGTTCGCGTTCATTCTTGGCGCGGGCGCTTCATTCACATCGGGCATCCCAACCGGCAAGGACTTGGCGCAGCGCTGGCTCAAGGACATGCACTTGCGGGAGTGCGCCGATGGTTCAGACCTCGAGGGCTGGATTCGTAAAGCCTGGCCGGCGCAGAACGGTTTGAGTCAGGCAACCGCCGCTGACCACTACCCAGAGATTTTCGAACGCAGGTTCTCCGGCGACAGGGAGGCCGGGTAGGCCGAACTCGAAACCGCCATGGAGGGCAAGTCGCCCAGCCTCGGCTATTCACTGCTGGCCGAAATCATTCAGCACACACGGCACAAGGTGGTGGTCACCACCAACTTCGACAACCTGGTGGCCGACGCCCTGGCCATGCACGCCCACCAGTCGCCCCTGGTGGTGGCGCACGAGTCGCTGGCTGGTTTTGTACGGCCACAGTTGCGGCGCCCGCTGGTGGCAAAGATTCACCGCGATCTCTTCCTGCACCCCAAGAACGACCTGACCGGGGTCGCCACCATGGAGGAAGGCTGGAAGCTTGCCTTGAAGAAGCTGTTCCAGTACTTCACGCCCATCATCGTGGGTTACGGCGGCAATGACGGCAGCTTGATGGACATGCTGGCAGGCTTGGACGCTGGCGACATTGCAGGCCGCATGGTCTGGTGTTATTTGGAAGGCGCACCGCCGCCCGCCAAGGCCAGGCAGGTGTTGTTCAAGCACCAGGGCCTGCAGGTCCAGATCGCAGGATTCGACGAATTCATGCTCGAACTTGCGGTTAAGTTGGTGCCGAAGTTTGATGTGACCGACATCGCCGAGCGCATTGAGAGATTGGGGCAAGAGAGGGCCGAGCGCTACCGTGCCGAGGCTGCGAAGTTGCGCGAGCCACCGGGACAGCGATCAGCACGACAAAGTCGCGCCAGTGTTGTCCTTGGGAAATCGGTAAAGACCCGCAAAAGTTGGTGGGCCTGGCAAATGGAGGCAGATGCCGAGCCTGACCTCGCATTGAGGGAGCATATATACAGACAAGCGCTGACCAAGTTCCCTGACAGCTCAGGTCTCAATTGCAATTTCGCTATTTTTCTCAAGTCCTACACGCGTGACTATGACGCTGCGGAAAAACTCTACAAAAGAGCGCTGGAGTTGGACCCCACTCATCCCGTCATTGTCGGAAGTTACGCGAACTTTCTTGCCCTTCAACGCAAGGACAATGACGCTGCAGAGGCCGCATACAGACAGGCGCTGGATTTGGATCCCAATGATGCGGCCAACTTGGCGAACTATGCACACTTTCTGTCGACACAGCGGTCTGACCTCAACGCCGCAGAGGCGATGTTTGTGAGAGCGGTTGAACTCGAACCGACAAATGCCAACATTACAAGAAACTACGCGACTTTTCTTGCCGACCATCGACGGGACTATGACGCTGCAGAGTCTCTGTACAAAAGGGCACAAGAGCTTGACCCCAGAGACCCCGCCGTCATGGCCGACTTCGCTCGGTTTCTAGCCAATCATCGCGAAGACCTTGATGCCGCCGACAGTCTCTTCAAGGGCGCACTGGAGTTGTCCCCAAGCCACCCCGGAATCGCACGAAACTATGCGTTCTTTCTTGAGAAGCAGCGCAAGAACTACGACGCAGCCGAAGCGCTTTACAAGAAGGCGTTGGAGTTGGACCCAAGTGATGTGAAGACCACGTCCAGCTACGCGAACCTTCTCTTTTTCCAACGCAGGGACTACGACGCAGCCGAGACCCTGTACAAGAAGGCACAAGAGTTAGAGCCGAAAAACCCGAATCACTTTGCCAATCCAACCTCGATCAAGCTGATCAGGGGTGATTCGCAGTCGCTTGATGGCCTACCTGCGTTGGTTCGACAGGTGACAGCGCTTTGTGAGAGTAAGGTTTCCCAAACACTTGCTGAAGCGCTGCTCTATGGCGCTCTTGGCTATGAGCTGGCGCCGGGCGGTCAGGACGAGGGGATGATGGCGCGGTTGAAAGGCTCGCTAGCTGCCGGCTATGAGCGAGGCTTCTGGGACTTTGAGCCCATGTTTGCTGTGACCCTGCCGAGACTGCCAGCTGCGCGGCAGGAGTTTTACCGATCCCTGGGCTCAGCCGTGCTGGACGAGTCGAAGCTCGACTTGCTGCAGGCGTTTGACGAGTGGCGATCGCTTGAACCGATCGACCCGTTTACGCCTTTCAGCACGCCATGAAGTAGGACCTGCCAACGCTGGCCCCGTTCAGACGCGGAGGCGCCCTCAGGCCGTCACGCCCTTGGCCGCATCCGCGTACTCCTCGATCTGGTCGAAGTTCAGATACTTGTACACGCTGGCGTTGTCCTCGTTGATGACCCCCATCGCCTCGTGGTACTCGGCCACGGTGGGGATCTTGCCCAGCTTGGAGGCGATGGCCGCCAGCTCGGCCGAGGCCAGGAAGACGTTGGCGTTCTTGCCCAGGCGGTTGGGGAAGTTGCGCGTGCTCGTCGACACCACCGTGGCGCCTTCACGCACCTGCGCCTGGTTGCCCATGCACAGGCTGCAGCCGGGTTGTTCAGTGCGTGCGCCGGCGGCGCCGAAGTTGGCGTAGTGGCCTTCCTTGATGAGCTCG
>JANMVM010000092.1:0-3562 GCA_031392695.1 Rubrivivax sp.
TTTCGAGACAAGTTGAAAACGATGGATTCGTTCGCCAGGCTAGGCGCAAACCACAGCGATACCTTCTGGTATCGCGAGGATTTGCAACGACGCATGGTGGACGAAGACGCGTTTTCATGTCTCGAAATCTGTGGGTTGGAGTACTTGGAGCCTGTCGGACTTGGGGAACGCCGGCCGCAACGCTGGAGAGACCGGGACCGTTGGCGTTGGCCCTGCCCACGCTGCTAGGGCGATGGCCGCTTCAGCGCTTCGCGCAGCACGAGCGGCCACAGTCCGGCCAGCAGCGCCGGCCTGGGCAGCCAGCGCCAAGGCCGGCTCCAGGCGAAAACGGCACCCAGCGCCAGGGCGGCCGCCATCAGGGCCAGCGGGTGCTTCTCGGCCACTGGCTTGGCCAGCGCCTGTGCGGTGCTGGCCGCCAGCGACCCGGCCAGGTGCAGCGGGTGCTGCTGCCACCAACGGCGCAAGGCCGCGGTCAGCACCTGGGCGCCGGGCAGGGCCTGCAGCGCGGCCAGCCAGGCCGGCTGGGCGGCTGCAGCTCGGGCGCTGTCGTCGCTCAGGGTCAGCAGCGCCACGCGCAGCCGCTCGCGCGACAGCAGCAGGCGCTCGGCGGGTGTCGAGTCTGCGTTCATGCGGCCCCGGTCTGGCGCAGCAAAGCCAGGTCGGCCTGCAACTGGCGGCCGAGCCGCTGCCAGGCACCGCCGTCACCGCGCACGCGGGCCGCCAGCAGGCAGCCCGCTGCCACGCCCAGCGGCCAGGCGGGGGTGAGGATGAGGGCAAAGGCCACCCAGGGCGAGGGCAGCGGTGCCGCAGGCAGCACGGCCCAGAGCATCAGCGCCACGCCGCTCAAGGTCAGACCGATGACCGCAAAGGCCACGGCCAGGGCCTGCAGCAGCATGCGTCGCTGCCAGGCGGCGGTGGCCGGGCCGCACTCGGCGGCCAGCAGATCGGCCCAGGCACCGGCGTGATCCGCCAGCAGCTGGGGCCGCGAAGCGGCCAGTTGAAGCAAGTGGTGCAACATGGCCCGGCCGCCGCGCGTTCAGCGGTCCGACCGCGAGCGCGTCAGCACGCCCAGCAACGCCATCAGCGCCGCGCCGGTGGCAGCGGCGATGAGCATCGACTTCACCGGCTCGACCTTGATGTAGTTGATGGTCGTGTCGCTGGCGCGCTGGGCGCTGTCGCGCAGCTGCTGCGAACCGTCGCGCATGGCATCGAGGCCGCGCCGCGTCATCGTGGTGGCGTCGGCTTGCAGGCTGTGGACCGAACTCGAGAGTCCGTCCAGCGCTTGGTTGGCCGCCTGCTGGGTGGCGGAAATGGCGTTGTCGGCCGATTGCGCGGCACGGCCGATGAGGGACGCGCCGGCATCGCTGGGGGGGTACGAGGACATGAAATCTCCTTGGGGGTTGGGACAGGTCGGCTGGCCGGAGGATCCGGTTCAGCCCTTGCGAATGACGCCGAACAGAAAACTGACGACGGCCATGATCAGGAACACGACAAACAGGATCTTGGCGATGCCCACGGCGCCGGCGGCAATGCCGCCAAATCCGAAGATCGCCGCGATGAGCGCGATGACGAAGAAGACAACGGCGTAGTGCAGCATGGGGCTCTCCAGGGGGGGCGATGGCGGCAGGAACACCGGCGCATCCATGCCTGCAGTTTGGCCGTCGCAGCCCGGGCGGTGAATCGGCCGAGCCGCTGCGCCGATGTAGGACGGCGCCGACAGGCGCCGCTGCGCTCAGGCCGCTGGCTCGGCTCTGGCCTCGGCTGCTGCCGGCAGCACGACCTCGATGCGCGTGCCGCGGCCCGGCGCCGTGGTCAACGCCATGGTGCCGCGCTCGGCCTGCACGCGGTAGCGCATGCCCACCAGGCCGTGGGCAGCGCGGCGCTGGGCGCCGGCATCGAAGCCCACGCCGTCGTCGCGCACCACCAGCCTGACGGCATCGCCTTCGCGGCTCAGGCTCAGCCAGACCTGCTTGGCACGGGCGTACTTGCTGATGTTGGTGACGGCTTCCTGCACCACGCGGTAGACCATGAGCTCGGCCGCTGGAGTCAGGGGCACGACCTGCAGCGCGCACTTCACCGGCGTGCCCGAGCCTGCGGAGAATTCGCGCGCCAGGATCTCCAGCGTCGGCGCCAGGCCGAGGTGGCCGAGCGCCGACGGCCGCAGGTCTTCGGTGATGCGCCGCTTCAGCGCGATCACGCTGTCCAGCGACTGCACGAGGTGGGCCAGGCGCTCCTGGGCTTCGGGCGCCGCTGCGCCCAGGCGCGAGCGGATGCGCGCCGCGTCGAGCTTGGCCGAGGTCAGCAGCGCGCCCAGTTCGTCGTGGAGGTCGCGCGCCAGGTGGTTGCGCTCGTCCTCGCGCGCCGTCTGCAGGTGCTGGGTCAGCTCGATCAGTTGCGCCGTGCGCTGGGCCACGATAAGCTCAAGTTTGTCGTTCTCGAGCTGGGCGCCCAGGCTCAGCGCATCCTGCTGCTGCTCCAGCACGAGGCTCTGGTGCAGCACCATGAAGAGCGCAAAGAGGCTGATCAGGCTGAGCACGCCGACGCCGATGCGGCCCAGCATCAGCGTCTGCAGCATCGATTCACGGTGCTGTGCCAGGCTCGAGTTGGCTGCGGCCGGCGACTCGACATTGATCTCGGCCAGCGTGGCCACCGACTGCCAGTAGGCCGATTCGCTGATCGTTACCATCGTCACCGCGGTGGCAATCGCCAGCGGCAGGACCACCGGACGGTGGGCGAACAAGCTGAAGAATTTCATCGCAGCATTTTGACCGCAACAAAGACATCATCATGCGCCGCCGCGCGCCGGAGCAGACCATGATTCGCATTGCCATCGTCGACGACCACGCCATGGTGCGTGCCGGCTTGCGCCAGTTCTTTGCCGACCAGACCGATCTCTGCGTCGCCGCCGAGGCCGCCAACGGCCGCGAGGCGATGGAGATCGTGCGCCAGGGCAATGTCGACGTCGTGCTGCTGGACATCTCGATGCCCGACATCAGCGGTGTCGACGCGCTGGCCGCCATCAAGGCGCGCGCGCCCGATCTGCCGGTGCTGATCCTGAGCGGCTTTCCCGAAGCGCACTACGCCACCACGCTGCTGCGCCTGGGCGCCAGTGGCTACCTCAACAAGGACTGCGACCCCGAGGACATCGTCAAGGCCATCCGCACCGTGGCGCGCGGGCGCAAGTACATCACGCCGGCGGTGGCCGAGCGGCTCGCCGATGGCCTGGGCGGCGGCGGCGACAAGCCGGCACACGAGCAGTTGTCGGAGCGCGAGCTGCAGGTCTTTCTGCGCCTGGCCCAGGGCCAGACCATCGGCCACCTGGCCGAGAGCCTGTGCCTGAGCGTGAAGACCGTCAGCACCTACCGCGGCCGCATCATGGAGAAGATGCAGCTGGCGTCGAACAGCGATCTGACCTACTACGCGCTGAAGAACGGGCTCATCCAGTGAGTGGGTGATGTTGCTGTCGGTCGGCTGTTGGCGGCTTGGCCGCCAACCGCCGAACGTCACGAGCAAGCTCAGCGCAGCGCAGCGGCTTCGGCACACACGCGGTGTTGCGCAGCGC
>JANMVM010000158.1:0-12329 GCA_031392695.1 Rubrivivax sp.
GACAGCCCGGTGGGGATGAGTGCAGTCTGTCCCGGCTGCAGCACCAGCGCAGTCTCGAGGCAGGCGCGCAGGTCCAGGCCGGCGCTGCCCGGGGTGGCGTAGGCGGGCAGGTGCGCGGCCATGCGCGCGTCGAGCACCTTCAGGTCGATGATCGTCATGGCGTCGGCACGGCCAGGCGACGCGCGATCTCGGCCACCAGTTCGCGCGCCAGGCTGAGCTTGTCGCCGTGCGGCAGTTCGCGCTCGCCCTCGGCATCGACGAGCACGACGGTGTTGTCGTCACGGCCGAAGGTGGCCGGGCCGATATTGCCCACCACCAGCGGTATGCCCTTGCGCGCCAGCTTGTCGCGGGCGTGGCGCACCACGTCGTGGCTTTCGGCGGCAAAGCCCACGCACCAGGGCCGCTGGCCCGGCGGCAGGCGCGCCACGGCGGCCAGGATGTCGGGGTTTTCGGTCAGCGCCAGTGTCGGCGGCCGGCCACTGCCGTCCTTCTTGATCTTGTGCGCGGTGAGCTGGGCCGGGCGCCAGTCGGCCACCGCCGCGGTGGCCACGAAGACACCGTGCTGGCCGGCCAGCGGCAGCACGGCATCGAACATCTGCTGCGCGCTTTGTACGTCGATGCGCTGCACGCCGCGCGGCGTGACCAGGTGCACCGGCCCGGCCACCAGCGTGACCTGGGCGCCGGCTTCGGCCGCGGCGCGGGCGATCGCGAAACCCATCTTGCCGCTGGAGTGGTTGGTGATGCCGCGCACCGGGTCGATGGCCTCGAAGGTCGGCCCGGCGGTCACCAGCACGCGGCGGCCGGCCAGCAACTTGGGCTGGAAGAAGGCGATCAGCTCGTCGCGCAGCTCTTCGGCCTCGAGCATGCGGCCGTCGCCTGTTTCGCCGCAGGCCTGGTCGCCCGCCGCGGGGCCGAGCACGGTGGCGCCGTCGGCGCGGATCTGCGCCACGTTGCGCTGCGTCGCCGGGTGGGCCCACATCTCGCGGTTCATGGCCGGTGCCACGAGCAGCGGGCAGCGCTCGAGCGGCCGCGCCAGGCACAGGAGGCTGAGCAATTCGTCGGCGCGGCCCTGCGCCAGCTGGGCGATGAAGTCGGCACTGGCCGGCGCCACCAGCACGGCATCGGCCGCACGTGACAGGTTGATGTGGGCCATGTTGTTGGGCTCGCGCGCGTCCCACTGGCTCGTCGCCACGGCGCGGCCGCTCAAGGCCTGCATCGTCACCGCGGTGATGAACTGGGTCGCGGCTTCGGTCATCACGACCTGCACCGTGGCGCCGGCCTTGACGAGCTCGCGCGTCAGTTCCGCGGCCTTGTAGCAGGCGACACCGCCCGACAGGCCCAGAACGATATGTTTGCCCTGCAGGGCTTGTGGTGGCGACATGGCGCGGGACTCTAGCAGGGGCGCGGCCCGTGCCCCTCGCGCCGTCCCGGGTTTTGTCTGAACTTTCAGCACTTACTGAAACTTCAAACCAGAATCCGCTCCATGTCGCTCCGCCCTGCCCGCCCCGCATGAACACCCTGTCGCCCCTCGTCGCCAGCTTCGTCGGCCACTTCGGCGAGATGGGCAGCCGCTGGGGCATCAACCGCACGGTGGGCCAGATGTACGCGCTGATCTTTGTCTCGCCCACGCCGCTGCACGCCGACGACATCGCCGAGCAGCTCGAATTCAGCCGCAGCAATGTGAGCATGGGCCTGAAGGAGCTGCAGGCCTGGCGGCTGGTGCAGCTGCGCCACGTCGCGGGCGACCGCCGCGAGTACTTCGAAGCCCCCGGCGACGCCTGGCAGATCTTCCAGACGCTGGCCGAAGAACGCCGCCGGCGCGAGATCGAACCCACGCTGTCGATGCTGCGCAACGCCTTGCTCGAGCACCCGGCCAGCGAGGCCGACCGCAGCGCCCAGACGCGCATGAAGGAGATGCACGACCTCATCGAGCTCATGACGAGCTGGTTCGACGATGTGCAGCGCCTGGACCAGAAGACGCTGTCGACGCTGATGAAGATGGGCTCCAAGGTCCAGCGCGTGCTGGAGTTCACCGGCCCGACTCGGTCCAAACGCTAGAGGACACCCACGATGCTCGACGCCCTGATCCTGGCCCGCATGCAGTTCGCGGCCATCCTCTCCTTCCACTTCCTCTTCCCCCCCATCAGCTTCGCGCTGGGCTGGACGTTGCTGTTCTTTCGCCTGCGCTGGTTGAAGACCCATGACGAGGCCTGGCTCATGGCCTACCGCTTCTGGACCAAGGTCTTCGCGCTGACCTTTGCGCTGGGCGTGGTCAGCGGCATCACGATGAGCTTCCAGTTCGGCACCAACTGGCCCGGCTTCATGGAGCGCGTGGGCAACATCGCCGGGCCGCTGCTCGGCTACGAGGTGCTGACCGCCTTCTTCCTCGAGGCCACGTTCCTGGGCGTGATGCTCTTCGGTCACGGCAAGGTCAGCGAAAGGGTGCACCTGCTGGCGACCTTTCTGGTGGCCTTCGGCACCACGATGAGCGCGTTCTGGATCCTGGCGCTCAATTCGTGGCTGCACACGCCGGCGGGCTACGACATCCGCAACGGCGAATTCTTCGTCCGCTCCTGGCTCGAAGTCATCTTCAACCCCTCGTTCCCGTACCGCCTGACGCACGTCCTGCTGGCCTCGGGTCTGACGGCCGCCTTCATCCTGGCGGGCGTGAGCGCCTGGCAACTGCTCAAAGGCAAGGCCAACCGGTCGACGCCAAAGGTGCTGCGCACCGGGCTCACGGTGGCCGCCGCGCTGATCCCGCTGCAGATCGGGGTGGGCGACCTGCACGGCCTGAACACGCTGCAGCACCAACCGCAAAAGATTGCTGCGATGGAAGGCCTCTGGCAGACCGAGAAAGGCGCGCCGCTGCTGCTCTTCGCGGTGCCCGACGAAGCCACGCGCAGCAACCATCTGACGCTGGGGGTGCCGAAGCTTGCCGCGCTCATCCTGCGCCACGACGCCGGCGCCGAACTGCGCGGACTCGACGATTTCAAGGGCGCGCATCCCCCCGTCAAGCCGCTCTTCTACGGCTTTCGCCTGATGTTCGGCACGGGGTTGCTGATGCTGGCCTTCAGCTGGATCGGCCTGTGGCTCTATCGCCGCCGCGCCTGGGTCGCCGAACGCCTGCCGCGGCCGCTGCTGTGGGGCCTGGCAGGCATGTCGTTCTCGGGCTGGGTGGCCACGGTGGCGGGCTGGTACGTCACCGAGATCGGCCGCCAGCCCTTCATCGTGTTCGGCCTGATCCGCGTCGAGGAGGTCGCGTCAAGCGTGCCGGGCGCCATGATCGCGCTCACGCTGGCGCTCTACGTCACCGTCTACCTGGCGCTGATCGGGGCCTACATCGGCGTCGTCAAGTACATGGCCGAAAAGCCGGTCGAGATGGGCGGCGCGGCCAAGCCCGCGGCCGCCGGGGTGGTGGCATGAGCCGCCGGGCCGTTCCCAAGGCGAGCACCACAGTGCGAAGCCCGGAGGTTGCCTGATGAACTGGGCCGCCGCACTGCCGGTGATCTTCATGGCGCTGATGGGCCTGTCGATGCTGGCCTATGTCGTGCTGGACGGCTACGACCTGGGCGTGGGCCTGCTGCTGCACCGTGCCACCGACGCGCAGAAGGACACCATGATCGCCAGCATCGGTCCCTTCTGGGACGCCAACGAGACCTGGCTCGTGCTGGGCGTGGGCATCCTGCTCATCGCCTTCCCCAAGGCCCACGGCATGGTGCTGGGCGCGCTGTATCTGCCGGTGGCGCTGATGCTGGTGGGCCTGATCCTGCGCGGCGTGGCCTTCGACTTCCGCGTCAAGGCGCAGGCCGCGCACAAGCCGCTGTGGAACCGCGCCTTCTTCTTCGGCTCGGGCCTGGCCGCAGCGGCGCAGGGCTGGATGCTCGGCCGCTACATCACGGGGCTGCAGGAGGGCTGGCAGTTCCTGCTGTTTGCTGCCGTCATCGCACTGCTGCTGCCCGCCGCCTACGTGCTGCTGGGCGCGGCCTGGCTGATCATGAAGACCCAGGGTGAGCTGCAACGCCAGGCCGTGCGCTGGGCCCAGCGGTCCTGGGCGCCGGTGGTCATCGGCATGGGCCTGGTCTCGGTGGCGACGCCGATCGTCAGCACCACGGTGCGCGCAAAGTGGTTCTCGATGCCGGAGTTCATCGCGCTCATGCCGATCCCGCTCATGACGCTGGCTGCGCTACTGGTCGCGCGCGCGATCCTCGCCTCGCACCGCGTGCAGGGCAAGCTGTGCTGGCTGCCTTTCGTGCTGGTGGTGTCGGTGTTCGTGCTCGGCGCGATCGGCCTGGCCTACAGCCTTTTCCCCTTCGTGGTCATGGACAAGCTGACGATCTGGCAGGCCGCCAGCGCCACCGAATCGCTGGCCGCGATCGGCATCGGCTGCGCCATCACGGTGCCGGCGATCGTCGGCTACACGGTGTTTTCCTACCGCGTGTTCTGGGGCAAGGCCGGGGAGCTGAACTACGCCTGATCGGCGCCGGCCGCGCCGTGGCATTTCTTGAACTTCTTGCCGCTGCCGCAATGGCAGGGCTCGTTGCGGCCGGGCGTGGCCTCGACGTGGCGCGTGGCGGGCCGCGGCGCGTGGTCGACCCAGAACACCCGCAAGTCCTGCGCCGACCAGCAGGCCTCGGCAATCAGCTCATCGCGCGTCGGCTCGCCCTGCGGGTAGTACTTGGCGAAGTGGGCCGCGTACGCTTCGGCCTGCGGCGGGATCCCCAGGCCGGCGATCTGCTCCAGCAGCGCGGCATACATGACGGCGTCCTCTTCGTCGTCCGGCGGCTCCCACAGTCCGGGCTGGGCTTCCACCGCTTCGAGGAAGCCTTCGGCCCACAGCGCGCCAGTCTGCATCATCGCGGCATCTTCGGCGGACAGGCCCGATTCCTGCACCAGTCGTTCGCGTTCGGCGTCGGTCCACTCGGCCATCAGCGGGTCCAGGCGCAGCGTCTGCGGGTCTTTCATGAGTGCCGCCGCGTCGAGCTGATCGCACAGCACCTTCAGGCGCAGCTGCAGCGCCCGCCGCGCTTCGTCGGCACTGAAGGGATCGGCAAAGGCGCGCTCGAAGGCGTCGCCGCACATCAGCGGCAGCCACACCGCGGGCTCGGGCAGCACCGGCCCGGTGGCCAGCGCGGCCAGGAAGCCGTCGACCCATTCGAAGGAGATGTCGGGGTTGAAGCCCGACAGGCTCTCGCAGGTGCTGTCGAAGGCCTGCAACTCGGCGGCGCTGTTTTGTCGCACGCGGCTCAAGGTGGGAATCATCGGGGCAGGCTCCAGGTATCTTTGAGAAACTGGTCGAGCCGCACCGCCGCGGCGGCGCGGGCGGCCGGCTCGCCACCCACGTGCACGCCCTGGCCGGGGTGGGCGCCATTGGGCACGTCGCGGCGCAGCCGCAGCGGCGCCTGGCCGTCGAAGCCATGGTAGGCGTCAACATAGGCTTCCCACTGCACAGGCGCTGCAGCCGGCGCGATCCGCGCCTGCTGCGCCAGCGCCTTGCAAGGCGCAGCGGGCGTCCAGTCGTCGCGCTCGCCCAGCAGCATGAGCAGCGGCGCGCTGGGCTCGAAGCCGCGTTGCAGTTCGCTCTCGCAACCCGGGTAGAAGGCCACCGCCAGGCTCGGCTGCACCGGCGCTGCCGCGACTTCGGGGTGGCGCCGGTTGAGCGCCGCCAGCACCGTGCTGCCGCCGTTGGACCAGCCCAGCAGGCCGAGCCGGCGGGCATCCACCCCCGGCTGCGTCGCCAGCCACTGCAAGGTGCCGAGCGCGTCGCGCCGGCGCTGCTGCTGGGTCACGCGGCGATCGCCCACGCGCTGGGTGCAGAGCTCCTTCTCGCCACGCGGTGAGAAGGAATCGGTGACGACGACGTGGATGCCCATCGCGTTGAGCCGCGCGGCCAGCTCGGTGTAGCGCAGCGCCAGGCTGCCGCGACCGTCGTAGGGGCCGCCGCAGCCGTGCATCAGCACCAGGGCCGGCGCCGGGACGCCGGCCGCGGCGGCAAACCAGTGCCCCGGCAGCACCACCGCAGTGCCCGCCGGCGCATCGAGACTGGGCACCTGCACCGGCACCGATGCGGCCCAGGCGAAGCCGCCGAAGCTGCCCAGGCCGCACAGGCCACACAGGCCGGCCATCACCTGAGCGGCCAGCCGCAGCATCAAGCCGCGGGCCATGTCAACTGCGGCGGCCGGGGGTGCAGCCGCGCCATCGAGTGCGTGTCGACGAAGACCCCGTCGCGCAGAGCGAAGCCGATGTGCGTGCCTTCGAGGCGAAAGCCGAAGGCCTGGTACAGCGCGATGGCGCGCGTGTTGTCGGTGAACACCGTGAGCTCGATGCGCAGGATCTGCGCCCAGCCATCGGCGTAGTCGCACACCGCTTGCATCAGCGCGCGGCCGACGCCGCGGCCCTGGGCTTCCTGCGCCACGCTGATGCCCAGCGTCGCCGCGTGCCGGCGGCGCACCCGTTGCGCCGGGTGCAGGCCGGCGCTGCCGACGACGCTGCCGTCGAGCTCGGCCACCACGTGCAGGCCGTCACGGTCGGGGTCAGTCTGACCCTCGAGCCGCTTGCGCCAGACTTCCTCGGTCGGCATCGGCAGCTGCATCAAGTTGGCGTAGACGCCGCGGTTGCCCATGAGGCGGGTGATGGCCGCTGCATCCGCAGGGCGGGCACGGCGAACGGTGATGGGGTTTTCGAGCATGGCCCAGCGTGGTGGAGGCGCGACGGCGCGAGTGTCCCACGGCCGCGCTGTCATGAAACGGGCACGTGGCGGCCGGATCATCCAGGGCATGCTTCTTGCGCCCGGGGTGCCTGGAAGATGCTTGCATCACGGCTTGCATCACGGCCACGGGGCCGCGTCAAGCCGGATAACTTCGTACGCACAAGCGGCCTCGGGCCCGCCACCGCGGGCCCGCTGCGTTGCACACTTTGGTTACTGACTGGCCGGGCGCCTCAGCCGAGCGGCCGCAACCCCCATTTGAAGGAATCGATCATGAACCGAGACGACTGGCTGGGATTCTCCAGGACCGCTGTGGCCGTGGCCGTGGCCGTGGTGGCCGCAGCGCCGGCACTGGCGCAGAACACCACCGCGGCCGTCAACGGCCGCGTCACCGGCGCCGATGGCGCGCCCGTGGCCGGCGCCACGGTGCTCATCGTGCACGTCGAGTCGGGGTCGAGCAACAGCGTCACCACCGATGCCGACGGCCGCTACGCCGTGCGCGGTCTGCGCCCGGGCGGGCCCTACACCATCACCATCAGCAAGGGCAGCCTGAGCGATCGGCAGGAGGGCGTGTTCCTGGCCCTGGCCGAGGCCCTGAGCCTCGACGCCCAGCTCGGAGCGGCGTCCCAGACCGTGGTCGTCACGGGTCGCAGCGCGTCCGACAAGTTCAATCGCGGCAACATGGGCGCAGGTACCAGCCTCGGTGCGCGCGAACTCGCTTCGCTGGCCTCGATCGCCCGCAACCTGCAGGACTACGCCCGCACCGATCCGCGCCTGTCGCAGACCGACAAGGAGCGCGGCGAAATCAGCGCCGCTGGCCAGAACAGCCGCTACAACAAGATCACCATCGACGGCGTCACCATCAGCGACACCTTCGGCCTCGAGGCCAACACGCTGCCGACGTCGAAGCAGCCGATCTCCATCGAGGCCATCCAGTCGGTGCAGGTCAACGTCTCCAACTACGACGTCACGCAGCAGGGCTACACCGGCGCCAACATCAACGCCGTGACCAAGAGCGGCACCAACGACCTGCACGGCAGCGTGTACTACGTCTACCGCGACCAGTCGGCCGTGGGCGAGCGCTACAACCGCGCCGCCGACAGCTACTTCAAGGTCGCGCCTTTCAAGGAGGATACGGTCGGCTTCACCCTCGGCGGGCCGATCATCAAGGACCGGCTCTTCTTCTTCGTCAACTACGAAGAGCTCAAGAGCAACCGCGTGCAGCCCGAATTCGGGCCCGTCGGCGGCACCCTGCCCGCGGTGGCGATCTCGCAGTCGGCCATCGACTCGATGACCACGATCGCCAAGACGCAGTACAACTTCGACCCCGGCGTGGCCGGCTCCTCGGGCCAGCTTCAGGTCAAGGACGCGCTGCTCAAGCTCGACTGGAACATCAGCGACGCCCACCGCGCCAGCTTGCGCTACACCAAGACCGACCAGAACGAGACCAACAACGGCGCCTTCGGCAACATCTCGGCGACCTCGCTGCAGCTGACTTCGCAGTGGTGGACGCAGGTCAAGACCGTCGAGACCGCGGTGGCGCAGTGGTTCGCCGACTGGACGCCGGACTTCTCGTCCGAGTTCAAGGTCTCGCAGCGCAACTACAACAGCGCGCCGCAGAACAACAGCCGGCTGCCGGCCATGGCGCTGCAGTTCACCGGTGCGGCCCCGGCCGGCGCCCCGGCGGGCGTCAACACCGGCAGCCGCTTCCTGAACTTCGGCACCGAGCAAAGCCGCCACTTCAACGTGCTGGAAACCGAGACCTTCGACGGCTACCTGGGTGCCAACTGGACGCTCGGAGACCATGAGCTGAAGTTCGGCGCCGACCTGTCCAACAACAAGGTCTACAACGCCTTCTTCCAGAACACGCTGGGCAACTACACCTTCGGCTGCGTCAACGCCGCGGTGGCCTCGGGCACCACGCCGGCCTACACCTACAACTTCAACGGCAACGTCACCAACTTCAGCTGCGGCACGGCCACCGCGGCGCAGCTCGAACAGGCGGTGCTGGAGAACTTCCAGCGCGGCCGCCCGAGCTCCTACCAAGTGCAGCTGGCTGCACCGGGCTTCACGCTCGACGACGGCATCGCGAAGTGGACGCTGCGCGACACCGGCCTCTTCCTGCAGGACACCTGGAAGCTGAGCAAGACCTTCAGCCTGCTGGCCGGCGTGCGCCTGGACCAGCTCAACACCGGCGACAAGCCGCGCCTGAACAGCAGCGCCGCTGCGGCACCGGTGGCCGGCAGCGTCAGCACCACGGTGGTCAACGGCGTGACGCGCAACAGCGGCGGCTTCGGGCGCGACAACTCGCTCACCGTGGACGGCGAATCCCTGCTGCAGCCGCGCCTGGGCTTCAACTGGGACCTCGGCACGAAGGACGGCCCCAAGATGCAGCTGCGCGGCGGCTTCGGTCTCTTCCAGGGCGCGGCGGCCAGCGTCTGGCTGTCCAACCCCTACTCCAACACCGGCCTGGCGACGCGTGTCGTCGGCTGCGGCGGCGCCTTCCCTCCCTGCACACCCAATGGCGGCACTTTCAGCCCCAACCCGGACACCCAACCCACCAACTTCGCGGGCACGCCGCCGGCGGCCAACGTGGACTACTTGCAGGACGGGCTGGGCCAGCCGTCGGTGTGGAAGGCCAACCTGGCTTTCGAATCCGAACTGCCCTGGGGCGGCCTCGTGGCCAGCGCCGAATGGCTGTACACCAAGACCAAGTCCGGGCTTTATTACCAGCATTTGAACCTGGGTGCCAGCACGGCCCGCGGTTCGGACGGACGTGAGCTGTACTACACGCCCCAGGGCCTGAGCGCCACCTGCTGGACGCCGGCGGCCAACGGCAACAGTGCCAGCCTGGTCAACAACACGGCCGCCTGCAACACCAGCGCCGGCCAGGCCGGAGCGCGTAACCGGGCGCTGTCCAACCCCTTGTTCAACAACGTGCTGCTGGCCTCGACCAGCGACAAGGGCGGCGGCAACAGCATCACGCTCGGACTGTCGCAGCCCAGCCGCGACGGCTTGTCGTGGCAGGCGGGGTACACGCGCTCGACGGCCACCGAGGTCAGCCCGCTGACGTCGTCGGTGTCGAACTCGAACTTCAATTCGCGCGCGGTGTTCAATGCCAACGAAGAGGTCGCCGCCAACTCGGCCTACCTGGTGCGCGACCGCATCAGCGCCTCGCTGTCGTGGTCCAAGGCCTTCGTGGGCAAGTACCGCACCACCGCCGGCGTGTTCTACGAAGGCCGCACCGGCAAGCCCTACAGCTGGACTTTCCGCAACGACCTCAACGGCGATGGCGTGTCCGGCAACGACCTGATGTACATCCCCAGCGCGCCGGGCTCCGGCGAGGTGGACTTTGCCGGTGCCACGCCGGCGGCCAAGCAGGCGGCCGAGTACAAGTTCTGGAGCATCGTCGGCACCTACAAGGAGCTCGACGGATCGCGCGGCTCGGTGGTCAAGCGCGGCGGCAGCTTCTCGCCCTTCGTCAGCACCTTCGACGCGCGCCTGAGCCAGGAAGTGCCGGGCTTCACCTCCGAGCACAAGGGCAGCATCACGCTGGACATCCTGAACCTCGGCAACCTGCTCAACAAGCGCTGGGGCCGCACCAACGAGATGGGCTTCCAGTCCGCCGGTGGCAACCGCCGCACCTTCGTCAGCTCGGCCGGCCTCAATGCGCAGGGCAAGTACATCTACGTCGTTGGCGACCAGGACGACTACACGCTGCGCCAGGCCAAGGGCGAGTCGCAGTGGGCGCTGCAGATCACGGCCCGCTACGAGTTCTGAGTCGGGACAAGGGGCCGCACCCAGAGCCCTTGGGCCGGCGAACGCCGGCCGGCTGAAGCAACACCGGGGCGCCTGTCGCCTCGGCCAAAGCCAAAGGCGGCCCCCGCGGGCCGCCTTTTTGCTGTCGTGCAGCGGCAGGCCTGGCTACAGGCGTGCGGCCACCCAGCCGGCCACCGAGGCCAATGCCGCCGGCAGCGCCGCGGCGTCGCTGCCGCCGGCCATCGCCAGGTCGGGCTTGCCGCCGCCCTTGCCGCCGACCTGCAGTGCAACGAAGTTGACGAGCTCGCCGGCCTTGACCTTGCCCATCTGGTCGGCCGTCACACCCGCTGCCAGCTGCACCTTGCCGCCGTCCACCGCCGCCAGCACGATGGCCGCGCTCTTGAGCTTGTCCTTGAGCCTGTCAACGGTCTCGCGCAGCGCCTTGGCGTCGGCGCCTTGCAGCATCGCGGCCACCACCTTGTTGCCCTTGACATCGACCGCCTGGGCCAGCAGCTCATCGCCCTGCGATGAGGCCAGCTTGCTCTTCAGCGACTCGACTTCCTTTTCCAGCGCGCGCAGGTGGTCCAGCACCGCGGCCACGCGGCCCGGCACTTCGCCCGGCGTGGCCTTGAGCGTGGCGGCCAGGCCGCTGACGCTGCTCTCCAACTGCTGAAGATAGGCCAGCGCGTTGCCGCCGGTGACGGCTTCGACGCGGCGGATGCCGGCGGCGACACCCCCTTCGGCGACGATCTTGAACAGGCCGATGTCACCCGTGCGCTGCACGTGCGTGCCGCCGCAGAGCTCGCGGCTGGTGCCGATGTCAAGCACGCGCACCTCGTCGCCGTATTTCTCGCCGAACAGCATCATGGCGCCGGTCTTCTGCGCCTGGTCGATCGGCAGCACGCGCGCCGTGGCCGCGGCGTTGGCCAGGATCTCGGCGTTGACGATGGACTCGATCTGCGTGATCTGCGCGTCAGTGACCGGCGCGTTGTGCACGAAGTCGAAGCGCGTGCGCTCGGCGTTGACGAGCGAGCCCTTTTGCTGGACATGCGCGCCCAGCACCTCGCGCAGCGCCTTGTGCATCAGGTGCGTGGCGCTGTGGTTGCGCACGGTGCGGGCGCGGTGCTCGCCGTCGACGCGGGCGACCACGGTGTCGCCGACCTCGATCTCGCCTTCGACGATGCGGCCCTGGTGACCGTGTACCGCGGCCTGGATCTTGATGGTGTCCTCGACGATGACGCGGCTGCGCGCGTTGCGCAGCTCGCCGGTGTCGCCGACCTGGCCGCCGCTCTCGGCATAGAAGGGCGTGTGGTCGAGCACGATCACCGCGTCGTCGCCGGCCTTGGCGCGGTTGACGAGGTTGCCGTCGACATAGATCGCGGTGATCCGGCTGTGTTCGCACACCAGGTGCTCGTAGCCATGGAACTGCGTGTCGGCCCCGCTGTAGGACAGGCCCGCCGCGGCCTTGAACTTGCCCGCCGCGCGCGCCTGCTCGCGCTGGCGGTTCATGGCCGCATTGAAGCCGGCTTCGTCGACCTTGACGCCGAGCTCGCGACAGACGTCGGCCGTCAGGTCGAGCGGGAAGCCGAAGGTGTCGTGCAGCTTGAAGGCGGTTTGGCCGTCGAGGACCAGCTTGCCTTGGAGCCCTAGTCCACGAGTCTGCTCAACCACGAACTCGCCGGGCTTCACGTTCAGCGCCGCTTCAAGCATGTCCATGCCGTTGGCGATGGTCTGGAAGAAGCGCTCTTCCTCGACCTTCAGCACCTCGGTCACGCGCGCCATCTCGCGCCGCAGCTCGGGGTAGGCCTCACCCATTTCGACCGCCAGCGGCGCCACCAGGGTGTGGAAAAACGGCTTGCGCGCACCC
>JANMVM010000354.1:0-4742 GCA_031392695.1 Rubrivivax sp.
GCCCTCAGCGCCGCTGCGGCCTGGTTCGGCATGGACGACCTGGCCGATGCCAGGGCCGGCTTCGCCGAACAGGCGGTGATCTTCACGCGCCAGCACAACTGGCTCATGTGCTGGCTCTACCTGGGCACCTTCGGCAGCTTCATCGGCTACTCGGCCGGGCTGCCGATGCTCGTGCAGAGCCAGTTCCCCGACGCCGTGGCGCCGCAACTCGCCTGGCTCGGCCCCCTGCTGGGTGCCCTGCTGCGACCGCTGGGCGGCTGGATGGCCGACCGCCTGGGCGGCGCGCGCGTCACCTTCTGGTCCTTCGTGGCCCTGGCGCTGGGTGTCGTGGCGGTGCTGCAGTGCCTGCCGCATGACGGCCAGCCCGGCCGCTTCATCGGCTTCGTCGCCAGCTTCGGCCTGCTCTTCGCCGCTGCAGGCATCGGCAACGGCAGCACCTTTCGCATGATTCCGGTGATCTTCCTGACTGAGCGCCAGCGCGCCGCCGGCCCGCTGCCGGGCGCGCGCCAGCGGGCCGCCAAAGACGCCGGCATGGAGGCCGCCGCGGTGCTGGGCTTTGCGAGCGCCGTCGGTGCCTACGGCGGCTTCTTCATCCCCAAGAGCTACGGCACCTCGATCGCCCTCACCGGCGGCCCGCAAGCGGCGCTGCAGATCTTCTTCTTCTTCTACCTCACCTGCATCGCCGTGACGTGGTGGCACTACAGCCGCCGCCTCGCGACGATGCCCTGCTGATGGCTTTTCCAAGGACCCCACCATGAGTCACTTCCTCGACCGCCTGACCCACTTCACGCTGCCCACCGAGTCCTACTCGGGCGGCCACGGCGTGACCACCGGCGAAGACCGCACCTGGGAAGACGCCTACCGCAACCGCTGGGCCCACGACAAGATCGTGCGCAGCACGCACGGCGTCAACTGCACCGGCAGCTGCAGTTGGAAGATCTACGTCAAGGGCGGCATCGTGACCTGGGAGACGCAGCAGACCGACTACCCGCGCACGCGCTGGGACATGCCCAATCACGAGCCGCGCGGCTGCGCCCGTGGCGCCAGCTACAGCTGGTACCTGTACAGCGCCAACCGCGTCAAGTACCCGATGGTGCGCGGCCGCCTGCTCGAGCGCTGGCGTGCCGCGCTCCAGGTGACGAAGACGCCGGTCGAGGCCTGGGCCCGCATCGTCGAGGACGACGCGGCCCGCCGCGACTACCAGCAGGTGCGCGGCATGGGCGGCTTCGTGCGCAGCAGCTGGGACGAGGTCAACCAGATCATCGCTGCGTCCAACGTCTACACGATCAAGAAGCACGGCCCCGACCGCGTCATCGGCTTTTCGCCGATCCCGGCCATGAGCATGGTCAGCTACGCCGCCGGCAGCCGTTACCTGAGCCTGATCGGTGGCGTGTGCATGAGCTTCTACGACTGGTACTGCGACCTGCCCCCGGCCAGCCCGCAAGTCTGGGGCGAGCAGACCGATGTGCCCGAGAGCGCCGACTGGTACAACAGCACCTACATCATCGCCTGGGGCAGCAACGTGCCGCAGACGCGCACGCCCGACGCCCACTTCTTCACCGAGGTGCGCTACAGGGGTGCCAAGACAGTGGCGGTGACGCCCGACTACTCCGAAGTCGCCAAGCTGGCCGACATCTGGATGCACCCCAAGCAGGGCACCGATGCGGCGCTGGCGATGGCGATGGGCCACGTGGCCCTCAACGAGTTCTACTTCAAGCAGCGCAGCCCTTACTTCGACGACTACGCACGGCGCTACACCGACCTGCCGCTGCTCGTCATGTTGAAAGAGCACCAGCTGCCCGACGGCAGCAAGACCCTGGTGCCCGACCGCTACCTGCGCGCATCGGACTTCAACGGCAAGCTCGGGCAGGACAACAACCCCGAGTGGAAGACCGTCGCCTTCGACACCAGCGGCCGCGCCGTGCTGCCCAACGGCAGCATCGGCTTTCGCTGGGGCGCCGACGGTCGCAGCGACCAGGGCAAGTGGAACCTCGAGAACAAGGAAGCGCGCCATGGCGCCGAGGTCAAGCTCAAGCTGTCGGTGCTCGAGGATGGCGCGCAGCTGCACGAAGTGGTGGGCGTCGGCCTGCCCTACTTCGGCGGCGTGGCCACGCCGCACATCAAGTCCAACGCCCAGCACGGCGAGGTCAACTTCGTCAGGGTGCCGGCGGTGCGCCTGCGCCTGGGCAAGGCAGGCGAGCACCGCGAGGCCCTGGTGGCCACGGTCTTCGACCTGCAGGTGGCGCAGTACGGCATCGACCGAGGATTGGGTTCTGGAGCGAAGAGCTACGACGACGATGCGGCCTACACACCCGCCTGGGCCGAGACCATCACCGGCACGCCGCGCGCGCAGATCATCGCCGTGGCGCACCAGTTCGCCGAGAACGCGCACAAGACGAACGGCAAGTCGATGATCATCATCGGCGCGGCGATGAACCACTGGTACCACGCCGACATGAACTACCGCGGCGTCATCAACCTCTTGATGATGTGCGGCTGCATCGGCCAGAGCGGTGGCGGCTGGGCGCACTACGTGGGGCAGGAAAAGCTGCGCCCGCAGACCGGCTGGACGGCGCTGGCCTTCGCGCTGGACTGGATCCGCCCACCGCGGCAGATGAACAGCACCAGCTTCTTCTACGCCCACACCGACCAGTGGCGCTACGAGAAGCTGGGCATGGAGGAGATCGTCTCGCCCACCCTGAGTGAGGCCGACAAGGCGATGTATGCCGGCAGCATGATCGACTACAACGTGCGCGCCGAACGCATGGGCTGGCTGCCCAGCGCGCCACAGCTCAAGACCAACCCGCTGCAACTCGTCAAGGACGCCAGCGCCGCCGGCCTCGACGCCAAGGACTACGTCGTGCGCGGCTTGAAGGACGGCAGCGTGCAGATGAGCTGCGAGGACCCCGACGCGCCGCAGAACTGGCCCCGCGTGCTCTTCGTCTGGCGCAGCAACCTGCTGGGTTCATCCGGCAAGGGCCACGAGTACTTCTGCAAGCACCTGTTGGGCACCGAGAACGGCATCCAGGGCAAGGACCTCGGCAAGGACGAGGCCAAGCCCCGAGAGGTGAAGTGGCACGAAGACGCGCCCGTGGGCAAGCTCGATCTCGTGGTCACGCTGGACTTCCGCATGAGCACGACCTGCCTGTACAGCGACATCGTGCTGCCCACCGCCAGCTGGTACGAGAAGAACGACCTCAACACCAGCGACATGCACCCCTTCATCCACCCGCTCAGCGCCGCGGTCGACCCGGTCTGGCAATCGCGCTCGGACTGGGAGATCTACAAGGGCTTCGCCAAGACCTTCAGCGAAGTCTGCGTCGGCCACCTGGGCGTCGAGAAGGAAGTCGTGCTGACGCCGATCATGCACGACACCGCCGGTGAACTGGCGCAACCCTTCGAGGTCAAGGAGTGGCACAAGGGCCAATGCGAACTGATCCCCGGCAAGACCGCGCCGCAGATCGCCGTCGTCGAGCGCGACTACCCCAACGTGTTCAAGCGCTTCACCGCGCTCGGCCCCTTGATGGACAAGCTGGGCAATGGTGGAAAGGGCATTGGATGGAAGACCGGCACCGAAGTCGAGCAACTCGGCCAGCTCAACGGCAAGACGCTGACCGAAGGCGTGACGCAGGGCATGCCCAGGATCGTCACCGACATCGACGCCTGCGAGGTCATCCTGCAGCTCGCACCCGAGACCAACGGCCACGTTGCGGTCAAGGCCTGGCAGGCGCTGGGCAAGCAGACCGGCCGCGATCACACGCACCTGGCGCTGCACCGCGAGGACGAGAAGATCCGCTACCGCGACGTGCAGGCGCAGCCGCGCAAGATCATCAGCAGCCCGACCTGGAGCGGCATCGAGAGCGAGACCGTCAGCTACAACGCCGGCTACACCAACGTGCATGAACTGATCCCCTGGCGCACGCTGACCGGGCGCCAGCAGTTCTACCTCGACCACCCCTGGATGATCGCCTTCGGCGAGGCCCTGAGCAGCTACCGCCCGCCGGTGGATCTGAAGACCACCGCCGGCATCCACAACATCAAGCCCAACGGCAACAGGGAGATCCTGCTCAACTTCATCACGCCGCACCAGAAGTGGGGCATCCACAGCACCTACAGCGACAACCTGATGATGCTGACGCTCAACCGGGGCGGCCCGGTGGTGTGGCTGAGCGAGGACGACGCCAAGGTCGCCGGCGTGGAGGACAACGACTGGGTCGAGGTCTTCAACATCAACGGCGCCATCGCGGCGCGCGCGGTGGTCAGCCAGCGCGTCAACCCCGGCATGCTGATGATGTACCACGCGCAGGAGAAGATCATCAACACGCCCGGCTCGCAGATCACCGGCGTGCGCGGCGGCATCCACAACAGCGTGACGCGCATCGTGCTCAAGCCGACGCACATGATCGGCGGCTACGCGCAGTTCAGCTACGGCTTCAACTACTACGGAACCATCGGCACCAACCGGGACGAATTCGTCGTCGTGCGCAAGATGGAGAAAGTGGACTGGCTCGACACGCCACGTGACGACCACTTAGCCGCCGCGTTCCAAGGCCAAGGAGAGAACCCATGAAGATCCGCGCCCAAGTCGGCATGGTGCTGAACCTGGATAAATGCATCGGCTGCCACACCTGCAGCGTGACCTGCAAGAACGTGTGGACCAGCCGCCCCGGCGTCGAGTACGCCTGGTTCAACAACGTCGAGACCAAACCCGGCATCGGCTACCCCAAGGAATGGGAGAACCA
>JANMVM010000211.1:0-6361 GCA_031392695.1 Rubrivivax sp.
CCGCAAGCGCAACAACGTCGTGTTGTCGCGCCGCGCTGTCGTCGAGGCTTCGATGGGCGAAGAACGCGCCAAGTTGCTCGAAACCCTGTCCGAAGGCGCCATCGTGCACGGCGTGGTCAAGAACATCACCGAGTACGGTGCGTTTGTCGACCTGGGCGGCATCGACGGTCTGCTGCACATCACCGACATGGCCTGGCGCCGCGTGCGCCACCCGAGCGAAGTGGTCACCGTGGGTCAGGAGCTGACGGCCAAGGTGCTGAAGTTCGACGCCGAGAAGAACCGCGTCAGCCTGGGCCTCAAGCAACTGGGCGACGACCCTTGGCATGGCGTGAGCCGCCGCTACCCGAACAGCACGCGCCTGTTCGGCAAGATCACCAACATCGCCGACTACGGTGCATTCGTCGAGATCGAACCCGGCATCGAAGGCCTGGTGCACGTCTCCGAGATGGACTGGACCAACAAGAACGTCGCGCCCGCCAAGGTCGTCACCCTGGGCGAAGAAGTCGAAGTCATGGTGCTCGAGATCGACGAGGACAAGCGCCGCATCAGCCTGGGCATGAAGCAGTGCAAGGCCAACCCGTGGGAAGAATTCTCTTCGAGTGTCAAGCGCGGTGACCGCGTCAAGGGCCCCGTCAAGAGCATCACCGACTTCGGCGTCTTCATCGGGCTGACGGCTGGCATCGACGGCCTCGTGCACCTGTCCGACCTGTCCTGGCACGAGCCGGGCGAAACGGCCGTGCGCAACTACAAGAAGGGCCAGGAAGTCGAAGCCCTGGTGCTGGCGGTCGACGTCGAGCGCGAGCGCATCAGCCTGGGCATCAAACAGCTGGACGTCGACCCGTTCACGAGCTTCACCACGCTCAACGACCGCGGCGCGATCGTCAACGGCAAGGTCAAGAGCGTCGACCCGCGCGGCGCCGAGATCCAGCTCAACGACGACGTCACCGGCTACCTGCGGGCATCGGAGCTCAGCCGCGACCGCGTCGAGGATGCGCGCAACCTGCTCAAGGAAGGCGACGACGTCAACGTCATGGTGATCAACGTCGACCGCAAGATGCGTTCGATCCAGTTGTCCATCAAGGCCAAGGACAACGCCGACGAACAGCAGGCCATGCAGGGCTTGAAGCAGAGCAGCGAGCGTGAGAACGCCGGTACCACGAGCCTGGGCGCCCTGCTGCGCGCCAAGCTCGACAAGAGCAACGAGTAAACGTTGTCCGCGCCCGCCAGGTCCGCAAGGGCCTGGCGGGCTGGTCCAGGGCCCCGAGGCCCTGGCACTCCCCGTCCGGCACCCTGGGGGTCCGGCTGGCCCCCCGGACCCGCTGCACCGGCTGATCAACGATGACCCGCTCCGACCTCGTCACCCGCCTGGCCGAACGCTTCTCGCAGCTCACCCAGCGCGACACGGAGTTTGCCGTCAAGACCATCCTGGACGCCATGTCCGATGCCCTGGCGCGCGGCCACCGCATCGAGATCCGCGGCTTCGGCAGCTTCAGCATCAACCGCCGCCCACCCCGCGTGGGCCGCAATCCGCGCAGTGGCGAGCAGGTCGTGATCCCCGAAAAACTGGTGCCTCACTTCAAGCCCGGCAAAGCGCTGCGCGAAGCGGTCGACGCACAGGCCGCGTCGGACGCCGATCGCGCCTGAGCGCGCGGCGCCAAGATCCTAGAATCGGCGCCGCATGCGCCTCATCTCCTGGCTGCTCCGGGCCTTCATCTTCTTCACCCTGTTTGCCTTCGCGCTGAACAACCAGCAGACGGCCACCGTGCACTGGTTCTTTGGCGTGCAGTGGCGCTCACCGCTGGTGATCATCGTGCTGGTGGCCTTTGCCGCGGGCTGTGCTGTCGGCGTGCTGGCCATGCTGCCGGACCTGTGGCGCCGCTGGCGCCTGACGCATCGCCTTGCCCCGCCCGGCCCCCAGCCGGCCGCGGCTGCCGCCAGCTCGCTGATGCCGTCCGAGTTCGGTGGCGAGCACCCGCCCCGGGTCGGCCCCTGACAAGCGGCCGCGATGGACTTTGATCTGCAGTGGCTGCTGATCGGCCTGCCCGCGGTCTTTGCCCTGGGCTGGATGGCCTCGCGCCTGGACCTGCGACAGCTCAAGCGCGAACGCGACGACTCGCCTCGGGCCTATTTCAAAGGCCTGAACCTGCTGCTCAACGAACAGCAGGACCAAGCCATCGACGCCTTCATCGAGGCGGTACAAAACGACCCCGACACCACCGAACTGCACTTTGCGCTGGGCAACCTGTTCCGTCGCCGAGGCGAATTCGAGCGCGCAGTGCGAGTGCACCAGCATCTGCTGGAGCGCGCCGACCTGAAGGCCGGCGAGCGCCACCGCGCGCAGCTCGCGCTGGCCCAGGATTTCATGAAGGCGGGCCTCTTCGACCGCGCTGAGGCCGCCTGGCGCGCCCTGCAAGGCACCTCCTACGACGCCGAGGCCCAGCTCGCGCTGCTCTCGCTCTACGAACGCTCGCGCGACTGGCCGCAGGCCGCCGCCGTGGCGCGGCGCCTGGAGCGCCAGGGCACGGGGTCGTTCGCGGCGCGCATCGCACACTACGAGTGCGAAATGGCCGAGCAGGCCGATGCCCAGGGCCAGCCCGCTGAAGCGCTGGCGGCGCTGCAGCGCGCCCGCGATGCAGCCCCCCAGGCGGCCCGCCCGGGGGTGCTGACAGGCCAGCGGCTGCGCAAGCTCGGTGACCACACTGGCGCGCTGGCGGCCTGGGACGCGCTGCGCGCCCAGCAGCCGGCGACGTTCCTGCTCGTGGCGCCCGAGTACGCCGCTTCGGCGATCGCCTGCGGCCAGGCCGAGCAGGCGCAGGCCGCGCTGGCCGCCGCGCTGCAGGACATGCCGGCCATCGAACTGCTGCAGGCCCTCGAGCAGGTCGACGGCTCCGCTCCCGTGCAACGGCTGCCGCGGCTGCTCGCGTACCTCAAGGCGCACCCTTCGCTGTCGGCCGCGCAGCTGCTGTTTTCGGTGCCGCCCGAAGACTGGACCGAGGAGGCACGCGCCGCGCTGCGCGACGCCGTGGCACGCGCCGCCCGCCCGCTGCAACGCTACCGTTGCGCGGCCTGCGGCTTCGAAGCCCAGCACTACTTCTGGCAGTGCCCGGGCTGCTTGAGCTGGGACAGTTACCCGCCCCAGCGCATCGACGCGCTCTAGGCGCGTGGGCCGCAGAAGGCGTCGAAGCGTTCTCGAAGAGCGGCCAAGCCAAACGTGCGAAAACCGAGTACCGCTAGTGCTCCAACCCATAGGTTTCGAGACAAGTTGAAAACGATGGATTCGTTCGCCAGGCTAGGCGCAAACCACCGCGATACCTTCTGGTATCGCGAGGATTTGCAACGACGCATGGTGGACGAAGACGCGTTTTCATGTCTCGAAATCTGTGGGTTGGAGTACTAGTGAACCCCACAAGCCCAGGGCTTGCCCCCTGGGCGCAGGAGGGGATATCCGGCGGTGCCGGGTGCTCGCGCGTTGCAGCCGACGACCTTCTGCCGCCCACGCTTTTAGCCCTCGCACGCTCGCGGCGATCCCTGCTTCAGGCCAGAAACGCAAGGCCCCGGTCAGGCCCGGATCGGGCCCGGATCGGGCCCCGCTCAGGTCCGCATTTGCTGTTCGAAAAGCGCGAGCACGTCCGCCCGCGAGGGCACCTGGCCCTTGCCGCCGATGCTGGCCACGCGGCCCGGCCCGGTGATGCCGGCCAGACCCGGCTCGTGATCGCAGTAGATGCCCAGGGTTGGCCGGCCGAGCGCCGCCGCCAGGTGCGTGAAGCCGGTGTCCAGGCCCACCACCTGCTGCGCGCCGGCCAGCACCGAGGCCATCTGGGCCACCTTCAGGAAAGGCGGCACGTCACCTTCGCAACTGGCGGCGATGCGTTCGGCCAGCGTCTGTTCATCAGGCCGGCCCCAGCAGACCACGGGGGTCAGACCGAGCTCGGTCATGCGATTGCCCACCGACACCCAGTGTCGTTCGGGCCAGAGCTTTTCGCGCCGGCTCGCGTTGGGGATGATCAGCGCGTAGGCGGGCCAGCGCGGCTTCCAGGTCGGCGCCGGCGCCCGCAACCCGAAATCGGCCGCGCGCACGATCGGCAGTTCGTAGTTGAGATGGGCCGCCACCAGCTCGCGGCAGCGTTGCACCGCATGCAGGTTGAGCGGCACGGCCGCCGTGCGTGCGTACAGCCAGCTCGCCGCCGGCTCGCGAATGCTGCGGCGGTCGTAGCCCACCACCGGGGCACCGGTCTGGCGCGCCCACAGCGCGCTCTTGAGCAGGCCCTGCAGGTCCAGCACCACGTCGTAGTTTTCTTGCCGCAGCTGCTCGCGCAGCGAGCGCATCGCGCGCCAGGTCTGGGCCTGCAGCAACTGCCCGCGCCACTTGCGCCATGATATCGGCAGCACGCGCCGCACGCCCGGGTGCATTTGCGGGATGGCGGCGAAAGGCGCCTCCACCAGCCAGTCGATCTGGGCGCCGGGAAAGCGCCCGTGGATGTCGTTGACCACCGGCAGGGCATGCACGACATCGCCCATCGACGACGTCTTGACGATGAGGACGCGCGGTGGATTCAAGGGCGTTGGCGTTCTTTGACGAGCTGCGGGTTGAGTTGCGCATCGTTGTACATCTTGAACTGCCGGTAAACCTTGAAATACGCCCGGCCGGCGGCCGTTTCTGCCAGCAGCGCGTCCAGGCAGGCGGCCAGATCGCCGCGCTGCTGCTCGAGCCGGGCCAGCTTCACCCGGCTGGCGGCGCGGTGCGCTTCAGCCACGTCCTGGCGCGCCGTCTGCTCGCGCATGGCGCGGATCTTGAGCGCCATGATCGACAGCCGGTCGATCATGCTGCCTGCCGTTTCGCTGTTCAGTCGCGCGCCGGCGGGTGCCCGGGCCGACAGCGCATCGCTGCGCGCCGCCGCCTCGTCGACCAGGCCCAGCGCCAGCAGCAGCAACTCGTCGACGCGCTCGGTGGCGTCGTTGCGCGCCTGGTTGTAGCCGTCGATGGCGCGCTTGTTGGCGGCGATCTCGGCGTCGGCTACCGTGGTGCGGCGCGCCAGGTCTTCCTCGGCCCACAGCAGGCAGTTGTTGCGGTGGTTGACCTGGATCCAGCGGCCGAGTTCGCCGCCGGCGGCTGCTGGCTCGTGCGCCGGCCAGGCCGGCGTGGCGAGCAACCGGTCGTGGCGCGCCGTGACTGCGGCGGCCTGCAGTGGGAATGGCGCTGTCGGAGCTGGGTTCATCGGGGTGGCGGCGCAGGCAGAATCAGCGCCGATTATCTGCTGCCCATGGCCACCCCTTCTCCCCGTCCTTTGATCGTTCGCTTGCGCAACTGGGTGGGTGACGTGATCTTGGGCCTGCCCCTGCTGCAACGCCTGGCGGCGCAGGGTTTCGATCTCACCCTGGTGGGCAAGGGTTGGGCGCGTGACCTGCTGGCCGGCCAGGGCTGGCCGGTTCACGTCCTGCCCAAGAGCGCCGGCGATCGCGTGCGCCTGCTGCGCCGGCTGGGCGCGCCGGCGCGCGCCGCTGGCGCGGGGCGGCGCATCGATGCGCTGTGTCTGCCCGATTCGTTTTCCAGTGCGCTGGAGTTCCGCCTCGCCGGCCTGCGCGCGCTGGGCCACGCCTGGGAGGGCCGCAGGCTCTTGCTCGGCCAGGCGGTGACGCGCCCCCGCGGCGTGCACGAATTGCAGGCCTATTGGCAACTGGGTGATGCCTTGCTCGGTCAGGCCGCGCCACTGCCCACGCGCATCCATCTGGCACCCACCGCCGAGCAGGGGACGCAGGCGCGGGCACTGCGTGCCGCGCACGGCATCGAAGCCGGCTGCGTGCTCATCTGCCCCTTCGCCGGCGGCACCTGGAACCAGCAGGACAAAACCTGGCCCCGGTTCGCCGATTTCGCGGCCCAGGCACTGCCCAAGCTGGGCCGCAGCGTGGTGGTGTGCCCGGGGCCCGGCGAAGAAGAGCGCATCGCGCGCGCACAGTTCGCCAGCGCGCGCCTGCTGCCGGGCGTGAACCTGGGCGTCTACACGGCGCTGCTCAAGGACGCCGCACTGATGGTCTCCAACGACACCGGCCCGGGCCACATGGCCGCGGCGGTGGACACGCCGCTGGTGTCGGTGATGGGGCCCAGCGACCCCACGCTGTGGCGCCCCTGGGGGCCGGGCGTGCAGGTGCTGGGAGGGCACGGCACCTGGCCCGACCCGAAGGCGGTGATGCAGGCCGTGCAACAGGCCCTGCTGCCCCGCTGACCCCCCCCAAGCGGGCGCCCCCGGCCGGGGGCGCCCGGATTGCACCGCGGCGGGGGAATGACGGCGCCGGGTGAGGTTTGCAGAATTCCCATCAGCCCGCAACACATCGCCCTTCACCGGGCGGGCGCGGCGGGCCTGCA
>JANMVM010000248.1:0-6350 GCA_031392695.1 Rubrivivax sp.
TGGCCAGCGGCCACGCCAAGGGCAAGTTCATCACCAAGGAAAACGCCGTCAAGAGCGCCGGCATCCCCTTCCACCCAGGTGCCGAACGGTTCTACAAGGAAGCCGGGCTGCTGAAGTAGACCGGCGCCCGCCAGGCCCGCAAGGGGCGGCCCGCGACGGCTGCCCCTTTTTTCATGCCCTGCCACGCTCTCGCCCATGACCACTGCCCTGCCCGACGACCAGCAGCTCCAGGCCCTGGAGCAGAAGTACGACCCCGAGATGCGCTTTCGGCCGCTCACGGCGGTGGCGGCCACGGTGGTGGGGGGGCTGCTGTTGCTGCTGTCGGCCTTTCACTACTACACCGCCGGCTTCGGCCTCTTGCAGGAGGTGACGCACCGCGGCGTCCACCTGGCTTTCGTGCTGGGCCTGATCTTCGTCGTCTTCCCGCACCGCCAAGTGCTGCTTGAGAAGGCCGCCGCGCACCGCGCCGCCGCGCCCGGCAACGTGCCCTGGTTCGACTGGCTGCTGGCCGCGGCGGTGGCCGCTTCGGTGCTCTACATCCCCTGGATCTTCGAGGACCTGACCTTCCGCGTCGGCAACCCGCTGGCCCTGGACGTGGTGATGGGAAGCATCCTCATCGTCGCGCTGCTCGAGGCCACGCGGCGCAGCATGGGCTGGCCGCTGCCGATCATCGCCATCGCCTTCATGGCCTATGCGCTGGCCGGGCCGCTGTTTCCGGGCCTGCTCAAGCACGCGGGTGCGAGCTGGAGCCAGCTCATCAACCACCAGTACCTGACCAGCCAGGGCGTCTACGGCGTGGCAGTGGGCGTGGTGGCGACCTACGTCTTTCACTTCGTGCTCTTCGGCGTGCTGGCCACGCGCATCGGCCTCGGGCAACTGTTTCTGGACATTGCCAGCAGCATCGCCGGGCGCTATGCCGGCGGGCCGGCCAAGGTCAGCGTGTTCGGCTCGGCGATGTTCGGCATGCTTTCGGGCAGCAGCGTGGCCAATGCGGTGACGGTGGGCTCGCTGACGATCCCGGCCATGATCCGCGTCGGCTACAAGCGCGAGTTCGCCGCCGCGGTGGAGGCGGCCAGCAGCACCGGCGGCCAGATCACGCCGCCGGTGCTCGGCGCGGCGGCTTTCCTGATGATCGAGTTCCTGGCCGTGCCCTACCAGACCATCATCATCGCCGCCGCGGTGCCGGCCTTCATGCACTTCTTCGGCGTCTTCATGCAGGTGCATTTCGAAGCCAAGCGCTTCGGCCTGCGCGGCCTGACCGAGGAAGAGATGCCCAAGCTGCGCCAGAGCCTGCGTGAGCGCTGGCCGACGCTGATCCCGCTGTTGCTGCTGATTGCCGTGCTCACTACCGGGCGCACCCCGTACCTGGCGGCATTCACCGGTATCAGCTCTTGCGCCATCGTCGGCTTGTGCACGCGCGCGCGCGGCAACGGCGCCGCGCACTGGGCGCTGCTGGCGGGGCTGCATGCGGTACTGCTGCTGCTGGTGTTTGGTGGCATCGAGAGCACCCAGCTCAAGCTGGCGATCTTTGGCGCGGCGCTGGTCGCCACCCCGCTGCTCATCAAGGCTCTGCAGGTGCAAGGCCGCATCGGCACACCGGCCCTGGTCGAGGCCTTCAGCACCGGTGCCAAGTACGCGCTGGCGGTGGGCGCTGCCGCCGCCACGGTCGGGCTCGTCATCGGCGTCGTCACGCTCACCGGCGTGGGCTTCAAGCTCAGCAGCATCATCACCGGCGCGGCGCAGGCGGTGTCGGGCGGCGTCGGCACGCTGCTGCCCGCGCAATGGGTCGACATCCAGTCGCTGACGCTGCTGGCGGCGCTCATCATGACGGGACTGGTGTGCATCCTGCTGGGTTGCGGCATCCCCACCACCGCCAACTACATCATCATGGTCACGGTGGCCGCGCCGACGCTGGTGCAGTTGGGCGTGGAGCCGCTGGTGGCGCACTTCTTCGTCTTCTACTACGGCGTGCTGGCCGACATCACGCCGCCCGTGGCGCTGGCCGCCTATGCGGCGGCGGGCATTGCCGGCAGCGATCCCTTCAAGACCGGCAACATGGCCTTCCGGCTCGGCATGGCCAAGGCGCTGGTGCCTTTTGTCTTTGTCTTCTCGCCCTCGCTGCTGATCGTGGCCAAGGGCTTCACGGCATATGACTTCACCGTCACCTTCGTGGGCTGCGTCCTCGGCATCACCTTGCTGGCCGCCGCGCTGAGCAAGTTCTTCCTGGTCGAGATGACGCGCGCCGAACAGGCGCTGTGCCTGCTGGCGGCGCTGCTGATGATCGCCCCCGGCCTCGTGCCCACGCTCGTCGGCCTGGCGCTGGCGCTGCCGATGGTGCTGCGGCAGGTGGTGGCGCGCCGGGCCGCGGCCGCGGCTTGAACACGCTGCCGCGGCGGCTGGCCGCCAACCCGTCGGTGGCCCAGCGTTTCGACCCCGAACTGGTGAAGATCAGCAGGCGGATTCCGCGCCTGCCGTACGGCGTACCGCGTGCGCGCCATGCCGGCCAACAGCGCGCCCACCGGAGCAGCTGATCCACATCGCCCACGAAAAAGGCCGCATCAGCGGCCCTTTGTGGTGGCGGGCTGCATGGCCCGTTGGCCCGTTGGCCCGTTGGCCCGTTTGCCCGTTGCCGCGGCAGGCTCAGTCGGCTTTGCGACGCAGGCCCGCGCCCATGGCAGCCAGCGCCAGGCCAGCCAGGGCCAGCGTGCCGGGTTCGGGCACGCGGCCCACGCCGACGCCGAAATCGGTGGCGTCGAGGAAGTTGCCCACCGTGGGGCCGCCGGCGGCGCTGATCGAGACGAACGAGAAGCGAACCGTGTTGCCCAGCGCAACGACGCCCGTGCCGCTGTAGAAACCCCAGGCGGTGTTGCCGTCGCTGACCTGCAGCGAGAACAGCAGCGTGTCGTCACCGCCGCCCACCACGTTGTTGGCGCCCAGGTCGGTGAGGTCGAAGCGCATCACGTCCACGCCGGCGCGGCCGCGGTGCGCGAACTGCCAGCCCACCACGCTGCCGGCGGCGATGCCGGTGGCATTCTGGGACAGGGTCGAGACCTGGTTGGCATTGAGTTCGGCGAACTGGTTGCCCTGGTAGGCCGAAACGCCACCGAACGCCGTGGTCCAGATCTCGATCACGCTGTCGCCGGCGGAGGTCGTCCAACCGGGCACGCTGATCGGGAAGTTCACGCTGTTCGGCGGGAAGGCCGGCAACTCGAAGCCGCCGTTTTGCAAGCCGGCTTGTGCACCGCTTGCCATCAACAAGGTCAAGGCCAAACCAACGACGCGGATCTTCATGTAGTTGTCTCCTAATGGTGTAAATGATCGGATCACTGTTAGCAATCTTTGTGCCTTCAACTCAAGTCCTTGATTCGTATGGCCCAGGCTCGGCTTCAGCGTCGGTCGTGTAAGGTATCTCGACATGCCCTGCGTGGAGCGCGATGCGTTCCATCACGCGCCGGGCAGCGTCCGCTGACGCCCATAGACGCCCACTGACGCCCGCAGGCTACAAACCCTGCAGCACCGAGCCGATCGTCCTCAAGGTCTTCGACGGCATCCAGGTGTTGCGCATGTAGAGCTTGATGAGATCGGCGTGCGGCGCTTCGACGAGGCGGCTGGCCGCGATGCGCTGGTCGCCGTCGGCGGTTTTCCAGGCGCCGCGCCAGATCGCGCGCAGCGTGCGCACGCCGTCGGCCATCACGCCCACGGTCTTTGGCCCGAAGGCGTCCCACAGGTCGTCGCCGGCGGCGAAGGCGTCGATGATCGCCATCGGCTGGATCGCCTTGAAGGTGCGCTGCATCAGCCGCACCGTGGCCACCGCCGCCTCGTGCCCGCTGGCGGGTGCAGCGATCGCCACGCCGCCGCCTGTCTTGAATGTCTGCTGCAGGGCCGCAAGCAGCGCCGGCGCGTTCTGGCGCAGCATGGTTTCCTCAAAGGCCGTGTGCACGCCGGCCCCGCGCGCCGGCTGGCCAGGCCCCTGCGGCTGGCCATCGTGCAGGTGCGACAGGTGCAGCGGCTGGCAGGCGTCGCCCACGTAGTGCGCCAGGATGCCGGCAGCGCAGACGTAGCGTGTCGCGTCGCGCTTCTTCACCGCGTCGACCATCTCGTCGAAGAACTGCCAGACCCTGAAGGGCAGCAGCCCGCGGCCGCTGTCGCCGACATCGGCGTAGTACTCGAGCCAGAAGTCGGGATTCACGTTGAGCGGGTCCTCGCACAGTTGCAGCAGCGTCTTGTTGCCCTTTTTGGGGTCGGGCTGGTCCATGTCCGCGAAGTGGTTGGGCTTGTCGGCGCTGCCGCGCAGCGTCTTGCCATGCGCCCACAGCCGGTCGGGCACGTCGGCCAGCGGCACCAGGCCGTCTGCGCCCTTGGCGTTGATCTTGGTGCGCGAGCTGATCGAGTCCAGCGGGTACGACACGACGGTCTGGTTGGCCTTCATCAAGCGGCCGAGCGGGCCCTGCAGACCCTCGCAGGCGAAGAAGCCGATCGTGTAGTGCCCGACCGGTCCCCAGTACTCGGGCAGGCTGGCGTTCCAGTCGCGCAGCAGCATGACGTTCAGCTCGCGGCAGATCGGGCTCAGCGCCGCTGCCAGCGCAAAGCGGCCGACGCGCTGGGCCCGTCCACCGTCGACCCAGGCGTGGCCGCCCCACTGCATCGCGAAGGGCCGCAGCGCCACGAGTTCGGCATCGGGCCGGCCCTTGTTCTTCCACTGCTCCCAGAACCACAAGGTGCCGGAGTCGCCGTGCAGCGTGCCGGCCTGGCCGCGCGCGCGCGGGCGGATCAGGAACTCGGTCACGTAGTCGACGCCGCCGGCCGTCGAGTAGCGGTAGAACAGCGCCGCGATGCGGCCCTGCAGCTGCCCCGACGCAGCGCCGAAGGCGCGCACGTCGGCGTCGATGAGGTCCAGCGTCAGCGTGTCCGTCGTCAGGTCGAGCCATTCCGCCAGCGGCCCCATGCCCGCCACCTGGGTCGTCCAGTCGGCGATGTCGTCGATGCGGATCAAGCCCGCGTCGACGTGCAGCTGGACGTTGTCGCCGCGCCAGCCCGGGTACATGCGCTGAAACGGGATCAGGCCGACCTGGTTGGCGTCGGACACGCCGATGCGGCGGCGCTTGCCGCTGAGCGTGGTGAACAGCTCGCGCCCGGCCGACCCGGTGACGTGGCGATTGGTCAGCGCGTAGCTGAGGTCACCATCCGAGACCAGGCAGGCGATCGAGCCCAGATGAACCTGCCCTTGCACCTGTGCGTAGGTGAGGTAGCCGCCGCCGATGAAGCTGTTGGCAAAAGACAGCTGGTAGTCCGGCACCGAGGCCACCGGCTCTTCCTCGACCAGCACGGTGCAGGTCGGCACGACGCGGCCGTCGGGCAGGTACAGCGCCCGCGGCACCATGCGGTCGGGGTCCTTGGCAAACGCGTCCCGAGACTCCCAGTGATTGACGAAGACCAGCACGCAGGGCCAGGACCAGGGCTTGACGACGGTGTTGAACAGCGTGCGCGCGCCCACGGGCTTGGCCGACTTGCGCGGCACGCCGGGCTCGTGCGTCGCGTACCAGTCGCGCTCGTGGATGAGGTAGCGGCCGACCGCGGTGCCGACGACGTTGGGCAGGTGGGCCAGGTGGACGTGGTAGTGCTGGCGCGCATCCAGCACGTCGGGCAGCGTCAGCAGGCCATAGTTGCGCTTGGGCGGGAAGACGCTGTCGCCGGCGTTGACGCGGCTGCTGGAGAAGGCGGTCATGGACGATCCTCCGGGCCGCTTGGTGCGGGGCAGGTCCGCCACGGCGCGATTCGAGGATGCGCCGTGTTCGAGGGTTAGTCAATGTCAGCCGCCGGCCGCCGGCCGCCGCCGCTCAGGCCCGCCCCAGTTCGCCGGCGCGATCGCGCGCCGCGTGCAGCGCCTTCACAAAAGCTGCCTTGACGCCGCTGGCCTCCAGCGAGGAGATGGCCGCGAAGGTGGTGCCGCCCTTGGACGTGACCTGCTCGCGCAGCGCGGTGGGCGACAGTGGGCTTTGCTGCGCCAGCGCGGTGGCGCCGGCAAAGGTGCTCTGCGCCAGCAGTCGGCCCTGGGCTTGACTGAGGCCCATCTCGGCGGCGGCCTGCATCATGGCTTCGAGGAAGTAGAAGACGTAGGCCGGGCCCGAGCCCGACAGCGCCGTCACCGCGTCGAGATCGTCCTCGCGCTCGACCCAGATCGACGCGCCGGTGGGCGCGAAAAGCAACTCGACCCCGGCGCGCGCCGCGGCGTCGACCGCCGGCCGCGCATAGAGGCCGGCGATGCCCTGGCCGATCAGCGCCGGCGTGTTGGGCATCGCGCGCACGACGCGTTCGGTGCCGCTGGCGCGCACCAGCGCGCCGCTGCGGAT
>JANMVM010000297.1:0-1600 GCA_031392695.1 Rubrivivax sp.
TGAGCATCGACGGCGTGATGGTCGACAAGCCCCACCTCACGCAGGCCCTGCGCACGTTGGCGGGCGCGGGCTGAAGCGCAGAGCAAGGGAACAAGCCGATGGATTTCTCGGTCAGCGACGACCACCGCGCCATCCGCGAAGGCGTGCACGCCGTGGTGCGCCGCTTCGACGACGAATATTGGCTGGCACGCGACGACGACGGCAAATTCCCGCACGAGTTCCACCGCGCGATGGCCGATGCCGGCTGGCTGGGCATCACGATGCCGCCTGACTATGGCGGCTCGGGCCTGGGCGTCACCGAAGCCGCGATCATGATGCACGAAGTGGCCAGCCACGGCGGCGGCATGACGGCGGCGTCCACCGTGCACATCAACCTGTTCGGGCCTCACCCGATCGTCGTCTTCGGCACGCACGAACAGCGCCAGCGCTGGCTGCCGCGGCTGGTCGATGGCCAGGACCAGTGCTGCTTCGGCTTCACCGAGCCCGACGCCGGCCTCAACACGACCGCGATCAAGACCTTCGCGCAGAAGGTCGACGGCGGCTACGTGGTGCACGGGCAGAAGGTGTGGACCAGCACGGCGCAGGTGGCCAACAAGATCATGCTGCTGACGCGCACCACCAAGCTCAAGGACTGCCAGCGTCCGACCGATGGCATCACGATCTTCTACACCGAGCTCGACCGCAGCAAGATCGACGTGCACCGCATCCCGAAGATGGGGCGCAAGGCGGTCGATTCGAACTCGATCTTTATCGACCGCCTGTTCATCCCCGACAGCGACCGCATCGGCGAGGAAGGCAAGGGCTTCAGCTACATCCTGCACAGCTTGAACCCCGAACGCCTGCTGGTTGCGGCCGAAGCCGTGGCCATCGGCCAGGACGCGTTGCGCCGGGCGACGAAATACGCCCGCGAGCGCATCGTGTTCAACCGCCCGATCGGCCAGAACCAGGGCATTCAGCACCCGCTGGCCGAACGCTGGATGGCGCTGGAAGCGGCGTGGGCGATGGTGATGAAGGGCGCCTGGTTGTACGACCAGCAAAAGCCCTGCGGCGCCGAAGCCAACACCGCCAAATTTCTCGGCGCTCGCGCTGGTTTCGATTCGTGCCTGACCGCGGTGCTGACCCACGGCGGCTTCGGTTACGCCAAGGAATACCACGTCGAGCGCCTGCTGCGTGAAGTGACGGTGACGCGCATCGCGCCGGTCACCGAACAGCTCATCATGTCCTTCATCGCCGAAAAGGTGCTGGACCTGCCCAAGTCCTACTGAGAAAGACCATCCACCATGTTCAAACGCGATCTGTTCAACGCCGACCACGACGGCTTTCGCGACATGGTGCAGCGCTTCATCGCCAACGAGATCGCGCCGCACCACGCGCAATGGGAAGACTCCGGCATCGTGCCGCGTGAGCTGTGGCTCAAAGCGGGCGCGGCTGGCATTCTGTGCTGCACGGTGCCCGAACGCTACGGCGGCGCCGGTGCCGACTACCTGTTCGACGTCGTCGTCTTCGAGGAAATGGCGCGCTCGGGTTTCAGCGGCCCCGGGTTCATGATCCATTGCGACCTGGTCGCCACCTACATCGCCAGTTTTGGCAGCGAGGCACA
>JANMVM010000309.1:0-2177 GCA_031392695.1 Rubrivivax sp.
CAGCGCCGGGTTCAGCTGCACGGGGCCGGGCCGCACGTTGCCGACGACGACCAGGCGCCCGCCCACCGCGAGCGAGCGGATGCTGGACGCGAAGGTGGGCGCGCCGGCGATCTCGATCACCGCATCGGCGCCGGCACCGCCAGTGAGTTCGCGCACGGCCTTGTGGAACTGGTGGTCGGGCGCAGCGATCACGTGGTCGGCGCCTGCGGCCTTCAGCGTCTCGGCCTTGTGTTCGGAACTCGTGGTGGCGATGACGCGCAGGCCCAAGAGCCGGGCGATGTCCACCGTGTGCAGGCCGACACCGCCGCTGGCACCGGTGATGACCACCGTGTCGCCAGCCACCAGGCGCGCGCGCTGCAGCGCATGGAATCCGGTGCCCAGCGCACAACTCAGGATGGCGCCCACGTCGAGGCTGATGCCTTCGGGCAGCAACACCGCGTTGCGCGGGCTCGCGATGACAAAGTCGCCGTAGCCGCCGCTGATTTGCTCACCGTAGAAGCCGGCGCCTGCGCGGCACAGGTTGTCGCGCCCGGCGCGGCACGCCGGGCAGATGCCGCAAGAGATGCGCTGCGTTAGCGCGACGCGGTCGCCGAGCTTGAACCCGGCGACCAAGGGGCCGACCCGCTCGACGATGCCCGCAATCTCGTGCCCCATCACGCACGGCGGCCGGGTGTCGGGGAAGTAGCCCTCGCGGTTGAGCAAATCGTGCCCGCAGACGCCGCAAGCGGCCACGCGCACCAGCATCTGGTCGTCACGCGGGGTCGGGGTTTCGACCTGGCGCGATTCCAGCACCTCGGGTGCGCCGAACTTCGTCAATACCGTGGCTCTCATCGGGCCCATCTCTTTCGCTGCAAAGCCAAACTCACGTCCAACTGATTCACCGGCCCATCTACCAGCCGATCCAGCGCGTGGCCGTTCCGCCCATCACCTGCTCAAGCTGCAACTCGGACAGGAAAGGCAGCTCGCGCGTGAACATCGTGATCGCCTGCTCGTAGGTGCAGGACTTGCGCGTCAGGTCGGTGCCCCACATCGTGCGCTCGGCGCCGAATGCGTTGACAGCCTGCTCGACATAGCCGTGCATGTCGCGCCAGGGGTAGCCTTCGAGCGAATGGGCGGGCAGTGAAGACACCTTCACCGCGACGTTGGCGTGGCGCGCCAACGGCAACACGGCCTGCACCGCCTGGGCCACCGTGTCGCCCTTGTCCTCGACGAACAGGTTCAGATGGTCGACGATGAAGCGGATGCGCGGCCAGCGCTCGGCGATTTGCCCGATGGTGTGTGCGCGCAGCGGCGCCCAGATCATGATCGGCAGCGCGAGTTGATCGGCGACCGGCCACAGCCAATCAGCGGTGCCGTCGTCCAGCCACGACACCTTGCGGTAGGGCGGAAAGGTCAAGCGCAGCGCCGTGAAGCTCGAGCCAGCCCAGTGGGCCATCAGCTCGCGGCTTTCGGGCTTGTCCAGTGCCAGCAGGCACAGCGCGCGAAACCGCTCGGGCCAGCGGCGCACTGCATCCACACACAAGGGGTTGGCCGCCGAGTGCCCGGGCACGAGGTAGGTGCGCGCAACGCCGGCAGCGTCCATCTCCGCCACCACCTGCGCGGCGCTCATCCATTGCTGCAGCATGCGCGCCGCGTAGTCGGCGTCGGCCCAGAGGTGGATTTGGCTGTCGACCAGGCGCATGGTGGCTTCCAGCTAAGCTGCCGTCACGGCAGTCACGGCCGCAGCGCCAGCGGGATCGAGCACGATGGCGGCGACCCGCTCGCGGTGCAGCGTGGCGTCGCCGAACACCGCCTCGAGCAGGCGGCCGCGCTTCATGTACAGATGGATGTCGAACTCCCAGGTGAAGCCGACGCCGCCAAAGACCTGCATGCTGTCGTTGCAGATCTGCCGGCAGGCGTCGCCGCAGGCGGCTTTGGCCATGGCGACGGCCAGCGCCGCCTCGGGCTCGTCGCCAGCCAACGCCCACGAGGCGTAGTAGGCAGCCGAGGTCGCACCCTCCAGCGCCACGAACATGTCGGCGCACTTGTGCTTGACGGCCTGGAACGAGCCGATCGGGCGCTCGAACTGCATACGCTGCTTGGCGTAGTCGACTGCCAGGTCCATGGCGGCGCCCGACACGCCCACCATCTGCGCGGCGGCAGCGAAGGCGCTGGTGTCGAGCAGGCGTGCCAGCGCC
>JANMVM010000318.1:0-21887 GCA_031392695.1 Rubrivivax sp.
GCGCCTGCGCTGCCGGCCCGCCACGCCGGAGATCCACCGTGAGCAGCTTCGTCGAACTCTGGGTCTACCTCTCGGCCACGCCGCTGTTCGGCCTCACCGCCACGCTCACCGTCTACGTGCTGGCGCACGCCGGCTACCAGCGCCTGGGCCAGGCGCCCTGGGCCAACCCGGTGCTGTGGACCGTGCTCGTGCTGGCGCTGCTGCTCGGCGCCACCGGCACGCCCTACCCGACGTACTTTTCAGGCGCGCAGTTCATCCACTTCCTGCTCGGCCCGGCGGTGGTGGCACTGGCCTGGCCGCTGTGGCAGCGCCGCGCCGAACTGCGCCAGCGCGCCGGGCCGCTGCTGGCCGCTGCGCTGGCCGGCGGCGCGGTGGCCGCGGGCTGCGCGGTGGCCATCGGCTGGGCGCTCGAGCTGCCGGCCGAAGTGCTGGCCTCGCTGGCGCCGAAGTCCGTCACCGCGCCGGTGGCCATGGGCATCGCCGCGCAGCTCGGCGGCATCCCGGCGCTGGCAGCGGTGTTTGCGGTGCTCACCGGCCTGGTCGGCGCGGTGAGCGCGAAGTACCTCTTCGATGCCCTGCGCATCCACAGCCCCGAGGTGCGAGGCTTCGCGCTGGGCACCGCCTCGCACGGCCTGGGCGCGGCGCGCGCGCTGCAGGTGCACCCGGCGGCCGGCGCCTATGCGGCGCTGGCGCTCGGGATGCAGGTGGTTCTGGCGGCGCTGCTGATGCCACTGGTGCCACTGGTGCCGCTGCTGCTGCCCTTCCTCAAGACCCTCTAGACCCTGACCCTCCGATGCAAACCCACCTCGCCCCTGAATTCGCCGGCACCCGTGAAGGCCAGGAGGCCGAAGCGATCCTGCGCAAGTGCGTGCACTGCGGCTTCTGCACCGCCACCTGCCCGACCTACCAGTTGCTCGGCGACGAGCTCGACGGCCCGCGCGGCCGCATCTACCTCATGAAGCAGGTGCTTGAGGGCGCGCCGGTGACGCGCAGCACGCAGCAGCACCTGGATCGCTGCCTGACCTGCCGCAACTGCGAAACCACCTGCCCCAGCGGCGTCGAGTACGGCCACCTGGTGGATATCGGGCGCAGGATCGTCGAGGACCGTGTCGAGCGTCCGGCCGGCGAGAGGGCGCTGCGCTGGCTGCTCAAGGAAGGCCTGACCTCGCCTTTGTTCGGCCCCGCCATGAAGCTCGGACAGCTGGTGCGGCCGCTGTTGCCGGCGGCGCTGCAGAACAAGGTGCCGGCCAGCGGCGGCGCGCGCGCCCACCAGTGGCCGACGCGCGAGCACAAGCGCAAGGTGCTGATGCTGCTGGGCTGCGTGCAGCCGGCGATGATGCCCAACATCAACAGTGCCACCGCGCGCGTGCTCGACGCCGCCGGCATCCAGACCCTGGTGGCCGACGGCGCCGGCTGCTGCGGCGCCCTGCGCACCCACCTCAATGACCACCCGGGCGGCCTGGCTGACATGCGCCGCAACATCGACGCCTGGTGGCCGCTGGTGCACGGCCTGACCTCGCAAGGCCGCGTCGAAGCCATCGTCATGAACGCCAGCGGCTGCGGCGTCACGGTCAAGGAGTACGGCCACGCGCTGGCGCACGACCCCGCCTACGCCGCCAAGGCGCGCCGCGTGAGTGAACTCACCCGGGACCTCAGCGAGCTGCTGCCCGATCTGGTGCCGGCGCTGCAGGGCAAGCTGCACGGCCCCCAAGCGCCGCGCCTGGCCTTCCACCCGCCCTGCTCGCTGCAGCACGGCCAGCAGCTGCGCGGCGGTGTCGAGACGCACCTCACCGCGCTGGGTTTCGATGTCAGCCTGGCGAGCAACGAAAGCCACCTGTGCTGCGGCAGCGCCGGCACCTACAGCGTGCTGCAGTCCGAGCTCGCCTACCAGCTGCGCGACCGCAAGCTCAAGAACCTGGAGCCGCTGGACGCGCAGGTCATCGTCAGCGCCAACGTCGGCTGCATCCAGCACCTGCAGTCGGGCACCGCGACGCCGGTGCGGCACTGGGTCGAGGTGCTCGACGAAGCGCTCGGCTAGTCCAAGAGCAAGTCGGGCTAGGAGGCTTCGGCGCCGACGTAGATGTCGGTGTCGGGCAAGAGCCGGCGCAGCGTTTCGAAGGCGATCTGCGCCGTTTTCATGCCGTCGCGGCCCAGGTCGGGCGCGACGGCGACGAAGACCTCGTCAGCGCCCAGGCGCAGTTCGCGCAACCATCCCGGCGGCGCCAGGCCCAGCGCCTGCGTGACCGCGGCCTGCAGCGCAGCGTGGATCCTTTCGACCCGGGCGGCCGGCCCGCTCAGGCGCGGCGGCTCTGCGGCGTGCTCGGCGATGTGCAGCGGCAGGATGGGGATGACGCGCCGGTTCATGGGCCTATCTTCGCAGCCTCAGGCCGGGTGTGGCACCGGGCGGGCGTGGCGCAGCGCCGTCACCACGCCGGCCATCAGCAGCGCCACACCGGCCAGCGTCAGCGGCGGCGGCATCTGGGCGCGCCAGGCAAAGGCGTAGGCCAGCGCGGCCAGGGTTTCGAAGACGATCAGCTGGCCCGCCAGTGCCGGGGGCAGGCGCTGGCTGGCTTTGTTCCAGCACAGCGTGCCGAGCCAGGACGCGAACAGGCCGATGACCAGCATCAGGCCCACGAAGGCCCAGGGCCGCGGGCCGAAGGGCATCGCGAGCGCGGCGCCGGCGTCGCCCTGCCAGGCCGTCCAGCCCCACAGCAGCGTGTAGCCAGCCGCGGCCAGCGGCAGCGTGACCAGGCCCTGCGCGGTGGCCCAGGTGGTGGCCGAGCGAGCGGCATGCTCGCGCAGCCAGTCGGCGTTGCGGATCGGGTACCAGGTCCAGCAGGCCACCGCGCCCACCGCCAGCAGCGCACCCAGGCCGTAGCGGCCGAGCTCGACATCGCCCAGGCGCTGCAGCTGCTGCAGCTCGGCCTGGTTGACGCAGGCGATGCCGGCCGCCATGAGCAGCAGCGAAGGCGCCAGGCGGGCCCACGGCACGCGGCCGTCGCGGCGGCGCACGGCGCGGTCGCCGCGCAGGTTGGAGCTGATCGCGATCACCACCGGCAGCGTGCCGATGATCATCGTCGGCAGCGGGCCGCCAGCGCGCTGGATCGCCGCCGCCAGGCACAGGTAATACAGCAGGTTGCCCACGGCGCTGAGCTGCAGCGCCTGCAGCCAGTCGGCGCGCTTCAGCTCGGCCAGCCGGCTGCGGTCGAGCCAGGCCAGCGGCAACGCAATGAGGCCGAAGGCCAGGTAGCGGCCCACCACCAGCAGCGCAGCCGGGTAGTCGGACAGCATCGTCGGCGCCACGAACACGAGGCCCCACATCAGCCCGGCAGCGAGCGCGAACAGCGTGCCGGTGATCAGCGCGCGTCGCGACGGCAACATGCGCGGGGGTGTGGGCCCAGGGGAATACCTTGCATGAGGGGATCATCTCACCGCCGAGAATGCCGGCTTTCGATCCAGGCACCCCCGATGACACTGCCCCGCTTTCCCGCACGCCGCGCCTTCCTGGCGCTGGTGCCATTGGTGCTGGCGCTGCACGCGCTGCCGGCCGCCGCGGCCGACGCGGCCGACGACGCCAACGCCGACGCCAAGGCGCTGCAGGCCCTCTTCGACCGCCATTGGGAGTGGAGCGCGCGCACCTTCCCCGAATTCGCCAGCTACCGCGGCGACCATCGCTTCGGCGACCAGCTGTCTGACGCCTCGGCCGCGGCGATCGCCCAGCGCGACCGCGAGGTGCTGTCCTTCCTGGCCGAAGCGCAGGCGATACCGCGCCAGCGCCTGAAGCCGACCGACCGCGTGTCGCAGGACATGTTCATCGACTTGCAGCAGCGCCAGGTCGACCGCGCCGCCTTCCCGGCCGCGCGCGGCATGAGCCTGAGCGCGCTGGGCGGCCCGCAGACGCAACTGGCCGAGCTGCTGCAGGTGGTGCCCACGCGCACCGCGGCGCAGGTCGAGCAGCTGCTGGCGCGGCTGGCGGCCTTCCCGCGCCGCATGGAGCAGGAGCTGGCGCTCATCCGCGGCAGCGCGGCCGCAGGCTGGGTGCCCGCGCAAGACGTGCTGCAGCGCGTGCTGGCGCAGATCGACACCCAGCTCGCCACGCCGCCCGAGGGCATGCCGCACTACGGCCCCTTCACGCGCCTGGGGCGCGAGATCCCGTTGGCCGAACAGGCCGCGCTGCAGCAGCGCGGGCGCGAAGCCATCGCGCAGCACGTCGTGCCGCCCCTGAAGGCGCTGCGCGCGCTGATCACCGACGAGTTGCTGCCCAGGGCGCCGCAGGAAGGCTCGCTGCACAACTACCCCGGCGGCGACGCGGTGTACGCGATGGCCGTGCGCCAGCAGACCACGACGACGCTGAGCCCGGCGCAGATCCACGACATCGGCCAGCGCGAACTCAAGCGCCTGCGCGGCGAGATGGAAGCGGTGATCAAGGAAGTCGACTTCAAGGGCAGCTTCGTGCAGTTCGCCCTACACCTCAACACCGACCCGCGCTACTTTCACCAGAGCCCCGAGGCGCTGCTGGCCGGCTACCGCGCGATCGCCAAGCGCATCGACGCAGAACTGCCCAAGCTCTTTGCCGAGCTGCCGCGCGCGCCCTACGGCATCCAGGCCATGCCGGCGCACATGGGTGCCAACCGCGCCGAGTACTACAACGGCCCGGCCGCCGATGGCAGCCGCGCGGGCTATTTCTTTGCCAACACGCTGGCCTGGCGCAAGCGCCCGATCTGGGGCATGGAAACGCTGGTGGCGCACGAGGCCATGCCCGGCCACCACCTGCAGATCGCACGCGCCGCCGAGCTGCGCGGCCTGCCCAACTTTCGCCGCACCGGCTTCGGCTACACCGCCTTCAGCGAAGGCTGGGGCCTCTACGCCGAGACACTGGGCTTCGACCTCGGCCTGTACACCGACCCCAACTCGCGTTACGGCCATCTGCAGTGGCAGGCCTTCCGCGCCGCGCGCCTGGTGGCCGACACCGGCGTGCACGCGCTGAGCTGGAGCCGCCAGCAGGCGATCGACTTCATGGTCGAGCGCACCGGCGTCGAGCGCGAATTCGTCACCGGCGAGGTAGACCGTTATGTATCGCAGCCGGGCCAGGCGCTGGCCTACATGATCGGCAAGCTCAAGTTCGACGAGCTGCGCGACCGCGCCAAGGCCAGGCTCGGCGCGCGCTTCGACATCCGCACCTTCCACAACGCGGTGCTCGACAACGGCGCGCTGCCGCTGGCGACGCTGGACGGGCTGATCGACGAGTGGATCGCGGCACAGGGCAAGCCCTGAGCGCAGGCGCTGGCTGACGCTCGAGCGCGTCACTTGAAGAGGCTGGCGATGCGGACATCCGCGCCGTCGCAGTACAGCGCCGTGCCGGCGCCATCGGCGGCTGCCGGCGGCAGTGCGTGCTGCGCGACGAGCAAGGTCGGGCCGCCACCGAACCAGGGCAGCAGCGCGTCCTCACCCACCCAGGCGCTGACGCGGGCACAGCGAAAGCGCGACGGTTCGCGCAGGTACGCCGCCGCCATCAGGTCGAAGGGGTAGAAGCCGGGCAGCCCCGCTTCGATGCGCCAAAACTCGAGCCAGTCGCGGCTGCGACTGGCCACCCAGCGCCCGGCAGGCCCGGTGGCCGCGATGGCGTCGAGATCGGCGCCGCTGAGCAGCACCTGGCGCGCCGCGGTGTAGGGCACCAGGACGAGCGGAATGCGCGCGCGAAGAATCGCGGCGACGGCCTGCGGATCGAGCCCGGCGTTGAGGTCGCGGAAGATCGGCCCGTGGCCGAAGAGCATGGCGCCGACGCCGCGGTTTTCGCTGGGGTGGAAGCGATGCCCCGGGCGGCGGCCCATGACGGCGACGACCCGGGTGATGCGGCTGGCCAGCGCCGGATCGCGCGCCAGCACGGCGGCCAGGTTGCTCAGCGGGCCCAGGGCCACGACTTCCAGCGCACCGGCCTGCAGCGCCGCCACGAGCGCGTCCTGTGCCGCGGCACTGCCGCCGCGGTCCAGGCAGCGTGGCGCAGCCGCTGCGCAGCCCCTGAAGACCGGCAGTCGTGGCTCACCGCGCAGGCGGGTCTGCTGCACCAAGGCCTGCACCAGCGCATGCGTCACGGCATCGGTCTCGACCACCGGCGCATTGCCAAACACCGTCGAGATGCCGACCAGGGTGAAGTCCTGCGCCAGGGCCAGCGACAGCAGGGCCAGGCAGTCATCGGGGTCGCGGTGGCGCCCGGTGCCGCAGGCCGCATCTGCGTCGACCCACACCCGGGCGGCCTGCGCCGGGGGTGTCGCTGCGGTGGCTGCCGTCGCTGCCGTCTGCGCGGGCAGGTAGTGCAGATCGGGCAGCGGCGTCTGGCCGGTGCGCCAGACCGGCAAGGGCCAGGCCAGCGCGCCGATGGCCAGCAGCAGCAGCGCAGCGACACCGGCCAGTGCACGCCAGGCCCACGTCGATGCCTTGTGCACGGAGCGTGCGCCGACGATGGCGTGCTCCCGGGCCAGCCGTCAGGGGGCGAGCGACGCGAGCCGGGGCGCGGCGTCGCCGCTGGCGGCCATTGCCGTGCTCGCGGACCCGCCCACGACGCCTTGCGCGCGCAGTGTCTCGGCCTCGGTGAAGGCGTGGACGACGAGCACGATCTGGCCGCCTGCCAGCGCATCCTTGATCAGCGTGGAGACGTCGCCCTGGCCTCTTTCGGCCCCCACCACCGCGCCCACCAGACCACCCAGGCTGGCGCCCCAGCCCAGCAGGGACAAGACGCCGAGCACCGGGCTGGCGATGAAGAGGGTCAGGTTGGCCGCGGCCAGCGCGATCGACACGCCGGCACCGGCCGCCGTGCCCACGGCGGTGCCGATGGCGCCGTCGCGCAGCAGGTCTTTCAGCACATCGTCGCTGTCGGCGGCGCTGTCGGGGCCGAGCGCGGCCGATGCGCCCTCGAGCAGCCTGGTCTGCGCCGGTGCGAGCCCCAGCGCCACGATCTGCGCACGCGCAGACGCAGCCGTTTCGCGGTTGGGGTAGATGCCGACGATGCGGTGCAGGGGCTGATCCATGTCGGCGTCTCCGGTTCGCGGGTGGCGGGCCCGCTCGCGCACGCTGCGGCCACGGCGGTAGTTTCGGTCAGCCGGCGCGGCGGGTCTGTGCGCCGCACAACGGACCCGCGCCGCCGCTGGCGGTGGCGATCAGGGGCGCTGTCGGCCAGCGTACAGAGCGTGGCGCCTGGTCCGGCTACGCTGCACGCGCCATGGAACCCCTTGTCACGGCCGCAGATCACGAAGTCGACCGTGCCCGCGGCGCGGTGGCGCATCGTCGCCTCGGCCCGCTGCCACCGCCGCGCGCGGGCGTGCCGGCGAGCCGCCCGCCAGGGCCGTTCTTGGCGCGCGTGTTCGCCCTGTCGATCCCCTTCTGGCTGCTCGGCCTGGCCACCGACGCGCAACTGCTGCCAGGGTTGTCGGTGAGTGTGCTGGCTGCCTTGTGCCCGCTGGCGGCGGCCTTGATGCTGGTCGGCCGGGAGGGCAGGACCGGCGGCGTGAAGGCTCTGCTCCTGCGATCGCTCGACTGGCGGCGCATCAGGGACAAGCGCTGGTACGTCCCCGTGTTGCTGCTGATGCCCTTCATCGACGTCTTGGTCTACGGCTCGATGCGCTGGATGGAACTGCCGCTGCCGCTGCCGCTGCCGCGGACTGCGGTGCTGCCGGCGCTGCTGATGTTCCTGGTCTTCTTCGTCGGCGCGCTGGGCGAAGAACTGGGCTGGTCGGGATACCTGCTCGACCCGATGCAGCAACGCTGGCCTGCCTGGCAGGCCGGCGCGATCCTGGGCGCGGTGGCGGTCGTCTGGCACCTCGTGCCCTTGCTGCTGATGCAGCGGCCGCCGGCGTGGATCGCATGGTGGGCGCTGTACGCCTTGGCCTCGCGGGTGCTGATCGTCTGGCTCTACAACAACACCGGCCGCAGCGTTTTCGCGGTGGCGCTGTTTCACGCCACACTCAATCTCAGCTTCGCGCTGTTCCCGGTCGCAGGCTCGCACTTCGACATGCGCCTGGGCGGCCTGGCGACGGCCTTGGCGGCGGCCATCGTGCTGTTCGTCTGGGGGCCGCGGACGCTGGTGCGATCGCGGCCCGCCTGATGCGGCGCAGCGCAAGGCCATGAGCGCGCCCGAAGCCCTGCGGACGCTGGCTCGGACGCGTGCGCGGTTGTGGCTTCTGCTGCTGGCGGCCATCGCCGTGCTGGGCGGGGCCCTTGCCGTGGCGCTGGCGACGATGCTGCCGGCGTTCCACTTCCCGAACCCGGGCGGGCCGTTCGGGATCGGTACCTTGACCTACCACTGGGTCGATGCGTCGCGTGCCGAGGCCTTTGCCGCCGACCCGAAAGAGCGCCGGCAACTGATGGTGCAGATCTGGTACCCCGCGCCGCCGCGGCTCGAGCCCCAGCCTTCAGAGCGGCGCGCCGCCTACTTGCCCGCTGCCGATGCCGATGCCGTGATCCGGGCCTTCGCGCGCATCCACGACAAGCCGGCTTGGATCTTTGCGGCCCTGAAGTCCGTCACGACCCATGCCATGCCGTCGGTGCCCGTGGCTGCTGACGCAGGCTCCTATCCCGTGCTGCTGTTTCTGAGCGGCGCCACCGGCTTTCGTCAGATGAACACCTTCCAGGTCGAGCATCTGGTGGCCCGCGGCTACGTCGTCGTCGCCATCGATCAACCGGGGGTCGCGGCGGCCGTGGTGTTCCCGGACGGTCATCAGGTCGTCGGCATGGGCCTGGCGCAGCTGCGCGCCAGCGTGGGCCCGAGCTATCTGCCGGGTACGACGGACCGTTCGCCTCAGGCCGCGTGGTGGCCGAACGGCAGCGCGCTGGCCAACAAGAAGCTGCTGGCGTACCTGGCGGCCGACGTGACTTTCACGCTCGATCGGCTGGCCGCGCTGAACCTGGCGGATCCGAACGGCATCCTCGCGGGCCGCCTGGATCTGCAGCGCCTGGGTGCTTTCGGCGTCTCGCTGGGCGGCAGCGTGGTCGGCGAGACCTGCCGTGTCGATGCGCGGCTGCACGCCTGCCTGATGATGGACGCGCCGATGTCCGCCCACGTGGTCGCTGCCGGACTGCGCCAGCCCGCCATGTGGCTGACGCGCGACGCCGCCACCATGCGCCTGGAGCGGCAGCGAGCCGGCGGCTGGCCGGAAGCGGAGATCGAAGCCCATCAGGGCACCATGCGCAGGGTCTACGAAGGACTCCAGGGCGCCGGTTACTTTGTGCGCGTGCCCGGGATGTTCCATGCCAACTTCACCGACGTGGCGCGCTGGACGCCGCTGGCCCCGCTGCTGGGCCTGGCAGGACCGCTCGATGCGCAACGGGGGCACGACATCGTCAATGCCTACACCCTGGCATTCTTCGACAGGCACCTGTCGGGCCGTCCGGCCCCGTTGCTCGAGGGCCCTGCTGCGGCTAACCCCGAGGCGGTGTTCGAATCGCGCCGGCCTTGAGCGGCGCCGCGGCGGAAGCAGCCGACGCGCGTGAAATCGCGCGTCGGCGGGTTCGAGTCCTTCCGGACTCTCACGTCCACTCAGCGCCTGCGCGCGTGAAATCGCGCGTCGGCCGCTTCGGGCGTTCGAGTCCTTCCGAACTCTCACGTCCACTCAGCGCCCTCGGCAGAGCCTCGGGCCGCTTCGCCGTCCAGGCCCGCGCAGGCGGACCCGGAGCCGCGGCTCAGCGCCTGCGCGCGTGAAATCGCGCGCAGGCCGCTTCGGGCGTTCGAGTCCTTCCGGACTCTCACGTCCACTCAGCGAACCTTGCCGGCCTTCCAGGCGTCGAGCAGGGTCTGGTAGGCGATGGTCTCGCCCTTGGGCTTCTCGTTGGCCAGCTTCTTCCAGGGCGCGCCCTTGTCGCTCAGGTACTTGTTGGGGTCACCCTTGGGATTGAGCTTGGGCGGGCAATTGGCCATGCCGGCGCGTTCGAGCCGGCCCATCACGTCGTCCATCTCGTCGGCCAGGGTGTCCATCGCCTTTTGCGGTGTCATCTCACCGGTCACCGCCTGGGCCACGTTCTTCCACCACAGCTGCGCCAGCTTCGGGTAGTCGGGCACGTTGTTGCCGGTCGGCGTCCAGGCCACGCGTGCCGGGCTGCGATAGAACTCGATCAGGCCGCCGTACTTCGCCGCGTTCTGCGTGAAGTAGTCGTGCTGGATATCGCTGTCGCGGATGAAGGTCAGCCCGGTGATGGACTTCTTCAGAGACACCGTCTTGCTGGTGATGAATTGTCCATACAGCCACGCGGCGGCGACCTTGTTCGGGTCATGGTCCTTGAAGAAGGTCCACGAGCCGACGTCCTGGTAGCCGTTTTGCATGCCCTGTTTCCAGTACGGGCCATTGGGGCCAGGCGCCATGCGCCACTTTGGCGTGCCGTCCTCGTTGACCACCGGCAGGCCCTTCTTGATCATGTCGGCGGTAAAGGCCGTGTACCAGAAGATCTGCTGCGCGATCTGGCCCTGCGCCGGCACCGGACCGGCTTCGCCGAAGGTCATGCCGGTGGCCTCCTTGGGCGCGTACTTCTTCATCCAGTCCACGTACTTGGTCAGCGCATAGACGGCGGCCGGCGAGTTGGTGGCGCCACCGCGCGACACCGAGGCGCCGACCGGCGTGCACTTGTCGTCGGCAACGCGGATGCCCCACTCGTCGACCGGCAATCCGTTGGGAATGCCGATGTCGGCCGAGCCCGCCATCGACAGCCACGCGTCGGTGAAGCGCCAGCCCAGCGATGGGTCCTTCTTGCCGTAATCCATGTGGCCGTAGATCGGCTTGCCGTCGATTTCCTTCACGTCATTCGTGAAGAAGGCGGCGATGTCCTCGTAGGCGCTCCAGTTCAGCGGCACGCCCAGCTCGTAGCCGTACTTCTTCTTGAACTTGTCCTTCAAGTCCTGGCGCGCGAAGAGGTCGGCGCGGAACCAGTACAGGTTGGCAAACTGCTGGTCGGGCAATTGATACAGCTTGCCGTCGGGCGCAGTCGTGAAGCTGGTGCCGATGAAGTCCTTGAGGTCGAGTCCCGGATTCGTCCACTCCTTGCCTGCACCGCTCATGTAGTCGGTGAGGTTCATGATCTTGCCGTAGCGGTAGTGGGTACCGATCAAGTCACTGTCGCTGATCCAGCCGTCGTAGATGCTCTTGCCCGACTGCATCGAGGTCTGCAGCTTCTCGACCACGTCACCCTCCTGGATGATGTCGTGCTTGACCTTGATGCCGGTGATTTCCTCGAAGGCCTTGGCCAGCGTCTTGCTCTCGTACTCGTGCGTGGTGATCGTCTCCGAGACCACGCTGATCTCGTTGACGCCTTTGGCCTTGAGCTTGGCGGCGGCTTCGGCAAACCACTTCAGCTCGGCGGCCTGCGCGTCTTTGCTCAGCGTCGAGGGCTGGAACTCGCTGTCGATCCACTTCTTGGCGGCTTCGCCGCCGGCGGGTGCCGCGGCCATGGCCGCTGCCGATGCTGGCGCCGCCGCGGTGGGCGCCTCTTTCTTGCCGCAGCCCGTGGCTGCCAGCACCATGGCCGCAGCCAGCGCGGTGTAGCGCAATTTCATGGTCCATCTCCTGTTGTTTCGTTTGAACCTCCCCGTCTGACCTGGGTGGCAACGGCCCCGGGGAAGCGTCGGGCCAAAACCACGAACAAACCGCAAATCTAGCCGCGACGCATGATCAGCGCCAGCAGGGCCATCGAGAGCACGAAGCTGATCCAGATGCTGGGCTCCTGCGCCAGCGACAGCCATTCCATGAACTTCTTGCTCAGGCCCACGAAGGCCAGGTTGAGGTAGGCGGCGCTGAGCAGCCCGATGAAGAGCCGGTCGCCGCGCGTCGTGGCCATCGGCAGGAAGCCTTTGCGCAGCGTCGTCGGCTGCTTGATCTCCCACAGCGTCATGCCCGCCAGCATGAGCACGATGCAGCTGAAGAACACCGCCACCGGTGTGGTCCAGACCATCCAGGCGAACATCAGGCGCTCCTCCTGCGTTGGGTCAGGCCCCAGCTCATACGCGACCTCATACGCGACCCATCGCAAAGCCCTTGGCGATGTAGTGGCGCACGAACCAGATCACGATCGCACCCGGCACGATGGTCAGCACGCCGGCCGCGGCCAGCGTCGCCCAGTCCATACCGCTGGCCGAGACGGTGCGCGTCATGGTGGCGACGATGGGTTTGGCATTCACGCTCGTGAGTGTGCGCGCCAGCAGCAGCTCGACCCAGCTGAACATGAAACAGAAGAAGGCCGTGACGCCGACGCCGGCCTTGATGAGCGGCAGGAAGATGGTGATGAAGAAGCGCGGGAAGGAGTAACCGTCGATGTAGGCGGTCTCGTCGATCTCGCGCGGGATGCCGCTCATGAAGCCTTCCAGGATCCACACCGCCAGCGGCACATTGAACACCAGGTGCGCCAGCGCCACCGCGAGGTGCGTGTCCATCAGCCCCAGCGTGCTGTAGAGCTGGAAGAAAGGCAGCAGGAAGACGGCAGGCGGCGTCATGCGGTTGGTCAGCAGCCAGAAGAACACATGTTTGTCACCCAAAAAGCTGTAGCGGCTGAAGGCGTAGGCTGCCGGCAGCGCCACGGTGATCGAGATCACCATGTTGATGGCGACATAGATCAGGCTGTTGATGTAGCCCGAGTACCAGCTGGCGTCGGTGAAGATGGTGCGGTAGTTGTCCCAGGTGAAGTGTTGCGGGAAGATCGTGAAGCTCGACAGGATCTCCTGGTTGGTCTTGAAGCTCATGTTGACCATCCAGTAGATGGGCAAGAGCGCGAAGACGATATACAGCAGCAGGAAGACGGAGCGCTTCTTCACGACTGCAGCTCCTTCTCGGCGGTGCCCACGCGCTGCATCCAGTTGTAGAGCATGAAGCACAGCAGCAGGATGATCAGGAAATAGATGAGCGAGAACGCCGCCGCCGGCCCGAGGTCGAACTGGCCCACCGCCTTTTGCGTCAGGTACTGGCTGAGGAAGGTGGTGGCATTGCCCGGCCCGCCGCCAGTCAGCACGAAGGGCTCGGTGTAGATCATGAAGCTGTCCATGAAGCGCAGCAGCACGGCGATCATCAGCACGCCGCGCATCTTGGGCAGCTGGATGTAGCGCAAGACGGCGAACTTGCTGGCGCCGTCGATGCGCGCGGCCTGGTAGTAGGCGTCGGGGATGCTGCGCAGCCCGGCGTAGCACAGCAGCGCCACCAGCGGCGTCCAGTGCCAGACGTCCATCACCAGCACGGTGATCCAGGCGTGGGTGGCGTTGCCGGTGTAGCTGTACTCGAAACCCAGGCCCTTGAGCGCGGCGCCGAGCAGCCCGATGTCGGCGCGGCCGTAGATCTGCCAGATCGTGCCGACCACGTTCCAGGGGATCAACAGCGACAGCGCGACGATGACCAGCACCGCGCTGGCCTTCCAGCCGGTGGCGGGCATCGACAGCGCCAGCGCGATGCCCAGCGGGATCTCGATCAGCAGCACCGCCAGCGAGAACTGCAATTGCCGGAACAGCGCGGCGTGCAGGTCGCCGTCGCGCATCACGCTGGCAAACCACTCGGTGCCGACGAAGACGCGGCGCTCGGGGCTGATGATGTCCTGCACCGAGTAGTTCACCACCGTCATCAGCGGCAGGATGGCCGAGAAGGCGACGCAGAAGAAGACCGGCAGGATCAGCAGCCAGGCTTTCTGGTTGACGGGCTTCGTCGTCGTGCTCAAGCGACCAGCTCCTCGTTCTTGTAAAAGCAGGTGTGTTCGCCCAGCACCTGCAGCCAGGCCGTGCTGCCCACCGGCGGCACCTCGGCCTCGGGCGACAGGCGGGCCTTGAGGATGTTGCCGCCGGCGCTGGCGGTGAGCATGAAGTGGGTGCCGATGTCCTGCGCCAGCATCACCTTTGCAGGCAAGGCGCCAGGGGATTCGGCGCCGGTAATGCTGAGGTACTCCGGGCGCACGCCGAGTTTGATGTCGCCCTCGGGCAAGGCGCGCGGCGCGATCAGCGTCTGACCGGCCACCTCCAAGGACCCGCCACGGGCCACTGCCGGCAGGAAGTTCATGCCCGGCGAGCCGATGAAGTGGCCGACGAAGGTGTGCGCCGGACGCTCGAACAGCGCCTCGGCCGATCCCACCTGCACCGCGCGGCCGCGCGTCATGACCATCACCTCCTCGGCGAAGGTCAGGGCCTCGATCTGGTCGTGGGTGACGTAGATCAGCGTCAGCTTCAGTTCGTGGTGGATCTGCTTCAACTTGCGCCGCAGTTGCCACTTCAGGTGCGGGTCGATCACCGTCAGCGGCTCGTCGAAGAGCACCGCGGCGACGTCGGATCGCACCAGGCCGCGGCCGAGCGAGATCTTCTGCTTCTGGTCGGCCGACAGGCCGGCGGCGCGCTGGTCGAGCTGGTGGCTCATCTCCAGCATCTCGGCGATCTCGCCCACGCGCTGGCGGATCTGCGCTGCCGGGACCTGACGGTTCTTGAGCGGGAAGGCCAGGTTCTCGGCCACCGTCATGGTGTCGTAGATGACCGGGAACTGGAACACCTGCGCGATGTTGCGCTGCTGCGGTGTCGTGCGCGTGACGTCGCGGCCGTCGAACAGCACCGTGCCCTGCGAGGGCGCGAGCAGGCCCGAGACGATGTTCAGCAGCGTCGTCTTGCCGCAGCCCGACGGGCCCAGCAGCGCATAGGCGCCGCCGTCGCGAAAGCTCATCTTCAGCGGCAGCAGCGCGTAGTCGGCATCGCCCTGCGGATCGGGCTTGTACGAATGGGCGAGGTCGAGGTCGATGCGGGTCATGTCAGTACCGCGCGGCCGTTCCGAAGGTACTGAGCGCCCCCTCGGGGGGCAGCGAACGAAGTGAGCTTGGGGGCTTCATGTCAAGTTGCCTCAGCTTCTCTGGCCCGGGGCCACCAGCAGCGCGCCCTGGGCGTCGAACACATAGGCCTGCGCCGGGCTCAGGTGCAGCGTCAGCGGCGCTCCCAGGGCAAAGAAGTGCACGCCGGTGAGCTGCGCGACGAGTTCGCCCACGGCGGTCTGCACGTGCACGAAGGTGTCCGAGCCCGAGATCTCTGCCAGCTCGACGCGGCCCGGCAGCGCGATGTCGCCGGGGCGCGGCGCCACGCGCACCGCGCTGGCGCGCAGGCCGATCGTCAGGCTGCCCGTCGCACCGGGGGGCAGCGCAATCGCCAGCGCCGGCCCGGCGGAGCCGGCCCCCAAGACGCCTGTAGCGTCGTCCCCCCGAGGGGGAGTGTTTGGCTTGGGGCGGCCCGACGCCAAACGCAGTTGCACGCCGGAACCCGTCGCGTCGGCGGCCATCAGGTTCATCGGCGGATCGCTGAAGGCGCGCGCCACGCGCAGCGATTGCGGGCGGTGGAAGACCTCGGCCGTGGGCCCGACCTGCAGCAGCTCGCCGGCGTCGAGCACGGCGGTGTGGCCGCCCAGCAGCAGCGCCTCGCCGGGCTCGGTGGTGGCGTAGATGACGGTGCTGTCGCCGCTGGCGAAGAGCTGGGTCAGTTCCTCGCGCAACTCTTCGCGCAGTTTGTAGTCGAGGTTGACCAGCGGTTCGTCGAGCAGCATCAGCGGCGCGCCCTTGGCCAGCGCGCGCGCCAGCGCCACGCGCTGCTGCTGGCCGCCCGACAGCTCGGCCGGCAGGCGCGCCAGGAAGGGCTCGATGTGCAAGCGTGCCGCCAGCTCGCGCACACGTTCATCGATGCGGGCTTCACCGCGCAGGCGCAGCGGCGAGGCGATGTTGTCGGCCACCGTCATCGACGGGTAGTTGATGAACTGCTGGTAGACCATGGCCACGTTGCGCTCGCGCACGCCGATGCCGGTGACGTCGGTGCCATCGACGCGCACGTGGCCGCTGCTCGGGCGGTCCAGCCCGGCCATGATGCGCATCAGGCTCGTCTTGCCGGCCTGCGTGGCGCCCAGCAGCACGGTCACGGCGCCGGGTTTGGGCGCCAGCGTCATCGGCGCCAGCCAGCGCGCTGCGCCCACGTTTTTGGTGATGCCATCCAGCATCAACTGCATGCGGCTTTCCTCGGAGGTTCTCGTTCCCTGGCCTCGACCCGGGACAAGGGCGCATTCTTGTGCTTGTCACCGCGTTTTCCCTGCTGGGTTTCCCAGGGGTCTGCCAAGACCATACGCTCGAGCCTATCGCCGGGCCTGCAACCGGCTGCAACCTTCCGAGTGGAGTGGAGTCACGCCATGAAATACCTGCTGGCCCTGGACCAGGGCACGTCGAGCTCGCGCAGCATCGTCTTCGACGGCCTGGGCCGTGTGGTGGCGATGGCGCAGCGCGAGTTCAGGCAGATCTACCCGCAACCGGGCTGGGTCGAACACGACCCCGAAGAAATCTGGACGAGCCAGCTCGCCACGGCGCAGGAAGTGCTGGCCCGTGCCGGTTTGGCGGCCCGGGACGTGTCGGCCATCGGCATCACCAACCAGCGCGAGACCACCGTGGTCTGGAACCGCCGCACCGGCGCGCCGATCTACAACGCCATCGTCTGGCAGGACCGCCGTGGCGAGCCGCTGTGCGCGCAGCTGCGCGAGCACGGCCATGCCGAGGCCATTCGCCAGAGCACCGGCCTGGTCGTCGACGCCTACTTCTCGGCCACCAAGCTGCGCTGGGTGCTGGACCACGTCAGCGGCGCCCACATCGCCGCGGCGCAGGGCGACCTGGCCTTCGGCACCGTCGACAGCTGGCTCATGCACAAGCTCAGCGGCGGCCGCGTGCACGCCACCGACGTCAGCAACGCGTCGCGCACGATGCTCTTCGACATCCGCCACAACGCCTGGGATCCCGAACTGCTCAAGCTGCTGCACGTGCCCGACAGCCTGTTGCCGGCAGTGCACCCGTCGAGCCATGTCTACGGCCAGACCGAGCCCACGTTGTTCGGTGCGCCGATCGTCATCGCCGGCGTCGCGGGTGACCAGCAAGCGGCGCTCTTCGGCCAGGCCTGCTTCAAGGCCGGGCTGGCCAAGAACACCTACGGCACCGGCTGCTTCATGCTCATGCACACCGGGGCTCGATTCGGGCAGTCGAGCCACGGCCTCATCACAACGGCTGCGGCGCAGCCCACGGCAGCGCCCCAGTACGCGCTCGAAGGCAGTGTCTTCATCGGCGGCGCGGTGGTGCAGTGGCTGCGCGACGGCCTCAAGGCCATCAAGAGCAGCAGCGACGTGCAGGCGCTGGCCGAGAGCGTGCCCGACAGCGGCGGCGTGATGTTCGTGCCGGCCTTCACCGGCCTGGGTGCGCCCTACTGGGACGCCGAGGCGCGTGGCGCCATCGTCGGCTTGACCCGGGGCAGCACGGTGGCACACATCGCCCGCGCCGCGCTCGAGAGCATTGCCTTCCAGAGCGCCGCGCTGGTGCAGGCCATGAACAGCGACGCCGGCCCCGGCGGCGCGGCGGTGGCCGAATTGCGCGTCGATGGCGGCGCTTGCGTCAACGACCTGCTGATGCAGTTCCAGGCCGACTTGCTGGGCATCCCGGTGGTGCGCCCCAAAGTCACGGAAACCACCGCGTTAGGCGCCGCCTACCTGGCCGGCCTGGCCACGGGTGTCTACAGCGGCCTGGATGAGTTGGCCGCGCAGTGGCAGCAAGAGCGCCGCTTCATGCCCAGCCTGCCGCGCGAACGCGCGCAGGAGTGGATGGCCCGCTGGGCGCACGCGGTGGCGCAGGCCACCGCGCGCTGAAGGCCTGCGCGGCGACCGCGCGGGCAGCTTACTTGACGGCGAAGTCGGACAGCTGCTTGCCAGCGACCAGCGCTTCGCGCAGCCAGGTCGGGCGCTTGCCGCGGCCGCCCCAGGTGCCGCCGGTGCCGTTGGTGAATTTCACCACGGCAGGTGCCTTGGCCGCGGCGTTCTTGCGCTTCTTGCGCTTGAGCGGGGCGGCGTCCTTGCTGACGCGGGTCTTGGCCTTGAGGTTCAGGCCCAGGTCGGACGCGTTCAGGTTGTAGAAGGTGATGGCGTCGCGGATGCGTTTGATGACGCCGTCCACTTCGCCGCGGCGGAGCTTCTCGGCTTCCTGCTTGAGGGCATCGATCTGTTTGACGATTTGTGCGTAGGTCTTGGTCATGATTTCCATTCGGAGAGTTTGTCCCTGAGTCGGGGCTATTCGGTGCCCGTTGGCGTCTGGTTTGAATACGGCCACGGCGCCAATTAGCGGCGGAAGATAACACGACTGGCCAATGTATCGCGTTCCAGGCTGTTAACGGCATTTCAAATGCCAGGCGCTGGATGCGGCGCGGTTTCAATCAACCGCCAATACCGTGCTTTCGGGCCACACCCTGGGGTCGACGCCGTAAAAAACTCTGAATTGATCAAACAGCGCGGCATGGGTCATCGCCAATTCGGCCGGCCGTTCGAAGAAGAGTTCGCTCACCACGGCAAAGAATTCAGCAGCGTTGGTGGCGGCATAAGCCTCGATCAAACCCGATTCGCCGCGCGCCAGTCGCTGCTGCAAGGCCTGGAATTCGGCCCCCAGCACCTGCGCCCAGTTCGCCCGCTGCGGCGCTTGCGCCAGCCAGGGCGCGCCATTGGCGGCGCCGGTCTCCTGGTCGAGTTGGTGTGCAAATTCGTGGATCACCACGTTGCGGCCGTCATGGGGGTCGGCGGCGCCCGCCAGCACATCGCTCCAGGACAGGATGACCTGACCTTGTTGCCAGGATTCGCCGACCAGTGCGTGGCGCTCGTCGCGCACCAGGCCGGCGCCATCGGCATGGCTGCGCTCGACGACGAAGGCCCCCGGGTAGATCAGGATCTGGCGCAGGCGCGGGTAATAGCCGGCGCCACGGCGCAGCAGCAGCAGCGCCGCCTGCACGGCCACCAGCACGCGCATTTCATCGCTGACTTCGAGCCCGGCGCAGCCGATGAAGGGCTTTTCGGCCAGCAAGACCTGCGCGAGTTTCTTCAAGCGCAATTGCACGTCGGCTGGCATTCGCGCAAAGGCCGGCATGCGGCGGCGCAGGATGTCGCGCCAGGGCTGCGGAAAGGGTTGGGCACGGATGCGTGTGCGGCGCAAGGCATTCCACACCGGCGGGCCCGACAACCAGGCCGCAACGATTCCAATGAGGGCCGCCGCCACCCCTGCGGCGATCCAGAGCTGCAATTCAATCACCTGAACATCTGGGCGCGGGAGCGCCTCGTTTCAAGCCCCTTCAGGTGCGGGGCTCGCAGCGCACCTCGGTCTTGACCGAATTGGCGATGTAGCAGGACGCGTGGGCTTCGTGGTGCAGTTGCTGCAGTTGCTGCTGCGTGGCCGGGGTGTCGCCGCCCCAGGTCACGCGCGGCCGCAGCGTGACCACCGTCATCGCCAGCCGGCCCTGCTCGTTGCGCGCCATCTGGCCTTCGGCGTCGTCGTCATACTGGTCGACGCGCAAGCCGTCCCTGGCGGCCAGGTGCAGGAACCACAGCAAGTGGCAGCTCGACAGGGACGCGACGAAGGCCTCTTCGGGATCGACCGCGCTGGCGTCGCTCAGCGGCGCCGGCACCACCTGGGGTGACGAGGAGCCGGCCCATTCGGCGCCGCCGTCGAAGCGCAGCCGGTGGCGGCGGCTGTAGCGGTTGTCGGTGAAGGCTTCGCCGGCGCCGCGTTGCCAGGAGATGTGGGCCAGGTAGGTGTGCATGGCTTGAGGGAGCCCCGTGCGATGATGCCCCGATGATCACGCTTCACTACCATCCCGGCAATGCCAGCTTCGCGCCGCACGTGCTGTTGCAAGAGATCGGTGCGCCTTTCGAGCTGAGCCTGGTGGACCGTGCCGCTGGCGCGCACAAGTCGCCCGACTACCTCTTGCTCAACCCGAACGGCCTCATTCCGGTGCTCGTCGACGGCGACCTGGTGTTGTACGAGGCGGCTGCCATCTGCCTGCACCTGGCCGACACCCACCCCGCGGCGCAACTGGCGCCGCCGCTGGCCAGCGCCGAGCGCGCCCACTTCTACAAGTGGCTGGTGTGGCTGACCAACACCATGCAGGCCACGCTGATCCACTACTTTTACGGCGAGCGTCTGGTCGACGCCGGCAACGACACCGCGACGTTGCAGATCAAGGCCCATGCGCAAGCCCGTGTGGTGCAGTGCCTGGAGCAGATCGACGCCCACCTGGCGCGCCACGGCGGGCCCTGGATGATGGGCGCGCAGTACACCGCGCTGGACCCCTACACCTGGATGTTGTGCCGCTGGACGCGCGGCTTCAGCGACAAGCCCGCGCGCAGCCACACCCATATCGGCCCCTACCTGCAGCGCGTGCAGCAGCGAGCAGCGATGCAGCGCGCGATCGCCGCCGAAGGCCTGTCGCAGCCGCTGGTCTGAGGCTGGGCCGGCGCGGTGCCGGCGTCACAGCGTTGCGGTGAAGCGCAGCTTCTCGAGTCGCAGCGCCAGTTGCTGCTGCATCGCCGACAAACGTTGGCGTCCGGCGCGCAGCGCCGATTCATCGCTGAGCTGCGCCAGCGACAGCCGCAGCGCTTCGATGTCGCGCATCAGTTCCACCTCGGGCGGCAAGACGCCCGCGTCCTTGAGGATCTTCATGCCCATGCGCAACTCGTCCGGCGTGGCCTCGTAGCCGTCACCCAGGTTCAGCGGCTTGCCGTAGCTGGCGGCGGTGCGCAACTCGCCACTGGCATGGCTTTGCGCCAGCGCGCGACCGATGTCGTCCTCGAGCAGCCGCAGGCGGTTCTCGCGCTTGTCTTCAGCGTTCATGCGCGTTCCTGCGTCGGGTTGGACAGGCATTCGATCCAGTGCCGCGTCAGCGGCGTCACCGGCTTGGCCATCGTGCGCTCATTGAGCAGCGCCCGGCCCAGGCTGCGGCGGCCCCCGCGCGCGGCGGCCGCCAGCAAGGTCTGGTCGATGAGGTCGCGCTGGGCATGGCTGCCGCCAAAGCGCGCCGCCTGGCCGCGCACCGGCGCCATCAGGTCGACGGCACCGTCGGCGTCACCGCGCGCCAGCGCCAGCAGGCCGCGCATCAGCGGCAGGCCGACCTCGCGCGCCATCAGGTGGTTGCTGCGGCCGGCGTCGGTGGGCAGCAAAGCGCGTTCGGCGCAGCGCGCCAGCCAGCCCTCGGCGCGCGCCAGCTCACCGGCGCCCAGCAAAGCGAGCACGACATGAACGTCGTTGAAGGCGTAGTCACCCGCATGGTCGTCGGGCAGCGCCCAGCCCTGCACCAGTGCGGCACACCGTTCGGCCACGTCCTGGCCCAGCAGCTGCAGCCGCCACAGCACCGAAGCGGCGTCGACGCGGTTGAGCGTGACCTGCAGCGCGCTGCCGGCCAGGTGGCTGTCGACGAGCCGCAACGCGCCTTCGGTGTCCAGCGCCTCGAGTCGGAACAGCGACTTGTGCCACCACAGGTGGCAGGCAAAGCCGTTGTCTTCGGCCCAGTGGGGCTGCTGCTGCCGCAGCCAGGCCGAGCCGTCTTCGTAGCGGCCCTGCATTTCCATCACATGGGCCACGGCGTGCACGGCCCAGGGCACGCGCGGGTTGGCGGCCAGCGCCCGGCGGCCGGCGTCTTCGGCCTGCGGGTAGAGGTTGCTCTCTTCGAGGCCGAAGGCATACAGCGCCAGCACGTAGGCGAACAGCGGGTCGGCTTCGTCCCACTCCGGCAGGGCGCGCGCCGGCCGTTGGCGCAGGCCATGCGCGTCGCCGCGGTAAAAGTCCCACAGCTGCGCCCACTGCAGCGCCAGGGCGTCGCGCGGGTGCTCGACGAGCAGCGTGTCCCAGATGCGGCAGGCCTGGTGCCAGCGGCCCTCGAGCACCCCCTGCACGGCTTCGAGGTGGGCCTTCTCGCGCGCCGTGGCCCCGTTCAACAGGGCGCGGGCGTGCGACAGATGGGCGTCGGCCTCGCTCAGCAGGCCGGGCTCGGTCAGGCTGAGCAGGAAGCCGGACTTCATGATGTGCGGCAGCGCCCAGCCGGGGTCGGCCTGCATCGCGGTGTCGAGGTCGGCCAGCGGCGG
>JANMVM010000324.1:0-12142 GCA_031392695.1 Rubrivivax sp.
CGCCGCCCAGGAACTCAGCGACGGCTTCTACGTCAACCTCGGCATCGGCCTGCCCACGCTGGTGGCCAACTTCGTGCCCCAGGAGATCGAGGTCTGGCTGCAGAGCGAGAACGGCATGCTGGGCATCGGGCCCTTTCCCACCGAGGACCAGGTCGATGCCGACCTCATCAACGCCGGCAAGCAGACCGTCACCACCATCGCCGGCAGCAGCATCTTCGGCAGCCACGACAGCTTCGCGATGATCCGCGGCGGCAAGATCGACTTGTCGATCCTGGGCGCCATGCAGGTCAGCGAGAAGGGTGACCTGGCGAACTGGATGATCCCCGGCAAGATGGTCAAGGGCATGGGCGGTGCGATGGACCTGGTGGCCGGCGTGCGCAGCGTGGTGGTGCTGATGGAGCACGTGGCGAAGAAGAAGGACGGCACCATCGACCTCAAGATCCTGCCCCACTGCACGTTGCCGCTGACGGGTGTGGGCGTGGTCGACCGCATCATCACCGACCTGGCGGTGCTCGACGTCACCCCGCATGGCCTGAAGGTGGTCGAGATGGCGCCCGGCGTCACGCGCGAAGAGCTGCAAAGCAAGACCGGCGCGCCGCTTCTTTAACATCCGGGGCTGCCCTTCGCTGGTGGCCCCATGTTCAAATTTCCGCTGATCGTCTGCGCGCTGGCGCTGGCCGCTTGCGTTGCGCCGCCGCCGGCGGCCGACGCGCCGGTGCAGCCCGAGGGCGGCTCGGGCTGGACCGCCAAGGCCGGTGCGACGGCCTCCCGCTTCATGGTCGCCGCGGCCAACCCGCTGGCCACCGAAGCCGGTTACCGGATGCTGCGTGCCGGCGGCTCGGCACTCGACGCCGCCATCGCGGTGCAGATGGTGCTGACACTCGTGGAGCCGCAGTCCAGCGGCATCGGCGGTGGCGCCTTGCTGATGCATTGGGACGGCCGCGCGGTGCAGGCCTGGGACGGCCGCGAGACCGCGCCTGCGGCCGCCGACGAGCGCATGTTTTTCGGCGCGGACGGCAAGCCGGTGCCCTTCGCGCAGGCCGTCATCGGCGGCCGCGCGGTCGCCACACCGGGCGCCGTGCGCATGCTCGAAGCAGCGCACCGCCAGCACGGGCAGCTGCCGTGGGCCAGCCTGTTCGAGCCGGCCATCGCGCTGGCCGAAGGCGGCTTTGCAATGAGCCCGCGGCTGCACACGCAACTCAAGGGCGAACGGGCGCTGCGCCGCGACGCGCAGGCGCGCGACTACTTCTACGCCGCCGACGGTGAACCCCACCCGCTCGGCCACGTGCTGCGCAACCCGGCGCTGGCCGCGGTGCTGCGCGCGCTGGCCGCGCAGGGCAGCGACGCGCTGCACCGCGGCGCGGTGGCCGCCGACCTCGTCGCACGCGTGCGCAGCGATGCCGTGCCCGGGCGCCTGAGCGTGCAGGACCTGGCCGACTACCAGCCGCGGCAGCGCGAAGCGATCTGCACCGACTGGCAGGCTGTCTACCGCGTCTGCGGCTTCCCGCCGCCGTCGTCGGGCCACCTGGCGTTGATGCAGATCCTGGGGCTGATGGAACGCCTGCCGGCCGTGCCGCAGCCGCTGCAGCGCGGCGTGCCCGGCGCCGAGTGGTTGCACCTCTACACCGAAGCCTCGCGCCTGGCCTACGCCGACCGTGCGCTGTACGTCGCCGACCCCGACTTCACACCGGCGCCCGGCGGCCGCTGGACGAGCCTGCTCGACGATGCCTACCTGCGCCAACGCGCCGCACTGGTCGGTGCGCAGAGCATGAAGATCGCCGCCCCCGGCCGGCCTGGCGGCGCGGCGCTGGCGCTGGCCCCGATGCCCGAGCAGCCCGAACACGGCACCAGCCACATCAGCGTTGTCGACAGCCAGGGTCGCGCGCTGGCCATGACCACCACCATCGAATCGGCGTTCGGCGCGGGCGTGATGGTCAGCGGCGGCAGCGGCCTGGCCGGCGGCTTCCTGCTCAACAATCAGATGACCGACTTCTCGACCGCACCGGCCGATGCCCAGGGCCGTCCGGTGGCCAACCGTATCGAGCCCGGCAAGCGGCCGCGCAGCAGCATGAGCCCGACGCTGGTCTTCGACAAGAGCGACGGTCGCCTGCTGATGACGCTGGGCTCGCCGGGCGGCCCGGTCATCATCCACTTCACCGCCAAGACGCTGATCGGCACGCTGCAGTGGGCCCTGAGCCCGCAGCGGGCCATCGACCTGCCGAATTTCGGCAGTTTGAACGGGCCGACAATGCTCGAAGCGGGCTCGTTCCCGCCCGGCACCGTCAACGCCCTGCGCGCCAGGGGCCATGTCGTGATCGAGATGGCGCTCACGAGCGGGCTGCAAGCCATCCAGCGCACGCCGCGGGGCTGGACCGGTGGCGCCGACCCGAGGCGCGAAGGTGTGGTCCTGGGAGACTAGCGATGACGATCCTGTTCGATCCCCTGCGACACGAAGCGCTGAAGGCAGCGCCCTGGAGCGAGGTCGCGGCGCGCGCCGCGATCCGCCGCCTCGGCGATGACGCCCTCGCCGCCTTCGTCCCCGAGCAGGGCTGGCCCGCCCACCCCTTGGACGACCCCGATACGCCCGAGGAACGCCGGCACAACGTGTACTGCGGCTCGGGCGGCGTGATCTGGGCGCTGACGCACCTGGCACGCGCCGGCGCCATCGAACCCGGGCACGACTTCACGCCCTTCGTCGACGGCATCGTGGAACGCAACCGCGCGCAGCTGGGTGCGCCGCCGCATGGCACGCAGTCGTTGCTGCTCGGCGACGCCGGCCTGCTGATGCTGCAGTGGACGCTCAAGCCGAGCGATGCCATTGCTGCGCGCCTGCTGCAGGTCGTGCGCAGCAACTTGCGCAACACCGCTCTGGAGCAGCTCTGGGGCTCGCCCGGCACCTTGCTGGCCGCCATCTTCATGGCCGAGGCCACGGGCCTGCCCGAGTGGACCGCCGTGCTGCGCGAAGGCATGCAGATCCTGTGGCAGCAGATGGAACCGCACGACGAGGCGGGCGGTGCCTGGCTGTGGGTGCAGGACCTCTACGGCCGACGCTCTCCGATGCTGGGCGCCGCTCACGGCTTCGCGGGCAACGTCTTCCCGGCCTTGCGCGGCGCTGCCTGGCTCGATGCGGCGCTGGTGCAGGGCTACGCCAGTCGCGCGCTGCAGACGCTGCAGGCCACAGCGCTGCGCGCCGACGGCTGCATCAATTGGCACCCCATGGTCGCCGCCGTCGACAAAGCCAACGGCAAGCTGCCGTTGGTGCAGGACTGCCACGGCGCGCCCGGCATCCTCTGCCGGCTGGCGAGCGCACCGCGCAGTGCGGACTGGGACGAGTTGCTGCTGGGCGCCGGCGAGCTGACCTGGCAGGCCGGCCCGCTCACCAAGGGGGCGTCGGTCTGCCACGGTACGGCCGGCAGCGCGCTGGCGCTGCTCAAGCTGTGGCGGCGCAGCGGCGACGCGCTCTGGCTCGAGCGTGCCCGCGCGCTGGCGATGCACGCCATCGCTCAGGTCGAGGCCCATCACCTGCAGTACGGGCAGGGTCGCTACGCGCTGTGGACCGGCGACCTCGGCTTGGCTTGCGTGCTCTGGGGCTGCGTCTCGGGTGACCCGTTTTTCCCGACCCTGGACGGCAGCTGAGCCCGCGCGGCCGTCGCGCTCAGCGCGTCTTCAGCGCCTCGGCCACGGCGGGCACGATCTCGGGGCCGTGGTAGATGAGCCCGGTGTAGATCTGCACCAGATCGGCGCCGGCGTCCATCTTGGCCCGGGCGTCGGCACCACTCATCACGCCGCCCACGCCGATGATCGGAAAGCCTTCACCCAGCGCATTGCGCAGCAGCCGGATGATGCGGTTGCTGGCCTCGAACACCGGCGTGCCGCTCAAGCCCCCCACTTCGCCGGCGTGGGGCAGGCCCTGCACGGCGTCGCGCGCCACCGTGGTGTTGGTGGCGACCACGCCGTCGAAGTTGTTCTTGCGCAGCGCCGCGGCAATCACCTGCACCTGCCTGGGGTCGAGATCGGGCGCGATCTTCACGAACATCGGCACCCGCTTCTCATGCTCGCGTGTCAGCACCACGCGACGGGCCTGCAGCAGCGCCAGCAGGGCGTCGAGCGCGGCATCGCTTTGCAGCTCACGCAGGTTGCGCGTGTTCGGGCTGCTGATATTGACCACCACGTAGTCGGCGTGCGGGTAGACGCCGTTGAGGCAGCTCAGGTAGTCGTCGCTCGCGAACTCGATCGGCGTGGCCGCGTTCTTGCCGATGTTCAGCCCGAGGATGCCCCCCGCCGCGCGAAAGCGCCTGGCGCGCTGCACGTTGGCCAGGAAGACCTCGAGCCCGTCGTTGTTGAAACCGAGCCGGTTGATGAGCGCCTGCCTGGCCGGTAGGCGGAACAGGCGCGGCTTCGGGTTGCCTTTTTGCGGCTTGGGCGTGACGGTGCCGACTTCGATGAAGCCGAAGCCCATCGCACCCAGCCCGTCGATGCAGCGGCCGTTCTTGTCCAGCCCCGCGGCCAGGCCCACCCGGTTCGGGAACAGCAACCCTGCCACCGTGACCGGGTTGTCGACCCGCGCCTGTTCCCACAGGCAGCGCGCCGGTGTGTTCTGCAGGCGCGCGATGCTGCCCATCGTGAGGTCGTGTGCCTGTTCTGGGTCCAGGCCAAAGAGAAAGGGGCGCGTCAACGCATAGGGGACGAGGGGCATGGCGGCGATTGTCTCAGGCGCCCGGGTGCCGATAATCGGCGACATGAATCAAGAAGAACTCAAGGCCCAGGTCGGCCGCGCCGCGCTGGCGCACGTGGTGCCAGGCGAACTGGTGGGCGTGGGCACGGGCAGCACCGTCAACCATTTCATCGACGCGCTGGCCGCCATCCGGCACACCATCCGGGGCGCGGTGTCGAGCTCGGCCCAGAGCACCGAGCGGCTGCTGGCGCACGGCATTCCGGTGCTCGAAGCCGCAGCGGTGCTGCGACTGCCGGTGTACGTCGACGGGGCCGACGAGATCGACGCCAGCGGCTTCATGATCAAGGGCGGCGGCGCCGCGCTGACGCGCGAGAAGATCGTGGCTGACCTCGCCGATCGCTTCGTGTGCATCGCCGACGAGAGCAAGCTCGTCCGCGTGCTGGGTGCGTTCCCGCTGCCGGTCGAGGTGATCGCGATGGCCGCGGCGCAGGTCAGCCGCCGCTTCGCCTCCTTGGGCGGCAGAGCCACGCTGCGACCGGGTGTGCTGACCGACAACGGCCACCCGATCCTGGACGTGCGCGGCCTGCGCATCACCGACCCGGCAGCGCTCGAGGCCGAGATCAACCAGTGGCCCGGGGTCGTGACGGTGGGTATCTTTGCCCGCCACCGCGCCAGCCTGTGCCTGCTGGGCACGGCGCAAGGCGTGCGGACGCTGGTGTTCTAATCGGGGCCGAGTACCCTCGCTCCCACCGCCATCCAAGGACCCGCTTTGGCAAAACCTAACTATTCGTTCGAGAAGCGTCAACGCGAGTTGGCCAAGAAGAAGAAGAAAGAAGAGAAGGAAAAGGAAAGGGCCGCGCGCAAGGCCGCGGGCCTGCCGCCGCTGGCCGACGAACCCGACGATCCGGAGCCCGGCGCCGAGCCTGCTCAGCCCGCCTGAGCCTCGCGCGGGGGCGCTGCCTGCCGGGCCCGCGCCGCGCGCACGAGCCAGCGCGCCGGGTCGACGGCGTCGGCCAGGTCCTGCTCCAGCGGCCACGGCGTGCCCGTGGCCTGGGCCGCCACCAGCCGCGCCAGCAGCGGCGCCAGCGTGAGGCCGCGCGCGCCCAACGCCGTCAACACAAAGAGGCCCGGTTCGCGCGGCAGCAGTCGAGCCTGGTCCTGGCGCCCCTGTGCGCTCAAGTCCGCCAGCGGCATGGCGCCGGCAATCGGCAGCCGGTCGTCGGCCTGCAGCCGCCAGCCCACGCGGCCTTGCCAGAGGCGGCTGTCGGCCGGCGGCAGCAATCCGGTGAGACGCTGCAGACGCTGCAGGTTTTCCAGGTGATCGGCGTGGCGGACCTCGCCATCGGCATCGTCGTGCTGCCGCGTCGCGCCGCACAACAGCCCATCCTGCAGCGGCAGCGCATAGCCGTCGCCCGCCACCGGCAGGTGCAGCGCCGGCGGCCCGTGCAGGGCCCAATGCGTGACTTGGCCGCGCGTCTGCCGCAGCGGCCACGGCGCATGACCCAGCGGCTGCAGCAGGCGCTGGGTGCCGGCCGCCAGGGCCAGCACCAGCAAAGGTGAGCGGGCGAGCTGCTGGCCGCTGGAGTCCAGCAGCTGCCATGCCGGGCCCTGGCGCACGAGCCGCTGCACGACGGCCTCGTCCTGGACGCGAATGCCGGGTGTACGCAGGGCCTCCAACACCCAGTCGGGCGGTGCCACCCAGCCGCCGGCCGGGTAGTACCAGCAGGCCTCGCCGACGCGCACGCCAGCTCGCGTGGATGCGGCCGCGGCGTCCAGCGCCTGCACATAGTCGGGCGGCAGCCCCAGTGGCTGCAGCACCTGCTGCAAACCGGCCAGCCCCTGCGCAGGGTGGGCCAGCCGCAACAAGCCCGCCACCTGGCCCCGCACGCGGCCGCCGGCGAGCGCGTGGCGGACTTCGCTTGCCGCGAACAGTGCCGCACTCCGGAACAGGCGCGCGTAGGTGCCGTCGGCGCCGTTGACCGTGCCATGAAAAAGCCCGGCCGGATTGCCCGAGGCAGCCTGCGCCGGGCCGGCTTCGCGCTCCAGCACCGTGACGTTGAGCCCCTGGCGCGCCAGCGCCTGGGCCACCATGGCACCGGCCAGGCCGGCGCCCACGACCACCGCATCGGGCGTGCGCACGGCGGCTATCGGCAGCCGCCGCGTTGGGAAGCGGGGCGCCCAGCGCGCCAGCGTGGTCGGTGCTGCTGCGCGGGTGAAGGCGGTGGGCAGCGAGGGCTCGACCTCGAAGCCCGCCGTGGCCAGCGCTGCCTGCAGCCCGGGTGCGGCGCTGGCACTGGCCGCGGTGGCATCCGGTGCGGCCAGGCGTGCCACGGCCTTGAGCGAGCGCGCTGTCCAGGCCCAGGGCGGCGGCAAAAAGTCGTCGAGGACGATCGCATCGGCTTGCAGCCGCAGGGCCGGCAACAAGGTCGCCGGGTCACCCAGGGCCAGTGTGAGCGACACGCGGCCGTGCTCGAAGTCCAGCAGGTGCAAATTGGGTGTCAGCGGCGGCCAGGCCTGGAGCAGCGCGGCCACCCGATCGGGCAGCGACGAGCCGGCATGGGCACGCGCCAGATCGGCGCGCGTCAAGGGGTGCTGCTCGACCGCCACGATGTGCAGCCGGGTGCAGCGTTGGAGGTCCCGGCGCCAGGCATCCCACAGCGCGATGAAGGAATGACCGGCGCCGAACCCGGTGACCAGGATCACGAAGTCGTCGCGCCCGACCCAGCGCTGCGGCAAGCCGTTGCCGGGCAGCCAGACGCGGCGTGCCAGTGCCAGTGCCAGGCCCGGCTCGACACCGTGTGCGATGCGTCCGGGTTCGATCGGCTGGGTCTTCACCTCGGCGCCGCGCTTCAGGTCGCGGCCGCGCGCCGGGCCAGCCAGGCGAGCAGCGGCTCGCGAACCGCCTGCAGGCCGCGGTAGCCCAGCACGGCCGGGCTCATGCTCTCGATCGCATCGTGCAGCGCCTGAGCCCGCGCCGGCGTGGTCAGCGCTGCGGCCAGCGGTTGCACCTGGACATGGATCGTGAACACCGCCTGGGCCTGCCCGGGCACGGGCACGAAGGTCTGGCGCTCGGTGCGCCACCAGGCCTGCTCGACGGCGGTGTGCTGCCAGCGTTCACGCGCCATGCGGGCCGGGTGGGCATGCAGCCGCGGTTGATCGGTGACGTTCCAGACGAAGCGCTCCCAGCGCTCGGGCCCGCACACCAGGCGCGTCAGCGACTCGGCGGCACGCAGCAGCATCGCGTTGTCGGCCACCGGTGCATGCACGGTGGCGAAGTGGTGGCCGACCTTGGCTTCCGGTGCCCAGTGGCTGGGCAGCGCCACGGCCAGCCACGGGATGGTGCCGTCGCGGCCGTCCACGATGGCCAGATCCTCGGCAAAGGCCAGGCCCAGCAACCCGGCCAGGCGCCAGTCCGGCGGCAGGCCGCGCAGGCAGCGCGCCACCTCGTCGCCAAGGCCGAACACGCCGGCGGCGGTCTGCTCGACTTCGCCCGCCGTGTCGGCTGCGGTACCGAGCAGCAGGGCGTGAGCGCGGTGGCCGTCCCAGGCCCAGGCCTGCGGGTGTTCGGCGCCGGCCTGGCGGCACAGCACGTCCAGCGCCGGCGCGGCGTCGAAGCCCGGGCGCGACACCAGTGCCTGGGACCAGAAGGCCGACAGCACCGCCAGCTTCTCGCGCTGGTGGCGCGAGCCCGGCGCCAGCGGCGTGAGTTGCGCAGCGCCGTCAGCCAGCCGACGCAGGCCGGGCTGCATGCGAAAGGGCGCGTGGACGGCGGCGTCGAAGTCGAAGGACATGAGCCGATGATGCCCAAAAACGCCAAGGGCACCCGGAGGTGCCCCTGCGCCAGCCGCCAGCCGCCAGCCGCCAGCCGGCGGTCGGCGGTCGATCAGACGCGCTTGCGGTACTCGTGCGTGCGGGTGTCGATCTCGACCCGGTCGCCGTTCTCGACGAAGATCGGCACGCTGATCTCGAAGCCGGTGCCGACGAGCTTGGCCGGCTTGAGCACCTTGCCCGAGGTGTCGCCCTTGACGGCCGGGTCGGTGTCGATCGCGCGCACCACGGTGGTCGGCAGTTCGACCGAGATCGCCTTGCCGTCGTAGAAAACGACTTCGACGGACATGTTGTCTTCGAGGTAGTTGATGGCGTCGCCCATGTTCTCGGCCTCGACCTCGAACTGGTTGAATTCGGCGTCCATGAAGGCGTACATCGGGTCGGCGAAGTAGGAGTAGGTGCACTCCTTCTTGTCGAGGATGATCTGGTCCATCTTGTCGTCGGCCTTGAAGACCAGCTCGGCGCCACCGCCATTGAGCAGGTTCTTCATCTTCATGCGCACCGTGGCGGCGCCGCGGCCGCCGCGGCTGTATTCGGTCTTGAGCACGACCATCGGGTCCTTGCCCTGCATGATGACGTTGCCGGCGCGGATTTCCTGAGCGAGTTTCATGACGGTGTTCCGTGAGTGGTGGCGGCGCGCGGGCCCTGGTGTCGAGCCGCGTCGGCCGTGGCGCGCCTTCATCGTTGCCGCTGGAGCTGGCAGCCGGGCGCAAAGCCTGCAATTCTAGCAGGCGGCTAGGTGTTCTGACCGGCCTTGGCCGCCGCAAAGGCCAGCAGTCGGGTCACCAGATCGGGCTGGCTCTGCAGGCCAGAGCGCCAGTGCCGTGCGGCCTGCTGCCAGTCTGCGCTGATGTCGAGCCCGGGCCAGCCGGTCCCGGGCGTGCCGTTCCAGGCCCGCCAGAGTGCCGCCACCGGTGCCGGCGCGGCCCACTGGGCCAGCAGGGCTTCGAGCTTGTCCAGATGGGCGCCGTCGTGCTGGGGATAGGCCTGCCAGACGAATGGCGCGCCGGCCCAGATCGCGCGCACCAGTGAATCCTCGCCGCGCACGAAGTTCAGGTCGCTTGCCCACAGCAACTCGTCGAAGCCGTTCTGGCTGAGCCAGGGCAGGCGCGCCAGCCGCACCCCGGCCGGGGCCAGCTGCACCTGCTGCTGGGCCGGCCCCGGGGTCAGCAGCAGCAGGGTTGGCTGTGCCGCCAGCGCCTGGAGCAGCCGGGGCAGTGCGGCGTTGGCGTAGCAGAACAGGCTCACCAGCCGCTCGCCGACGCCCAGCGCCAGGCCGCGGGCTTCGAGCCAGGGCTGGCGATCGAAAGCCGCTCGCGCGCCCACCACACCGGCTTCGCGCAGCAGGCCGCCGGTGGCGGCGCTGAAGCCGGGGTAGTAGAACCACTTCGTGAGCCCGTTGCGCTGTGGCGAGGGCAGCCCGTGCGAGCGTTCGACATAGGCCTCGGCGCTGAGGTACTCGAGGTTGATCCACACCGGCGCCGGCTGCCGCGACTTCATTGCCTGCACGAAGGCCGGCGGCGGGTCGCAGCCGAAGGCCTCGATCACGACCTCGCTCGGGTCCGGCGGGCCCGGCCAGGGCCACACCTGCACGCCGGCGGCGCCCTCGGGTGCCATCCAGGCCAGCGCGGCAGCGTCGTCGATGACGAGTCTCACCGCCAGGCCGCGGCCTGCCAGTTCGCGCGCCAGGCGCCAGCACACGCCGGCGTCGCCGTGGTTGTCGACGACGCGGCAGAAGATGTCCCAGCGCGGTGCTCGTGGGGTGGCCATGGGTCGATTATCGAAGCCGTACAAAATGAGCGCTGATGACCGAGCCCGCCGCCCCGGAAGACAGCCGCCCTGCGGCTGCGCCCGCCGCCGCCCCGGCCGGCCGTGACCGGCTGCTGGCCGAGGTCGCGGCGCTGCCGGCGCTGCCGGGCGTGTATCGCTGGATCGACGCCCAGGGCAGCGTGCTCTACGTCGGCAAGGCGCGCAACCTGAAGAAGCGCGTCTCGAGCTACCTGCAGCGGGACCACGACGGCACCCGCATCGGCCAGATGGTGGCGCGCATCGTGCGGCTTGAGACCACCGTGGTGCGCACCGAGGCCGAAGCCCTGCTGCTGGAGAACAACCTCATCAAGGCGCTGGCACCGCGCTTCAACATCCTGTTTCGCGACGACAAGAGCTACCCCTACCTCAAGATCAACGGCACCCCCGCCGGCGGCGCGCTGGGCTCGCGGGCCACGCGCTACCCGCGCATGTCGTACTTTCGCGGTGCAGTGGATCGCAAACATCGCTTCTTCGGGCCCTACCCCAATGCCTGGGCAGTGAAGCAGACGATCCAGCTCATGCAGAAGGTCTTCAGGCTGCGCACCTGCGAGGACACGGTCTTCAGCAACCGCTCGCGCCCCTGCCTGCTGTACCAGATCCAGCGCTGCTCGGGCCCCTGCGTCGGACTGGTGTCGGCCGAGGACTATGCCGGCGACGTGGGCAACGCCGAGCGCTTCCTGCTCGGCGAGCCGCAGGAGGTCATCAACGACCTGCAGTCGCGCATGATGATCCACGCCGAGGCGCTGGAATTCGAGCGCGCCGCGGCGCTGCGCGACCGCATCGGCTCGCTGTCGCGCGTGCTGCACCAGCAGTCGGTGGACGCCAGCAGCCTGAGCGCCAGCGACAAGGACGTCGACATCCTCGCGGTCAGGGTCGCTGGCGGCCGCGCCTGCGTCAACCTGGCCATGGTGCGCGGTAGCCGCCACCTCGGCGACCGCGCCTACTTTCCGAGCCATGTCGACGAAGGCGCTGCGCTCAGCGCCGACGAAGCCGAGGCGCGTTTCGAGGACGCGCTGGCGAGCCCCGAGCAACCGCGCGTCGCTCCCTACTCGCCCGAGGCAGCAGTGCTCGAGGCCTTCATCGCGCAGCACTACATCGGCCAGCCGGTGCCGCCGCAACTCGTCACCAGCCACCCGGTCGATGCCGCGTTGCTCGACACGCTGAGCGAGACGGCTGGCGTGCGCGTGCGCGCCCAGCACCAGCCGCGTGAGCAGCGGCGCATCTGGCTCGAGATGGCCACCAAGGGCGCCGAGCTGTCGCTGGCCCGGCTGCTCGCCGAAGAAGGCTCGCAGCAGCAACGCACGCGGGCCCTCGTCGACGCGCTGGACCTCGACGTCGCCGAGCCGGCTCTGCTGCGCATCGAGTGCTTCGACATCAGCCACACGGCGGGTGAGGCCACGCAGGCCTCGTGCGTGGTCTACGAAGGCCACGCCATGCAAAGCAGCCAGTACCGGCGCTTCAACATCGAAGGCATCACGGGGGGTGACGACTACGCTGCCATGCGCCAGGTGCTGAACCGCCGCTACGCGCGGCTGGCCGAGGCGGTGGCCGCCGGCAAGGCCGACGAGGCGCCTGAAGCGGCGACGGGACCGGCCGACGCTTCAGCCGCTTTGCCGGCGCCGGCCCCAGCCCAGGCCCGAGCCGCCCCGCGCGGGCTGGCGCGTCTGCCCGACTTGGTGCTGGTGGACGGCGGGCGCGGACAGGTCAGCATGGCGCGCGAGGTATTCGAAGAGCTGGGCCTGGACGTCGCGCTGATCGTGGGGGTCGAAAAAGGCGAAGGTCGCAAGGTCGGTCTCGAAGAACTTGTCTTTGCCGACGGCCGTGAGAAGG
>JANMVM010000009.1:0-7349 GCA_031392695.1 Rubrivivax sp.
GGTGGCCGCTTCACGGCGCACGGTGGCCGCCCTCGTCAGGGCTGCGATCTAGAATCTTGAGTCGCACTCTTCGGGCTTCGTGCCCAGGTCTTCATGGACTCGAACCGATACCCGCTGCATCGCTTGCTTGTCGCTGGTCGCAGCATCGAGTCACGCCATGAGTCCCACCGGTTTCTTGTCGCCCGAGCCCTGAGCGCATGAAGCGGCCCCGCCGGGTGTTGCCCACCGGCGCCACTTCGCTGGCCCGCCGCTGGGCCTTGGCGGCCTGCATCGCCGCCTTGATCGGCCCAGCCTGGGCTGCCGATGCGGCGCCGGCCGAAGCCACCTACCGCTACACCACGAAGCAGGGCGATACGCTGATCGGCCTCGGGCGCCGCTTCCTGGTCGAGCCGGCGCGCTGGCCCGAACTGGCGCGCGCCAACGGCGTGCCCAACCCGAACCGCATTCCCACCGGCACGGTGTTGCTCATTGCCCTGCGCCTGATGGCCACCGAGTCGGCGCCAGCGCTCGTCACCGCGGTCAGCAGCGAGGTGCGCACGGCCGGCGACGCGCCGGTGGTGGCCGGGCAGTCGCTGCCCGAAGGCGCCGAGTTGCGCACCGGCGAGGGCTACGCCACCGTGCGGCTGGTCGACGGCACGGTGCTGCGCCTGCGCGCGGCAAGTCGCCTGCAGATCGACGAATCGAACCGCATCGTGCGCGCGGGCGTGGTGCGCTCGGGCGTGCGCTTGCAGCAGGGCCAGATCGAGGTCCAGGCGCAACCGGCGACGGCCGGGCAACCCGGCTTTCGCGTCGGCACGCCGCAGGGCGTGCTGGGCGTGCGCGGCACCGAATTTCGCGTCAGTGCCGATGACGGCTCGGGCTCGGGCTCGACGCGCGGCGAGGTGCTCGAAGGCGCGGTCGCCGCCGACGGCGTCGCGTCGCAGCCCGGGCAGGTGGTGATGGCCGGCTTCGGCGTCGTCGTCGACCGCAGCGGCCGCGTCGCGCCGCCGGTGCCGCTGCTGCCCGCGCCCGACCTGGCGCAGCTGCCGGCGCTGCAGGAGCAGCCGCTGGTGCGCTTCACGCTGCCGCCGCTGGCCGGCGCCAGCGCTTACCGCGGCCAGGTCGCGCGCGATGCGAGCTTCGAGCACCTGGTGGCCGACACGCGCACGCCGTCGACCGAATTGCGCATCGCCGATCTGACCGACGGCGACTACGTGCTGCGCGTGCGCGGCGAAGACGCGAGCGGGCTGCAGGGCCTGAACGCCGAGCACCGCTTCCGGCTCAAGGCCCGGCCCGAGCCGCCGCTGCCCAGCGCGCCGGCGCCGCGCGCCATCTTCTCGGGTGACCGCGTCGAGTTCGCCTGGACCGTCAACCCGGACGCCAGCAGCTACCGCCTGCAGCTGTCGCGCAGCGAGGACTTCAGCGCGCCGCTGCGCGACCTGCGCGGCCAGACCGAGCGCGCGCTGCCGCTCGCCGGCCTCGCCCCCGGGGTCTACTTCTGGCGCCTGGCCAGCGAGCGCAGCAGCACCGACCAGGGGCCCTTCGGCGCCGTGCATCGCTTCGAGCTGCGGCCGCTGCCGCCACCGCCGAGCCCGCCGCAGGTGGGTGAGCAGTCGATCCGCCTGTCGTGGCAGGGCCTGCCGGGCCAGACCTTCGAGGTGCAGTTCGCGCGCGACGCCGCCTTCACGGCGCTGATCCTGGAGCGCAAGGTCGACGTGCCGTCGCTCGAGCTCGATCTGCCGGGCAGCGGACGCTTCTTCGTGCGCCTGCGGGCGCGCGACGCCGACGGCTTCATCGGGCCCTTCACGACGCCACAGCAGTTCGACATTCCGAACTGCCTGCGCGATACCGGCGGCGCCTGCGTCAAGGCAGGCGCACAGCCGGTTGTCATCGCGCCGTGATCGCCTGGCGCCGCTGGCTCGGCTCGCCTGGCGGCCGGCACGGCGACGGGACGGTTGCGCTGCTGCTGGCGGCGCTGGCCTTTGCGCTGGCCTTCGGCGGCTGGACCTGGCGCGCTGACCGCGTGGTCTACGACGTCGGCCTCGGCGCCTGGAGCCGCCCGCCGCCGCCGGGCATCGTCATCGTGGCCATCGACGACGCCAGCATCGCAGCCATCGGCCGCTGGCCCTGGCCGCGCGCGGTGCACAGCACGGTGCTCGACCGCATCGCCCAGGCGCGGCCGCGCGCCATCGGGCTGGACCTGATCCTGAGCGAAGCCGACCCCGATCCGGCACAGGACCGCCTGCTGGCGCAGGTGCTGCGCCGCGCCGCGCCGGTGGTGCTGCCGGTGGCCTGGCAGGCCGCCGGCCCCGGCGTGCCGGCGCGGCTGCTGACGCCCAGTGGCGAGCTCGCTTCGGCGGTGACGCTGGGTGCGGCTGAACCGGCCGTCGACGCTGATGGCGTGCTGCGCCACGCCTTTCTGCGCACCGGGCGCGCCGGGCAGGTCTACCCGCACATGGCGCTGGCGCTGTTGCAGGCCGGCGGCGAAAGGCTCGACCCCCGCCTGCCGGTCGTCACCGAAGCGCCCGACACGCCAGCGGCCGACAGCGACTGGATCCGCGCCGACCGCTTCCTGATCCGCTACGCCGGGCCGCCCGGGCACGTGCAGCGGGTGTCCTACGTCGACGTGCTGCGCGGCGCCGTGCCGCCCGAGGCGCTGGCCGGGCGCACCGTGCTCATCGGCATGACGGCGCTCGGCCTCGGGGACACGCTGGCCACGCCGGTCAACGGCCAGCAGCACGCGATGGCCGGCGTCGAGGTGCTGGCCAACACGCTGTACACGCTGCGCAGCGGTGACACGATGCACGCCTTGCCGCCGTGGCCGGCGGCAACGCTGGCGGCCGTGCTGCTGCTGCTGCTGGTGCTGGCTTTCGAACGCGTGGGCACGCGCTGGGCGCTGGCGCTGGCGCTGGGATCGGTGCCGGCGGCCCTGGGCGCCAGCCTGCTGGCGCTCGACGCCGGCTGGTGGTGGAGCCCGCTGCCCTACGCGCTGGCAGCGGCGCTGGCCTATCCCTTCTGGAGCTGGCGGCGGCTGGAACGCGCCGTCGACAGCCTGGATGTCGAGATCCGCCGGCTCGGGCCCGAAGGCGGCCTGCACCCCGAAGCCGCGCCCTATGCGATGCCGAAGCCCGACCCGCGCGACCGCCTGGCCTCGCGCCTGGACACACTGCACGTGGCCACCGAAACCGTGCGCGGCGCGCGGCGCTTCCTGGCCGACGCGCTGGCCGGCATGCCCACCGCGATGCTCGTCGCCGACGAACGCGGCCGCGTCTTGCTGGCCAATGCACTGGCGGCCAGGCTGTTCGAGGTCGATTCCGCCGCCGCCATGCAGGGCCTGGACCTGCCCGGGCTGCTGGTCGAGTTCAACACCCCGCAGGCGGTGGATTGGCAGGCCGTGCTGGCGCCCGTGGGCGCCGCGCCGGGCGGCCTGGCGGTGGAAGCGCAACTGGCGCGCCTGGGCGACTACCTGCTGCACTTCGCCAGCGTCATCCTGCTCGGCCAGCAGCGCTGGGTGGTGACCTTTGCCGACGTCACCGCCATCAAGCAGGCGCAACGCCGGCGCGACGAGACGCTGGCCTTCGTGACCCACGACCTGCGCTCGCCGGCCAGCTCGATCATGCTGCTGGCCGACCTGCACCTGCAGGGCCACATGAGCATGGCCCACGACGAGCTGCTGGCCGAGGTGCGCCGGCTGGCCGCGCGCACGCTGCAGCTGTCGGACGACATCGTGCGCGTCGCGCACGCCGAGTCGCGTCCGCTCAACCTGGCCGCGGTCGAGCTGACCCCGCTGCTCGACGAGGTGCTGTCGGACTTCCGTGCGCAGGCGCTCGCCGCCGAAGTCGTGCTGCGCGCGCGGCTGCACGATGTGCAGGCGAGCTGGGTGCTGGACCGCGCACTGGTGGTGCGGGCGCTGGGCAACCTGGTCTCCAACGCCATCAAGCACAGCCCGCGCGGCGGGGTCGTTGTTCTGCAGACCGCGTTCGCGGACGACGAACTGATCCTGGGCGTCAGCGACACCGGCCCCGGGCTCAGCGCGGAGCAGCGTCAGAAGCTCCAGAACGAATCCCAGGGCCTGCCCGCCGGTGATGCGCGTGGTGTCGGCCTGGGGCTGCTGTTCGTGCAACGCGTGGCGGCCCGGCATCGCGGCCGGCTGGTGGCGCGCGCGGGTGAGCAGCGCGTGGGCACCGCCTTCGAACTGCACCTGGCCGCGATCGCCAGCGCCGCCGCAAGCCCCTGACCGCGGCCGACTTCGACGCTGCGTCGCGGCTGGCCCGGCAAGCAGGTCAAAATTGTCCGATGCCTGCCACCCCGGCGCCAAATCCGGCCGCCCGCCCCTCTGCCGACAAGCTGTCGGCGCCAGCCCGCGCGCTGCGCAAGCTCGGGCTGCTGCGCGACATCGACCTCGCGCTGCACCTGCCGTTGCGCTACGTGGATGAGACGCGGCTGACGCCGATCGCCACGCTGCGTGAGGGCGACGTCGCGCAGGCCGAGGGCACGGTGCTGGAGTGCCGCGTCGAAACGCGCACGCGCCGCCAGCTGCTGGTGCGGCTGGCCGACGACAGCGGCGAGCTGCTGCTGCGCTTGCTGAATTTCTACCCCTCCAACCAGAAGACGCTGGCGGTGGGCCACCGGGTGCGCGTGCGCGGCGAGGTGCGCGGCGGCTTTGCGGGCCGCGAGATGGTGCACCCGGAGTTCCGCGTCGTCAGCGCCGACACACCGCTGCCGGCCGCGCTGACGCCGGTCTATCCGAGCAGTGCGCAGCTGCCGCAGGCCTACCTGCGCAAGGTGGTGGCTTCGGCGCTGGCGCGCGCGCCGCTGGCCGAGCTGCTGCCGCCCGATTGCGTGCCCGCGGGCCTGCCCAGCCTGCGCGAAGCCGTGCTGCGGCTGCACCACCCGAGCCCGGCCGACGCACCCGAGGCGCTGCAGGACCACAGCCACCCGGCCTGGCAGCGGCTCAAGTTCGATGAGCTGCTGGCCCAGCAACTGGCGCAGGCCCAGGCCCAGGCGGCGCGCGCCCGGCTGGCGGCGCCGGCCCTGCTGGCTGACGGCCTGGCGGCGCAACTGCTGGCGGCGCTGCCCTTTGCGCTGACCGCCGCGCAGCAACGCGTGGTGGCCGAGATCCGCGCCGACCTGGCGCGCCCGCAGCCGATGCACCGCCTGCTGCAGGGCGACGTCGGCTCGGGCAAGACGGTGGTGGCCGCGCTGGCCGCCGCGGTGGCCATGGGCGCGGGCTGGCAGTGCGCGCTGATGGCGCCGACCGAGATCCTGGCCGAGCAGCATTTCCGCAAGCTCGTGCATTGGCTGCAGCCACTCGGGGTGACGGTGGCCTGGCTCACCGGCAGCCGCAAGGGCAAGGGCCGCACGGCGATGCTCGAGCAGGTGGCCTCGGGCCAGGCGAAGCTGGTCGTCGGCACCCACGCCGTGATCCAGCGCGACGTGGTCTTTGCACGGCTCGGCCTGGCGGTGGTCGACGAGCAGCACCGCTTCGGCGTCGCGCAGCGCCTGGCGCTCAAGGACAAGCTGCACGAGCAGGCACTGGAGCCGCACCTGCTGATGATGAGCGCCACGCCGATCCCGCGCACGCTGGCCATGAGCTACTTTGCCGACCTCGACGTGAGCACGATCGACGAGTTGCCGCCGGGTCGCACCCCCATCGTCACCAAGCTCTTCGCCGACGGCAAACGCCAGGCCGTGGTGGCGCGCATCCGCGACGAGGTCGCCCAGGGCCGGCAGGTCTATTGGGTGTGCCCGTTGGTCGAGGAAAGCGAGCACCTCGACCTGCAGAACGCCACCGCCACCCACGCCGAACTGACGGCGGCGCTGCCTGGCGTGAGCGTCGGCCTGCTGCACGGCCGCATGGGCGGCGCCGAGAAAGCCGCCGTGATGCAGCGCTTCACCGGCGGCGAGATGAAGCTGCTGGTGGCCACCACCGTGATCGAGGTCGGCGTCGACGTGCCCAATGCCAGTCTGATGGTCATCGAACACGCCGAGCGCTTCGGCCTGGCGCAGCTGCACCAGTTGCGCGGCCGCGTCGGGCGCGGCGCCGTGGCCAGCGTCTGCGTACTGCTGTTCACGGGCCCGCTGTCGTTCACCGGCAAGTCCCGCCTGCAGGCCATGGCCGAGACCAGCGACGGCTTCGAGATCGCGCGCCGCGACCTCGACATCCGCGGCCCGGGCGAGTTCATGGGCGCGCGCCAGAGCGGCGACGCGCTGCTGCGCTTTGCCGACCTCGCCGCCGACGGCGCGCTGCTGCAGCACGCGCGAGCTGTGGCGCCGGGGCTGCTGGCCCAGCATTGCGGCGTGGCGCAGCAGCAGGTCGACCGCTGGCTGGGCAGCAAGGCGGAGTTCCTCAAGGCCTGATGGGCCGATGGGCCGATGGGCCTGATGGGCCGATCGGCCGTTGGCCGGATGGCATCGTGTCCTGGGCGCCGGGCCGGACTTCAGACCAGCAGCATGGCCCCGCCGCCGCGCCGCCAGACGCCGTGCAGGCGCTGCAGCTCGATCAGCACCTCGGCCGGCAGTTGCGTCAAGGCCAGCACCCGCACGTCCAGGCCGGCGTGGAGCTCGAACGAAGACACCAGGCGCGACGATGTCGCGCTGCTGCTGTCGCTGGCGCCGCGCCGCGGGCTGGCGGACAGGGTTGAAAGTGGGTCATCGGTCATGGTGCGCGTGCTCGGTGGCGGTGTCCTGAAGGCCAGCCCATTGCAAGCCCTGCACGCCAGCCGCGGCCCATGCCGAGGTCGGGCCCGCACCCCCCCGAAGCGCGGGGTCGGCCGGCCGTCGCGGCGCAGTGGTCACAATCACGCCATGACCCTGACCGAGCTCAAGTACATCGTGGCCGTGGCGCGCGAGAAGCACTTCGGCCGCGCCGCCGAAGCCTGCTTCGTCAGCCAGCCCACGCTGTCGGTGGCGGTGAAGAAGCTGGAAGAAGAGCTCGACGTCAAGCTCTTCGAGCGCGGCGCCAGCGAGGTCAGCGTGACGCCGCTGGGCGAACAGATCGTGCGCCAGGCGCAGCAGGTGATCGAGCAGGCGGCTTCGATCCGCGAGATCGCCAAGCTCGGCAAGGACCCGCTGTCGGGCCCGCTGCGCGTGGGCGTGATCTACACCATCGGGCCCTACCTGCTGCCCGACCTGGTGCGCCAGGCCATCGACCGCGTGCCGCAGATGCCGCTGATGCTGCAGGAGAACTTCACCGCCAAGCTGCTGGACATGCTGCGCCTGGGCGAGCTCGACTGCGCCATCCTGGCCGAGCCCTTCCCCGACACCGGCCTGGCCATGGCGCCGCTCTACGACGAGCCCTTCCTGGTCGCCGTGCCGACCAAGCACCCGCTGGCCAAACGCAAGATCTTGAGCGCCGAAGAGCTCAAGGC
>JANMVM010000366.1:0-8147 GCA_031392695.1 Rubrivivax sp.
CCTTGCTGGCGCTCGGGTAGAAGTGGCTGATGTGGGCCATCGAACTGGCGAAGTTGCCACCGCCCAGGCCGCACAACAGCGCCAGCACGACCATCAGCTCGTAGGGTGTGGCGGGGTCCTGCACCGCGAAGCCCAGGCCCAGCGCCGGCAGCAGCAGGCTTGCGGTGGCCAGCGCGGTGAAGCGCCGGCCGCCGACCAGGGGCACGGCAAAGGCATAGAAGATGCGCAGCGTGGCGCCGCACAGCGCCGGCAGCGCGGTGAGCCAGAAGAGCTGGTTGGTGGAGTAGCGAAAGCCCGCCGCCGGCAGATGCACGACGACCACCGACCACAGCATCCAGACCGCGAAGGCCAGCGTCAGCGCCGGGATCGACAGCCACAGGTTGCGCCGCGCCACGCGGCGGCCGTCGCGCGCCCAGAAGCGCTCGTCTTCAGGGTTCCATTGGTCGATGACGTGCAGCGCAGCCATGGGTCTGGACGGGGTGGGGGGCGGACGGGGGTGAGCTCGGGACGGCCGGCTGGCGGGCTCAGGGGTTCTTCACGTAGGCGCCGGCGCGCAGGTAGAACCACCAGTTCAGCACCAGGCACAGCGCGTAGAAGATGGCAAAACCGTACATCGCGATCTGCGGTGTGCCGGCCTTGATCTGGCCGCCGATGACCACCGGTGCGATGAAGGCGCCGTAGGCGGCGATGGCCGAAGTCCAGCCCAGCACCGGGCCGGCCTGGGTGCGGTCGAAGATGACGCCGATGGTGCGGAAGGTCGAGCCGTTGCCGATGCCGCTGGCGAAGAAGAGCACGATGAAGAGGCCGAGGAAGGCCGGGAAGTACTGCTCCGGCGTCGCCGAGCCATAGGCCAGCGACATGAAGTAGCCCACCGCCGCCGAGGCCAGCACCATCACCGCCGAGATGACCTGGGTCACGATGCTGCCGCCCAGCTTGTCGGAGATCCAGCCGCCGAGCGGGCGCACCGCGGCGCCGACGAAGGGGCCGATCCAGGAATAGGTCAGCGCTGACGGGGCATTGGGATTCTTCAGCGTGTGCTGCAGCACGCCGCTGGCGTCGGGCACATGGCTGATGCCGAAGATCACCGTGATCGACAGCGGCAGCGCCATCGAAAATCCGATGAAGGAGCCGAAGGTGACGATGTACAACGCCGTCATCGACCAGGTGTGCTTGTTGCGGAAGATCGCGAACTGCTTGGCCACGCCTTCCTTCATCTCGCCGAAGGCGGCGAGCTTCATCATCAGCAGCGCCAGGATGACGTCGAGCGGGATCGCCACCCACATGCTCAGCACCCCCAGACCGGTGGGCCTGGGCAGGTAGAGGTAGAGCATGAAGATGGCCGGCACGAAGGCCAGCGTGTAGAGGTAGACGATCTTGCTCATCGCCACCAGCGGCGCGCCGGTGTGGGGCGACACCGTCTTGAGGTTGTTCATGCCCCACCAGCACAGCATGGCCAGCGGCACCAGCGACAGCACCCAGGCGAAGCCGGCGTTCTGGATCCAGGTCGGCGTACCGGCGGCGATCTTGCCGAAGATCCAGCCGCTGTCCTTGACCAGCGTCATCGGCTCGCCGCCGAAAGCGCCCAGCAGCCCGACCGTCATGACGAGCGGAATCACGACCTGCATCGTCGTGACGCCGAAGTTGCCCAGGCCCGCGTTGAGGCCCAGCGCCGTGCCTTGCAGGCGCTTGGGGAAGAAGGTGCTGATGTTGGACATCGAGCTGGCGAAGTTGCCGCCGCCGACGCCCGACCACAGTGCCATGAGCTGGAAGGCCCACAGCGGCCAGTCCTTGTGCTGCACCGCGATGCCGGTGCCCAGCGCCGGTGCGAGCAGCATCGCGGTGGTCAGGAAGATGGTGTTGCGCCCGCCGGCCAGGCGGATCAGGAACGAGGCCGGGATGCGCATCGTGGCGCCCGAGATGCCGGCGATCGCGGTCAGCGTGAATAGCTCGGCCTGGGTGAACGGAAACCCGAGGTTGAGCATCTGCACGGTGATGATTCCCCACATGCCCCAGACCGCGAAGCCGCACAGCAGCGCCGGCACCGACAGCCACAGGTTGCGGTAGGCGATCTGCTTGCCGGTGGATTCCCAGAAGGCGTTGTCCTCGGGGCGCCAGTCGGCGATGTCGGGGCCGCGGGCGAGGGCGGGGGCGGGGGCGGGGGCCGGCGCAGCGGCGCCGGTGTTGACGCTTGTGTTCATGGCGCTTCCAGCAGAGTGCGGGGGGTGACTTGGGTATTCACTTGGGTCTTCACGGGCTCAGCCTTGCAGGCTGAAGGGCTGGGCGTTCGCGCCCAAGACTTCGGTGCGGCGGACTTCGGTCCAGTACATCCAGATCAGCGACACCCAGATCACGCCGTACAGCAGCATGAAGGCGCTGGAGCGGATGCCGGTGAGATCCATCAACGCGCCGAACATGATCGGCAGCACGAAGCCGCCCAGGCCGCCGGCCAGGCCGACGATGCCGCTGACGGTGCCGATGTTGGCCGGGTAGTCGTTGCCGATGTACTTGAAGACGCTGGCCTTGCCGAAGGCAAAGGCGATGCCCAGGATGAACATCAGCGCCGTGAAGGTGTAGACGTTGAGGCCGACGTGGAAGGTCCGGGGGCCGTTGACGGTGAGGATGGTGAAGTCGGTCTGCGGGTAGCTCAGCAGGAACAGGCAGATCCAGCTGACCCACATCACCCACCAGGTGATCTGGTGCGCGCCGTACTTGTCCGACAGGATGCCGCCGAAGGCGCGCAGCACGCCACCGGGCAGCGAGAAGCAGGCCGCCAGCAGCGCCGCGGCCTGGATCGAGAGGCCGAACTCGCCCACGTAGTACTGCACCATCCACAGCGCCAGGGCCACGTAGCCGCCGAAGACGATGCTGTAGTACTGGCAGTACTTGAGCACCTTCGGGTCCTTGAGCAGCTTGAGCTGGTCGCTGAACCGGGTGTTCGACGGCACCAGGTGGCGCGGGTCGCTGCTGCTGCCGAACCAGAACAGGATCACCGTGCCCAACATGACCGCGGCATAGACCTGCGGCACCAGGGTCCAGCCGGCGGCCGCCAGCAGCGCCGGGGCCACGAACTTGTTGACTGCCGAGCCTGAATTGCCCGCGCCGTAGACACCCATCGCCATGCCCTGGCGGCTTTGCGGGAACCAGCGCGCGACGTAGGGCGTGCCGACCGAAAACGAGCCGCCGGCCAGGCCGACGAAGAGGCCGATGACCAGGAAGTGCCAGTAGGCCGTGGCGTAGGACATGAACCAGATCGCCGGCACCGTGACGGCCATCAGCACCGTCATCACGATGCGGCCGCCGTACTTGTCGGTCCAGATGCCCAGCGGCACGCGGATCAGCGAGCCGGTGAGCACCGGCGTGGCAGTGAGCAGGCCGAACTGCGTGGCGTTAAGGCCCAGCGTTTGCTTCAGCGGGATGCCGATGACGCCGAACATCATCCAGACCATGAAGCACACCGTGAATGCCAGCGTGCTGACGATCAGCACCGACCAGGCCTGGCGCGGGATCGGGGTTGCAGAAGTGGCCATGAAGCAGACTCATCGATGGAATGACGAGACTGTGCTGCGACCGGGCCACGACGAACATCCGCCCGCTGGCGAATGCGGGCAAGGCAGAAGAACGATGGCGCCTGGCCGAAGCCTAGTTCTGTCGAACTACTGCAGCAGCGATCGGAACCCGCCTTGCGCTGGATCAAGGCCGCGCGCGGTGCGCGGGGGCTCGCATCGTCCGCCCGGGCCCCTAGCGCGGCGGACGGCCCGGGCCCTGGGTGCCGTCCGCCCGTGCTGAGACATAGGCGTAGAGGTCCAGGATGTGGGCGCTGACGCTGGGTTCGCCCTCCCAGGCCGGCATCGCGAGCACGCCGGCCTTGCCTTGCACGACGGCGTCGATCCACGAGGCGCGCGCCGCGCTGTCCCTGGCCGGCTCGCCGGCGCCAAGGCCGAGGTCGTAGCGATTGAGCACCGTGGCCACGAATCGGCGTGGCCCCATCTCGCGCGCGCTGAGCAGCAGGTCGGGGCCGCCCGAGCGGCCGCTGGCATCCGGCCCATGACAGGCGGCGCACTTGTCCTGGAAGACGCGCCAGCCGGTGTAGACCGAGCCCGCTGGCTGGGTCAGCTTCGCGACTTCCTGCTTGGCCTGCAGGTTCTTGACTTCGACCGCGCAACCGGCCAGGGCGATGGCTGCGACGAAGGCTGCGCCGCACAGCAGGCCGGCGAAGGTTGGAGAGGACTTGGACAGGCGCATCACTGTTTCTCCTGAGGGCCATGCGAAAGGCGCAGCGTTTGCGGCGGCCGGCGCGTCGGTGCGCCAGCGCGGCGATCACCAGCAGGCCGAGCATTCACGGCATCGCCGGGTTCGGCTCGGGCCCGGCCGGGGTGTCGACCAGGCACACCGTGGACCGGTTCTGCAGCGGCGAGAAGCATCTGCCGTCGCTGTTGATGCGTTCGAGCTCGCACGGGTCGAGGCGAAAACCGATCAGGCAGGGCGTGATGCACCCGCTCGGAAACAGACTCGGGCCCGCACGGTCCTAACTGAGCGTCGGCGCCAGCGGCGCCCTCGCCGTGGCCAGCCCCGTCAACAAGGGCAGCTTCAGGACATTGTCCAGGGTGTGGGTGGTGACCCTGGCCGGTGCCGCTGGCATCGGTGACCACGTTGTCCCACTGACCCGATTGGACCGATTGGCCCGACTGGCCCGACTGGCCGGTGCAGGGCAGGCAGGTGATGAAGGCGCTAGGGAGCACCGGCGAAGGCGTGGCGGCGATCTCGCAGTCCTGGCTGGACTCTGCGCCGACGTGCACCGCCTGCACGCGCCCGCCGGCACCCGCCGGACTGACCTTCGTGGCACCCAGGCCGAGTTGCCAGCCGGTGGCGCCAGCGGGATTGGGATCGGGGCCGACGCCTGCGGTGCAGGCTCGGCTCGACGACACCGTAGGCACCGTAGCGGCCCACAGCGGTGTGCCGACGGCCACCAGAACAGAGGTGCTGATCCGAACCCTGGTCATGATCGCGCTCCTTTCGGTGACTGCCACAAGGACATCGTAGGACCGCGATGGCGGCGCAGCTTGACCTGGCACAAGGGCTGTCGAGGTCACGCCCGCGCGCCAGCGCCCCGAAGCCAAGCCGTCGCAGCAGCGCAGCGATCTTCGACGCGCTCCACCGCCCACGCTCCTAGCGACCGGATCCGGAGTCGCGCATGGCGATCCAGCACACACCGGTCCCGCCGGACCTGCTTGCGACACTGCGCTGACTCTGCCTCGCGCTGCCCGAATCGGCCGCACAAGCGGCCTGGGTTGGCACGCGTTGGCGCATCCGCCACAAGACCTTTGCCCACGTCCTCATGATCGACGAGGGCTGGCCGCCCGCGTACGCGGCGGCGGCCCGCCCCGACGCGCCGCGGTGCGTGCCGACCTTCAGGTCCCCGCTGCCGCAGCTCGACGTCCATGCCCACACCTGTGAGCCGTTCTTCAGGCCGCGCTGGTTCACGGACAGCGTCGGCATGAAGCCCGAAGGCGGCAGCGACCGGGATGAGATCGCGGGCCTGATCCGCGTCAGCTGCTGCCGTCTGGCGCCCAGGAAACTGGCAGCGCAGCTTCAATCCGGCGCCGGCTGAAGCATTCAGTCCGCGCGGCTCATGCGACTCTGCCGCCAGACCGTCATCGCGGCACCGCCGACGCGCGGCAGCCAGCGCATGTGCATGGGCGTGCGCATGCGCATGGGCGTGCGCTGGCGGGATCGGGCACGGGCACGGGAGTCACCTGCACTACTTTGGAGTCTGTTCAACTCCAGCGCAACCCGAAGCGTCACCTTGCCAGCACGGAGCGCGCTTCTTGCTTGGGCCGAGCTGCCAGCCTGTGATGTCTGCAAAGGACGCTGTTGCGCTTCATGAACCGGTGGCTGGTGAGTTCGCGACGCAGCGCGACACAGCCGGCGAAGGCCAAAGGCATTGGCCCGCTTCGGCGCGGCGGTGGGTCACCCAGCATCGATCGGGCCGCTTTGCTGCGGTGCTGACAGCCAACGCCAAGAGGCTTGCGACGGTGGTTCCGCTAGGGCTGGTCGAATCGGCCCGCGGCGCGTGAGGTGCAGTGGGCGCAGCGCGGTCCGGTGCGGCCGGGTTGCACTCGGTTGCTCCGGCGTGTCGTCGCGCTCGACCTCGGGCGGCGCCCGACCTGCTCGAGGTCGCGCGATGGGGCAAACCGCGCGATCATCGGCATGCGCTGGCCATCGTGGCTGGAGAAAGCACGTCATGGTGGACCCAATCGACAGCAACGCCGCCCCCCGCCAGGGCGGCTCCGACATCCGCACCGTGTTGTGCTCGGCTGCTTTCGCCGAAGCGATCGGCGACGAGGCGCTGGGGCGCCTTCGACGCGAGATGCACGAGCGCCACGTCGACGCTGGCGCCCATGTGGCGTGGAAGGGGGACTTGGTCGAGCACTGGGCGGTGGTGATCGACGGCCTGGTCAAGATCGAGGCCGCCGCGGCCGACGGGCGCAAGACGACGTTGCTGGGCATCGCCACTGGCGGCTGGTTCGGCGAGGCGGCCCTGCTCGGCGACGGCCGTTGGCCGTTCGACGTCATCGCGACCCGCGCGACGCGGCTCGGCCTGATGCCGCGAGCCGCTTTTGAACGGCTGCTCGGGACGAGCATCGCATTCAACCGTTTCCTGCTCGGTCAGTTCAACGCGCGGCTGTCGCAATTCGTGCAGCGCTGCGAGCACCTGCGCTTCTGCGAGGCGAGCGAGCATGTCGCGCACTGCCTGGCCGAACTGTTCGACGCGCGGCTGTACCCGCGCACCGATCGCCGCCTGGCCCTGTCGCAGGAAGAGGTGGCGCGCCTGGTCGGCATCTCGCGGCCGACTGCGAACCGCGCGCTGCACGAACTCGAGCGTCAAGGCGTGCTCAGCGTCGCCTACGGCAGCATCGTCGTCCACGATACCGAGGCGCTGCAGCGCCTTGGATCGGCCCACTGAGTCGGGACATGAGGCTGCGCAAGGAGCCGAATGCTCGACGAAGGACCAGTGGCGACTTCACGCCGCTGGGCTGAGCCCGGGCTTGCCAGTCTGCCGCCCGCGCTCTTAGGGATGGGTGCAGGTGTAGCTCGCCGCGGCCTTCGGATCGCCCTGACCTTGGTAGCGCGGGTAGGCCGGGAAGACGCACAGCGGACGCGTGAACAGCGTCGCGCCGCTGGCGTCGATCTTGGAGGCGCTCAGCGTACCCGGAGCCTTGCGCTTGCTGACCCAGCGGTCGAGCGCCGCCAACAGATCCGCGCTGTCGGCCCCTGGCCCGCCCGCGCAGTGGTTGACGCCGGGCGCGGTGTAGTAGCGCACCACGTCGTCGGCATTGGCCTGGCCACCGAGCGCGGCCACCACCTGCCGGTAGTAGGCCGTTGTCGCGGTGATGCTCAGCGCCGAGTCGTTGCCGCCGTGCCAGAGGATGAGCCTGCCGCCCGAGGCCACGAAGGGGTGGATGTTCGGGTTGGTCGCGTCGTTGAGGTGCGACAGCAGGGCCAGCGCCATCGGATTGCTCTCGAAGTCGTAGGTGAGTGAATTGGCCGCCGGGTTCTGGGCCAGGTAGTACTTCACCGTGGTGTCCTGGAACAGGAACTGCAGCGAGGGGGTTCCGCTCGTCCACAGGTTCCAGGCGCCGGGTTCGTTCTCGTTGCCGGTCAGCGGCCAGCCGGTGTTGGTGTAGTGGCCGCCGGCGAAGCTGGCCGGGGCGGTCCAGGAGCGGACGACCGCGAGTTGGGGATCCGACAGACAGGTCGTGCCCGTGTCGGCGCCGCCCGGGCAGCGAAGCGTGGCGGGGTCGAAGTGGCAGGCGGCGGGGTTGGAGACCACGCCGTCGGTGATGCCATCGGCCGCGTCGCAGGCATTGCGCACCGCAGCGGCGACGGTTGCGACCTTGGCCGGGCTCATCGCGCCGCCCGGCGCGGCGAGCGCCTTCGCGGTGCGGTTGAACGCGCCCATGATGCCGACCCAGTTGTAGGCCGGTGCGCGGGCGATCACGCCATCGAACAGCCAAGGGTGGCGCTGCACGTTGATCAAGGCCTCGCGGCCGCCGTTCGAGCAGCCTTCGAAGTAGGCCCGCTTGGCGCGGTGTCCGTAGTGCACGCGCACGATCTCGTGCGCCGAAGCCATCACGGTGGGCACCGAC
>JANMVM010000374.1:0-4483 GCA_031392695.1 Rubrivivax sp.
CTGCTTCAAGCTCTGCTTCAAGCGCTGCTTCGATCGCGAACTCGATCGCACCGACGCCCGGCGCCCACAGCCTCACGGCCTGGCCGGCGCCGGCCAGCGGCGCACCCGCGGCCACGCCCAGCAGCAGCAGGTCACCGGGGCGCAAGGTCATGAACTCGCTCACGTCGGCGACTAGCGCCGCGGCCGCGCGCACGCGCCCGCCGGGCCTCACCTGCTGCCGGCACACGCCGTCGATGTCGACCTGCAGCGTCAGCGCGTCGGGGTCCAGGCCGCGCAAGGGCACCGGCGGCGCGATGCGGCACGAGCCGTCGAGCGCGTTGCAGCGCACCGCCGGGCGGTAGTAGCTGTCGTGCGGCACACCGAGGTCGGCCACCAGCGCCAGGCCGGCCACGTGGGCCAGCGCCTGCGCTGCGCTCACGCGGCAGGCCGTGCGGCCGATCACCAGCGCCAGGCTCGCGCCCATGCGCAGCGCCGGCACGCGCGGCGGCAGCGCCATCGCAGCGGCTGCCGCGGCCAGGGTGTTGCGCGGCTTGATGTAGAGCACGGGGGCCCGCGGCGGCGCCAGGTAGGGCGCCGCGTGCACAGCCGCGCCCAGCGCCTGCAGTGCGGCGAGGTCGTTCAGCAGCGGCGCCAGCACCAGGCCCGACAGGCGCCAGGGCGCGAAGTCGAGTTCGAGCCGTGCTGGCGCAGGGTGGGCAGGCATCGGCGCAATATAGGCGCTGTGGCTCAGCCCGGCGGCCGCGCCGCGATCAGGCGCCAGACCATGAACGCCAGGCCCGCCACGCCGGTCAGCAGCACCGCCCACAGCAACCAGGGCCGCAGCGCAGCGAGGCGCTGAGCCGCGTCGGCCGCGCGCGCCACCTCGGCTTGCTCAGACCAGGCGCCGAGTTCGGCGCGACCGAAGCGCGCGCGCTCGGCCTCGAGCGCCGGCACCAGCGCCGGCACCAGCGCCGCCAGCGGCAGCGCATTGCTGGCAGCGTCGACAGACCCGGCCAGCAGCGCATAGGGCGGCTGCCCCTGCGCCGCAAACACCAGGCGCGCGAGCTGCGCCTGCACGCGCAAGCGGGTCAGCGCCGGGTCGAGCGCCGGCGAGCGCTCATCGGGCAGCACGCGCACATAGCGCAGCGTGCTGCGCAGCGTCAGCGGCGGCGAGCTGCTGAGCTCGGTGTCGCGCTGCAGCCGGTAGAACACGCTCTGGCCGATGTCGCGCCAGGCCTCGTCGCTGCGGCTGCGGCCCTGCAGGCGCACCGGCGCCACGCGCGTGCCCGGTGGCAGCTGCAGGTCCAGCGCCACCACGGGCAAGACGCCGCCGAGGTCGAAGTGCAGCGCGTTGGCGGGCGGCGCGGAGGTGGCCGCGGCTTCGGCGCTGGGCGCGATGAGCAGTTCGGTGGCGGCGTCGAGCACCTGGCTCGTGCGGCGCGCCAGCACGGCCTGCACGCCGCTGAGCGCCGGTGCGCCGGCAGTGTCGCGCCAGACCAGGCGCAGGAAGCGCGCGCTACCGGCCGGCAGTGGCACCTCGCGTTGCACCAGCGGGCCGCTGGCCGATGCCAGGGCCAGCAGCTGCCCGCTGCCCACGGCGCGCCACTCGCGCAGCGTGTCGCTGCTGTCGATGTCGAAGGCGGCGCTGAAATCCGCCGTGCCCGACCAGGCCAGGCGCAGCGCGCGGGGTGCGGCTTCGTCGCGCGCTCGCTCGCCCAGGTCGATGAGCCAGCCGGGTGTGTCCAGCGACACCGCGCCGTTGCCGGCGAGCCGGCGCACGCTGATGCGATCGCCCTGCACCACGAGCTCCAGCGGCGACGCCAGCGCCGCACCGGCGGCGCGCCGCGGCAGCGCGTACAGCGTGGCCGGGCGCAACTGCTCCTCGGTCTGGACCTGGTTGTCGCGCGCTGGCAGCAGCGCGAAGGGCACGCGCTCGCCCCGGGCGTCGACCAGGCGCAGGTCGGCCAGGCCGCTTTGCTGGCTGCGCGCGTAGGCGCTCGTCGGCAGCGCCAGTTCGACCAGGGCGGCGGGCTGTGTGACGTTGATCGGCGCGCGGTGGCGGTGGCCCGCTCCGTCCGCTGCGCCTGCCGGGCAGAGTGCCGGGCCGAGTGCAGCCAGCGTGAGCAAGGCCAAGGGCGGCAGGTCAAGAAGTTTCATGGGCTCTCTCGCTCGTCGGCAAAGGCGCCACGTAGGCGATGACCAGCATCAGCAGGCCGACGCCGATGAAGGACACGATGCGCGTCACGGTGCCCGAACCCGACAGGTCCACCAGCGCCAGCTTGAGCACCACCGCGGCCAGCAAGGCCGCGCCCACCATCCAGGGCAGGCGCAGGCGTCGCCGCGCCGACAGCCACATCAGCGCCAGCGCCAGCGCCGACCACAGCAGCGTGATGCCGGTCTGCACGGCCAGCGAGCGCAGCCAGCTGTCAAGCCGGTAGGGCACGTCGCCGTAGTGGTGGAAGGCGCGCACGAGCATGGCGTTGAGCCACACGAAGCCGCTGGCACCCAGCACGGCCCAGGCCGGCTGCGGCAGCGCGCCCACCGCCGCCTGCGCCGCTGTCTGCGCCACCGTCTGCGCCGCCGGACTGCGCAGCCACAGGCCGCAGGCCAGCAGCGCGGCGGCCACGCCCAGGTCGAGCGGATTGAGCAGTGGCACGAAGGGCAGCGGCAGCGCCGAGCCGTTGGAAAACACGTTCGCCAGCAGCGCCCACAGCAGCAGGCCCAGCGTCAGCACCGCGCCGGCCAGGCCCTGGTAAGCGGCCGGCGCAGCGCGCACCGGCCAGTGCCGCGCCGTGGCCGCGCGCGGCAGCAGCAGCAGCAGCAATGCCGGCACGACGAGCCAGCCGAGCCAGGCCCAGGCGCTGCCCTCGTCACCCCAGGCCGCGGTGATGGCGCGGCCCTGCAACGCACCCAGCGCAGCGAGCACGAGCACACCCACCGCATGCACCACGCGTTGCACCGGCGCCGGCCAGTGCGGCGCAGCACGCCACAGCACGAGGCCCTGCACCGCCAGCGCCAGCGGCCAGACCCAAGCGCCGCCGGCAGCGGCGGGGCTCGCCAGCGTCGCGGCGCTACTGCCCACGGCGCAGGCCAGCAGCGGCGCCAGTGCCATCGTGGGCTGGGCCACGGCTGTCCAGCGCAGCAGCACCGACAGCGCCGTCAACAGCAGCGTGACCGCACTCAGCCCGAGCAGCCAGGCCGCGAGCTCGAACGGCGGCTGGACGAGGGCGTCGACCTGCACGTTGACGGCGGCCAGCGCCCACAGCGTGCCCAGGCCGATGAGCAGCGGCTGGGCATGCCCTTCCAGGCGCATCAACTGGCCGGGCCGCGCCACCGCCCGCCCGACGAAGAACGCTGCCGCCAGTGCGCCGGCGGTGAGCATCAACGCGTTGAGGAAGATCGCGTTGAAGACCGCCGTCGGGCGACCCAGGCGCAGCGACGCCAGCACCAGCGCCGCGCTGGCCAGCAGCAGCAGCGCGTAGCCGAAAACCCGCGCCAGGCGCCGTTGCTGGCGCAGCCCGAGCCACACCAGGCCCGCAGCCTCCAGCGCCCAGGTGCCCGCGGTGCTGCTGGCGTCGAGCGCAAACGGCACCACCAGGCTCAGGAAGACGACGGCGATGGCCAGGCTGGCGTCGAAGGTCAGCGCCAGCGCCGGGTGGCGTTGCATGCGCGCGGCCATGAGCACGTAGAAGGCGGCCAGCACCAGCGCCGAGATCGCAGTGCCGTAGGGCAGGTGTCGCACCAGAGCGTGCTGGAGCACGAAGGTGATGATGGGCAAGCCGAAGAGCAGGCTGCCGTTGACCCAGCCGTCGCTGCGCGGCGTGCTGCTGACGGCGCCGCGGCGCACGGGCATCAGCAGCATCGCGTTGAAGAGCAGGAAGTAGGCGAGCAGGAAGCCCTGGCTGCTGGCGTAGTGCGTGGCGCTGTATTGCGTCACGCCCCACACGCTGCCGACGACGAAGGTGAAGACGAAGCCGATGACGTTGAGCAGCCGCCAGGTCTTGAACCAGGCCACTGCCGCGATGCCCAGGTCGAGCACCAGGTAGAAGGAAAACAACGCGACCTGATCGCCGCTGCCGGTGGCCACGAGCAGCGGCGTGGCAAAGCCGCCCAGGGCGCCGATGACGGCCAGTGGCCGCGCGTCCTGCAGCACGGCCAGCGTGGCGGCGAGCAGGGCCACCACCACCATGAGCGCAAACACCGGCGCCAGCGCGAGCACGCCGTAGAAGCGGAAGGCGACGAACAGCGTCAGGTACAGCACCGCCACCGCGCCACCTTGCAGGGCCTGCGCGTAGGCCGGCCGGACCTGGCGCAAGCGCCAGCCCAGGCCGAGCAGCGCCAGCGCCACGGCGCCGATGCCGGCCAGGCGCACTTCCACCGGCACCTGGGTGTGCTCGGCAGCGTACTTGGCCAGGAAGGCCAGGCCGATGAAGAGGATGCTGACACCGGCCTTGGCGATCGTGTTGCCGCCCAGCAGCCAGGCGCGCAGCGGCGCCCACGGGCC
>JANMVM010000418.1:0-2797 GCA_031392695.1 Rubrivivax sp.
ATCCGCACCCCGATGAACGCCATCATCGGCCTGAACCAGCTGCTGCGCCGCGACCCGGCCACGCCCGAGCAGGCGCAGCGCCTGGACAAGATCGCCCAGGCCAGCCAGCACCTGCTGGCGATCATCAACGACATCCTCGACCTGTCCAAGATCGAGGCCGGCAAGGTGACACTCGAAGACAGGCCCCTGCACCTGTCGGCGCTGTTCGACAACGTGGCGTCGATCATCTGCGAGGCGGCGCGCAGCAAGTGCCTGCAGGTCGCCATCGACACCGACGGCATGCCGGTGCGCCTGCTGGGCGACGCCACGCGGCTGCGACAGGCGCTGCTGAACTACGCCGGCAATGCGGTGAAGTTCACCGAGCACGGCGGGTTGACGCTGCGCGCCAGGCTGCTGGAAGGCGACGCCGACGGCAGGCTGAAGCTGCGCTTCGAAGTGACGGACAGCGGCCTGGGCATCGCCGCCGACCGCCTGCCGCACCTGTTCAGCGACTTTGAGCAGGCCGACACCAGCACCACCCGCCAGTACGGCGGCACCGGCCTGGGCCTGGCCATCACGCGCCGGCTGGCCCGGCTGATGGGCGGCGAGGCCGGCGTCGAGAGCCAGCCGGGCCAGGGCAGCACCTTCTGGTTCACGGCCTGGCTGCGCCCGGACCCGGGCAGCGCGCCGGAGCCCAAGCCGGCGGCGGCCCCGGGCCCGGTCGAAGGCGACATCCCGGCGCTGCTGCGCCAGCGCCACGGCGGCGCCCGGGTGCTGCTGGCCGAGGACAACGAGGTCAACCGCGAACTGGCCCGGTACTGGCTGCGCGACCTGGCGCTGGCGGTGGACACCGCCGTCGACGGCCAGCAGGCCGTGGCCTGCGCCACGGCACGCCACTACGACCTGGTGCTGATGGACATGCAGATGCCCAGGATGGACGGCTTGCAGGCCACCCGGGCGATCCGCACCCTGCCCGGCTGGCAGTCGACCCCAATCCTGGCCATGACCGCCAATGCCTTCGACGACAACCGCGCGCTGTGCCTGGCTGCCGGCATGAACGACTTCGTGAGCAAGCCGGTGCTGTTGGCCACACTGCACGCCAAGTTGCTGGCCTGGCTGGCGCCGCCAAGCGCCTGAGCGCCGCGCCGTCAGGCGATGGCGCCCGGCGCGGGGCCTCCACCGTCGCGGCGTGCCGCGTCCAGCGCCTGCACCTCGGTGACGCTGCTGCAGTGCACGACGGCCATGCCGCCGCGCCAGCGGCAGGCGGCCGCCGTGGCGGCGATGGCCGCGTCGGGCGTGGTGACGAACACCAGATCGCAGGCATCGGCAACGGCCTGCGCCGGCAGCACGCGGCAGCCGGCGATGCGGTCGGCCAGCGCCTGTGCTCCGTCGCTGCGCCGGCTGGCGACCGCCCACACCACGAGCCCGCTGGAGGCCAGGCTCCAAGCCAAGGCCTGGCCCAGCCGGCCGGCGCCGATGAAGCCGTTCCCCAAGCCCGACAGACTCCTAGGAGCCTGTCGGACTTGGGGCGTCGAAGCGAAGTTTGGCCCCAGCGAGGACAGTTTTCGTCGGATTTGCAGCCCCATAGCTGTAGATATGGGGCAAAAAGCCGGCGAAAAATGGACCGCTGCGGCCAAACTGCAGCCGACGTTCCCCAAGCCCGACAGGCTCCTAGAGCGGCCAGGTGCGGTAGCGGCGCAGACAGCCAAGTCGGGCTCGGCGCCCAGCCCGGGGCCGGTGGGCACGGGCACGTGGCCATCGCTGACCGGCAGCAGGTCGCCGACCACCGCCTCGCGGCCGGGGTTCGGGTGGCAGTCGAACTCCAGCAGCCCGCTGCCGCCGGCCGCCGCCAGCACGTGCAGCGACGCCAGCAGCGACACGCCGCCGCCGAAGTAGTGCGGGCAGTAGCGCTTGCCCGCCGCCACCGCAGTGCGGGCGACGTGGATGTTGCCGGTGACGCCGCCCCACTTGGTGACGTCGGGCTGGATCACCTGCAGCACACCGGCGGCGCAGGCGTCGTCAAACTGTGCGCCCTGCAGGTTCTCGCCGCCGGCCAGCGGCGTGGTCGACGCGGCAGCCAGGCGCTGCCACTGCGCCGCCGGCGCGTCGACGCGGATCGGCTCCTCGAACCACGCGAGCTTCAGCGGCTCGATGTCGCGCGCAAAGTCGATCGCCTGCTCCACGCTCAGCACCTGGTTGGCGTCGCAGGAGAGTTCGTCGTCGGGGCCGATGGCCTCGCGCATCGCACGCAGGTTGCGCAGATCCAGCGCGTGGCCGAAGCCGGTCTTGAGCTTGAACGCGCGGTGGCCTTCGGCGCGCCGCGCGGCGGCAAAGTTCTCGGGCTGGTCGGGGTTGATGCCGGTGGCGTAGACCGGCACGCGGCCCAGCGGCTGGCCGCCCAGGTAGCGGTACAGCGGCTGCCCGGCCTTGCGCGCGAACAAATCCCACAGCGCGATGTCGATACCGGCCACCGCCTGGGCGATGGGGCCGACCTCCAGCGTCTGCAGTACCAGCACTTCGAGCTGCTTGGTCAACAGGTGGAAGGCTTGCGCCGGCGCCTCGAAGCTGCGGCCCACCAGGCGGTCGGCGAAATCATTGATCAGGCGCGCGCGGTGCTCGGCGCCCACTGCGGGCCAGTTGCACCAGGCCTCGCCCCAGCCGACCGCGCCGTCGCTGTCGATCACGCGCACCAGCACCACCGGCCGGTCGTGGAAGGTGCCGAACGACACCTTGATGGGGTTGGCGATCGGCACGCGGAACGCGAAGGCCTCGATCGAGGCAATGGTGACGGCAGCGTTGGCGGGCTTCATGAGCAAGG
>JANMVM010000420.1:0-20417 GCA_031392695.1 Rubrivivax sp.
GGCAACTCAAGTACGACTGGTACAAGGGCGCGCAGAGCTACCGCAAGTGCGATCACCAGTCGGTGCAGTCGGTGGTCATCGTCGAGAGCAAGAGCAAGGCGATGAAGGACAAGTACGACGTCTTCAGCGTGCTGGCGATCGAAGACGCGGACGAGAAGAACCTGCGCAGCTGCGAGGAGATGGGCCACAAAGTGACTTGACCCCCCCCGGAGCGGCTGCGCCGCTCCCCCCCCAGGGGGGCAACGCCAGCGGCCCGGCAGAGCCGGTTCCGCGGCGTTTGCTTGATGCCTGTTGGCCCTCTCGAACTGGAATCGACCCGACCGATGGAGATCACCCCCTCACTGCTGGCATTGCAACTGGTCACCGGCATCGCGCTGGGCGCCGTCTATGCGCTGCTGGCGCTGGGCCTGAGCCTGATCTTCGGCATGCTCACGGTGGTCAACTTTGCCCACGGCGCGTTCTTCATGGTCGGCGCCTTCGTTGGCCTGTACTTCATGGGTCTGACCGGTAACTTCTGGTTCAGCCTGGTGCTAACGCCGCTGGTGGTGGGCGCCATCGGCCTCGTCACCGAGCGTTTCCTGGTGCGGCCGCTGTACGGGCGCGGCATCGACTACCCGCTGCTGCTGACCTTCGGCCTGAGCTGGGTCCTGATCGAGGCCATGCGCGTGATCTTCGGCATCGAAGGCCTGCCCTCGTCGACGCCGCCGGTGCTGCGCGGCTCGGTCGACCTGGGCATCGGCTTCTTTCCCAAGTACCGGCTGTTCCTGATCGCGGCCACCGCGGTGGTGGTGGGCGCGCTGTGGCTGTTCCTGGAGAAGACGCGCTACGGCCTGATCGTGCGCGCCGGCTCGCGCGACGGCGAGATCTGCCGCGTGCTGGGCATCGACGTGGCGCGCGTGTGGCTGGTGGTGTTCGGCATCGGCACCGCCATCGCCGGGCTGTCGGGCGTGCTCGCCGCGCCGACGCGCGCGGTGAACCCGGAGATGGGCATCCACGTGCTGGCCGAATCCTTCGTCGTCACCGTCGTCGGCGGCATGGGCTCGCTGCCCGGGGCCGTGGTGGCGGGGCTGCTGGTGGGCGTGGTGTTCTCGATGACGGCGCTCTTTGCGCCCGAACTGGCCGAGCTGTCGATCTTCGTGCTCATGGCGGTGGTGCTGCTGGTGCGGCCGCAGGGCTTCTTCGGCAAGGCCGGGATTATGGGATGAAGGACTTCATCGCTCTCGTGCGCCGCCACCGCGTCGCGGCAGTGATCGCCTTCCTGCTCGTGCTGCCGGCGCTGATGCCGTACCACGCGCTGGCCGTCAACATCCTCATCTTCGGCCTCTTTGCGGTCGGCTTCAACCTGCTCTTCGGCTACACCGGGCTGCTGTCGTTCGGCCACGCTGCCTTCCTGGGCGTGGGCAGCTACCTCACCGGCATCGCCATGGTGCACGGCGGCTGGCCCTGGTGGGCGGCGCTGGTGCTGGGGGTGGCGGCGGCAGCGCTCGTCGGCCTGGTGATGGGCTACCTGGCGATCCGCACCCGCGGCATCTACTTCAGCATGGTCACGCTGGCGCTGGCGCAGATCGTCTACTACGCCTTCTACAAGGCCGAGCGCTGGACGGGCGGCGAGAACGGCCTGCGCGGTATCCAGGTGCCGGCGCTGGAACTGCCCGGGCTGACGCTGGACTTCCTCGACCCGGCGACCAAGTACTACGCCGTCCTGGTCTTCGTCGCTGCCGCACTGTGGTTCGTGTCGCGCCTGCTGGCTTCGCCCTTCGGCGCCGTGATCGAGGCGGTGCGCGAGAACGAAGCCCGCGCCGCCGCCTGCGGCTACGACGTCGCGCGCACCAAGCTGCTGGTGTTCGTGCTCTCGGCGGCGATCTGCGGCCTGGCCGGCGCGCTGCGCGCGCTGCACCTGTCGGTGGTGCCGATCGACAGCCTGCACTACCTGCTGTCGGGCCAGGCCGTGATGATGTGCCTGCTGGGCGGCATGGGCACCTTCTTCGGGCCCTTCATCGGCGCCGGCCTCTTTCTCACGCTCGAAGACGTGGTGACCTCGGTCACCACGCACTGGATGGCGGTGGTGGGCGCGGTGTTCATGGTCTTCGTGCTGTTCTTTCCCGCCGGCGTGTGGGGCACGCTGATGAAGCGGCTGGACCGGACATGAGTCAAGCCATCCTGGAAGTGCGGGGCATCAGCAAGCGCTTCGGCAACTTCGTCGCGCTCAACAACGTGAGCGTGCGTTTCGAGCCGCGCAAGCTGAGCGCCATCATCGGCCCCAATGGCGCCGGCAAGAGCACCTTCTTCAACGTCGTCAGCGGCGCCTTCGCGCCCAGCAGCGGCAGGCTCAGCTTTCAGGGCCGCGACATTACCGGCCTGGCGCAGCACGAGTTCGCACGCATCGGCATTGCCAAGAGTTTTCAGATCACGAATGTCTTCAAGCAGCTGAGCGCGCATGAAAACGTGCGCGTCGCGGTGCAGATGCGGCACGCCCGTTACCAGCTGCTGCAGCCGCGCTCTTCGCTGCGCGAGCTGGCCGAACGCGCCGACGCGCTGCTGGCGCGCGTCGGCCTGGCCGACCTGCGCCAGCGCCCCGCCGCCGACCTGGCCCACGGCCAGCAGCGCGCGCTGGAAGTCGCCATGGCGCTGGCCAGCGACCCGGTGTTGCTGCTGATGGACGAGCCCACGGCGGGCATGTCGCCCGAAGAGACGCGCGTCATGATGGACCTCATCGTCGCGCTGGCGGCCGAGCGCACGGTGATCCTGGTGGAGCACAAGATGAAGCTCGTGATGGGCATCTGCCAGCGCCTCTTGGTGTTGCACCACGGCGAGTTCCTGGCCGAAGGCACGCCCGACGAGATCAAGGCCAACGACGAGGTGCGCCGCGTCTATCTGGGGCAGGGTTGAGATGGTGCCCCCAAGCTCGCTTGCGCTCGCTACCCCCCGAGGGGGCCGTCCGCCAGCGGCCCGGCGAAGCCGGTTCCGCTGCGGGGATCTGGGTCTAACCTATGCGCTCGGTGGATTAAGGGCGGCGCGCTGCGCCAGGGACCACTGAGATGCTGCAAGTTCAAGGTCTCGATGCCTGGTACGACCGCAGCCACGTCGTGCAGGGCCTGAGCTTCGAGGTCCGCCGCGGCGAGATCGTCACGCTCATGGGCCGCAACGGCGCCGGCAAGACGAGCACGCTGCGCGCGATCATGGGCCTGATGACCAAGCGCGCGGGTTCGGTGCGCTTCGACGGCCACGAGATCCTGGCCCGGCCGGCGCACACGCGTTACCACGGCGGCCTGGCCTACGTGCCCGAGGACCGGCGCATCGTGCCGGGGCTGACGGTGCACGAGAACCTGCGCCTGGGCCTCATCGCCGGCGCCGATCGCCGGCACGAGCGCGAGCGCATCGCCACCATCGCGCTGACCTTTCCGCGCCTGGCCGAGCGCATGACGCAGGAAGGCACCTCGCTGTCGGGCGGCGAGCAGCAGATGCTGGCCATTGCACGGGCCCTGATGTCGGCGCCGCGCATGATCCTGCTCGATGAACCGTCCGAAGGCATCATGCCGCTGCTGGTACACGAGATGTTCGAGCTCTTCAAGCGCCTTCAGCAGCAAGGCACGACGATCCTGCTCGTCGAGCAGAACGTCGAGCGCGCGCTGTCGATCTCGGACCGCGCCTACATCCTCGACCAGGGCGCCATCGTCCACCAGGGGCGGGCCGAGGACCTGCTGGCCGACCGCGAGATCCAGGAGCGTTACTGCGCCGTGTGAGGCCAGCAGCGCCCGCCGCGCCCTCGCCTGTGGCATGCTCCCCGCCTGAAACTGTCAGCAAGGTCTCCACCATGAACAGCATGGATGTCGAAGTCGTTCGCACCGCCATGGACTGGATGAACCGCGGCCACCGCGTCGTCCTGGGCACGGTCGTGCGCACCTGGGGCAGCAGCCCGCGGCCGCCGGGCAGCCTGATGATCATCCGCGACGACGGCCAGGTCGCCGGCTCGCTGTCGGGCGGCTGCATCGAAGACGATCTCATCGACCGCGTCAAGCGCGGCGAACTCGCGCCGCGGCTGCCGCAAAGCACGATCTACGGCGCCAGTGCCGAAGAGGCGCAGCGCTTCGGCCTGCCCTGTGGCGGGTCGGTGCAGATCGTGCTGGAGCCGTTGGGGGCGCAGAGCCAGTTGCGCGAACTGCTGGCGGCCATCGAGCAGCACCGCGTCGTGCGCCGGCGCCTGGACATGGCCAGCGGCCTGGTGTCGCTGGCGCCGTCGCAAGGCGGCGACCTGGTGCGCTTCGACGGCAGCGCGCTCGAGACCGTGCACGGCCCGCGGCTGCGCCTGCTGATCATCGGCGGCGGGCAGCTCAGTCGCTACCTGGCGACCCTGGCCGTGATGCTGGACTACCGCGTCACGGTGTGCGACCCGCGCGAGGAATACCACGAGGGCTGGGAGCAGGTCGAAGGCGTGACGCTGTCGCGCCAGATGCCCGACGACCTGGTGCTGGCCATGAACCTCGACGCCCACAGCGCCGTGGTGGCCGTCACGCACGATCCCAAGCTCGACGACCTGGCGCTGATGGAGGCGCTGAAGACGCCGGCCTTCTATGTCGGCGCGCTGGGCTCGCGCCGCAACAACGACACGCGGCGCCAACGCCTGCTCGACTTCGATGTCAGCCCGGCAGAGGTGCAGGCGCTGCGCGGACCGGTGGGGCTGAACCTGGGCGGGCTCACGCCGCCGGAGATCGCGATGTCGATCGTGGCCGAGATGACCGCGGTGCGTCGCGGCGTCATCCTGGGCGGCGCGCTCGCGGATTGGTCGGGCTCGACCACCGCCTGCAGCACGCCAGCGTGAGCGCTTGAGCACCGCCGAAGACCGGTCGACGCAGTTCGCCGCTGCCGAAGAGGGCGACGGCGAGCGCACGATGATCCGCACCACGCGGGCGCGCGTGACGCTGCCGCAGCCGCGCCTGGGCTGGGTGCACTACCTCGTCTACACCGACGACACCGGCGCCGTGCAGCGCCTGCGCCTCGTGCCTCAGGTGCCGGTGCGCATCGGCCGCCGTGCGCCCTGCGAACTGGTGCTGCGTGACTCCGAGATCTCGGGCGTGCACTGTGAAGTGCTACTGCACGGCGACGAGCTCACGCTGAGCGACCGCGGTTCCACCAACGGCACCTTCGTCGATGGCCGGCGTGTCTTCGTCAACGAGCCGGTGCCGCACGGCGCCGTGATGCAAGTCGGCCGGCAGATCCTCAAGCACGAGTTCCGCGACGAGGCCGAGCTGGCGCAGAGCCAGGAGCTCGACCGCGACCTGTCGCGCGCCAGCCACTACGTGCAGTCGTTGTTGCCGCAGCCGCTGCGCCACGGGCCGGTGCAGGTGGACTGGAGCTTCCAGCCCTCGGCCCGCGTCGGCGGCGACGGCTTCGGCTACCACACGCTGGACGAGCATCACCTCGTGCTCTATCTCGTCGACGTCTCGGGCCACGGTGTGGGCGCGGCCATGCACGGCGTGGCGGTGCTCAACACGCTGCGCCAGCAGACCCTGTCCGAGACCGATTTCGCCGACCCCGCCCAGGTGCTCACGCGCCTGAACGCGGTCTACCCGATGGACAGCCACGCCGGCATGTTCTTCACCATCTGGTACGGCGTGCTCGACCTGCGCAGCCTGCGCCTGGACTACGCGTCCGCCGGCCACCACCCGGCCTACCTGTGGTCGGCCGGCGGCGCGGCGCTGCAGCCACTGCAGACACGCAACCTCGTCATCGGTGCCATGCCCGACGTGCCCTTCGATGCCGGCAGCACGACGCTGGCGCGCGGGCAAAAGCTCTACCTTTTCAGCGACGGCGTTTTCGAGATCGTCACCCGCGACGGGCGCAACTGGGGTCTGCCGGAATTCCTGGAACTGCTCGGTCTGCCCCATGATGTGACTATTTCCGAGCCGGAGCACCTGTTCCGGGTGGTGCAGGCGCTTGCGCGTCCAGGGCCGCTGGACGATGATTTTTCATTGCTGGTGGCCCGGATCCTGTAGCGCCCGCTGCGGGCTGGCCGCCACGGCGAAGAAGGTGAAACGATGGACTTGAGCGTGGGTGAACTCGACGGTGGTGCGCTGTGCGTGGCGCTGCAGGGCCGCCTGGACACCGTGGGCGTGGATCACGTCGAGTCGCGATTTGCCGCCGCCGTGGCCGCCGCTGACCGCGACGCCGCGGTCGACCTCGGCGCGGTGAGCTTCTTGTCGTCGATGGGGGTGCGCATGATCATTGCCGCGGCCCGCGCGCAACGCGCCCGCGGACGCATGCTGGTGCTCTTTGGCGCCCAACCGCTGGTGCAGTCGACGCTGCTGATGGTGGCGTTGGACCAGATCATCCCGATCCTGCCCGACCGCGCTGCGGCCCAGGCGCGGCTGGCCGGGTGACAGCCGCACGACACGCCGCGATGCTCGCCTCGCCGTCGCTGCTGATCCCCATGACGGCCGACATCGGCGGGCTTGAGATTGCGCGCCTGCAGGCGCGCCAGTTCCTGGAGAACAACGCCGTCGACGAACACGCGCTGGCGGCGGTCGAACTGGTGCTCGAAGAAGCCATCACCAACACCCTGCGCTACGGCTACCTCGACAAGGCCATGCACTCGATCGACATCGACCTGCAGATCGACCTCGACGAGGTGCAGGTGCTGATCGTCGACGACGCGCAGGCCTTCGATCCGCTCGAGGTCGACGTCCAGCTGCTGCCCGACTCGCTCGACGACGCCCAGGTCGGCGGCCTCGGCCTGCTGATGATCCGCAACACCGCCAGCCGCATGAGCTACGAGCGGCGCGAAGGCCACAACCGGTTCTCGCTCACGATCGCCAGGGCCTGAGACTGCTCAGCGCAGGTCGATGCGGTCGGGCAGTTCGTTGGGGTTGTCCTGGCCTTCGGCGAGCGCGAAATGCCGGTGCACAAGCCGGTCCACGGCGTCGATGGCCTGCGCCAGGCCGGCCTCGAACTGCCCGCTGCGGAAGGACTCGCGCATGCCGCTGACGAGGCTGTCCCAGCTGGCCTGGGGCTCCAGACGCGTGAGGCCGCGGTCGGCCACGATCTCGATCGCGTGCTCGGCCAGCAGCAGGTAGATGAGGACGCCGTTGTTGTGCTCGGTGTCCCAGACCCGCAGCTTGCCGAACACCGTCACCGCGCGCTGGCGCGCCGTGGCACCGCGCCACAGGTAGGACAGCGGCAGGCCGGCTTCGACGCACAGTCGAATCTCGCCGTTGTGCCGGCGCTCGCTGGCGGCGACGCGCGCTTCCAGGCGCGCCAGCGCATCCACGCTCAGGGCGCGCGCGGTGTCGGTCTCGTCGAGCCAGCGGTGTTTGAGGATGCGTACGATGCGCTTCATCACCAGCCCCCCGAAGCGCCACCGCCGCCGAAGTCGCCGCCACCGCCGGAAGAAAAGCCGCCGCCACCGCCCGCGCCGCCGCCTGCGCCGCCGCTACCGAAGCCACCGCCGCCGAAGCCGCCCCCTCCGCCCCAGCCGCCGATGTGCGGCAGGCTGCGCCCGCTCGTCGCGGCGCGGCGCAGCGCCGAGCCGATGCCCAGGATGCCCACCAGCACCAGCGCGCCCAGGCCGGCGCCTACGGCCATCAGCGTGCTGGCGGTGAACCACCAGCCGGCACCGCCGGCCGCACCCGCCGTCAGCACAGAGCCGAACTTGCGCCCGAACAGGCCCGTGAGCAAGGCGCCGATGATCGGCACCGCGACGAAGAAGAACATGCCCAGCTCCTGCAGCTGCAGGCCGTCCTTGGCGCCGCTGCGCGTCGTGGGCGTGGCCAGGCCTTCGCCCTGGATGCGCAGCATCAGGCCGTCGACGGCGGCGTTGAGGCCGCCGGCGTAGTCATCGGCGCGGAAGGCCGGGCGCAAGGCGCTGTCGATGATCTGCCGTGCCGCCAGGTCGGGGATTGCACCTTCAAGCGCCTTGGCGACTTCGATGCGCACCTTGCGGTCGCCCTTGGCAACCACCAGCAGCACGCCGTCGCCGACATCGCGGCGGCCGATCTTCCAGGCATCGGCCACCCGCTGCGCATAGCTGGCGATGTCTTCTGGCGCGGTGGCCGGCACCAGCAGCAGCACGATCTGCGGGCCCGAGCGGGCCTCGAAAGCGGCCAGCTTGGCATCGAGTGCGCCGCGCTGCTCGGCGCTGAGCGTGCCGGTCTGATCGATCACGCGGCCGCTGAGCGCCGGCACCGGCAGCACGTCCTGCGCGTGGGCCAGCACGGCCCACAACAGCAAGGCTGCGAGCGCCAGACGACGCAACGCGTTCAATGCCTACTTCGAAGCGGCAGCAGCGGGTGCCGCGGGCTTGTCGAAGCTCACCGCGGGCGGCGTCGAGATCGTCGCTTCGTTGGCGACCGTGAAGTTGGGCTTGACCTGGTAGCCGAAGACCATCGCCGTCAGGTTGTTGGGGAAGCTGCGCGCCAGCACGTTGTAGTCCTGCACCGTCTTGATGTAGCGATTGCGCGCCACGGTGATGCGGTTTTCGGTGCCTTCGAGCTGCACGCGCAGATCCTGGAAGCCCTGGTTGGCTTTCAGGTTGGGGTAGTTCTCGGTCACCACCAGCAGGCGGCTCAAGGCGCCCGAGAGTTCACCCTGCGCGGCCTGGAACTTCTGGAACGCGGCCGGGTTGTTGACCAGTTCCGGCGTGGCCTGGATGCTGGTGGCCTTGGCGCGCGCTTCCACGACCTTGGTCAGCGTTTCCTGTTCGAAATTGGCCTCGCCCTTGACGGTGGCGACGATGTTGGGAATCAGGTCACTGCGGCGCTGGTACTGGTTGAGCACCTCGGCCCAGCTGGCCTTGACCTGTTCGTCCAGGCGCTGGAAGTCGTTGTAGCCGCAACCGGCCAACGTGGCTGCCGCCAGCAACACGGCCGCGCGGCCGGTCCAGCGGGTGAAAGTGCTTGCCAGGGTCATCGAGGTCTCCTCCAGGGTGGCGGGCGCATCCTACCCGCGGCCCATCAGATGGGGGATGACGCGCGCGCTTCAAGACCGCTGGCCCACCCCGCCGACGGGCTGCAAGCCGCCGGCACCCAGGATGCGGCCGCCGCAGCGCCACCATAATCAGCCGTCATGTGGCCTACCCTCCAGAACGACACCTTTTTGCGCGCCTGCCTGCGCCAGAGCACCGCCCACACGCCGCTGTGGCTGATGCGCCAGGCCGGCCGCTACCTGCCCGAGTACAAGGCCACGCGGCTGAAGGCCGGTAACAGCTTCATGGCTCTGGCCACCAGCGTCCAGTTCGCCACTGAGGTCACGCTGCAGCCGCTGGAGCGCTACCCGCTGGACGCGGCGATCCTGTTCTCCGACATCCTCACCGTGCCGGACGCGATGGGCCTGGGCCTGAGCTTCGGCGCCGGGGAGGGCCCGCGCTTTGCGCATCCGGTGCGCGACGAAGCCGCCGTGGCCGCGCTGCAGGTGCCCGATCTGGATCGGCTGCGCTACGTATTCGACGCCGTCACCAGCATCCGTCGGGCGCTCAACGGGCGCGTGCCGCTGATCGGCTTTTCGGGCAGCCCCTGGACGCTGGCCTGCTACATGGTCGAAGGCGCCGGCTCCGATGATTACCGGCTCGTCAAGACCTTGCTCTACAGCCGACCCGACCTGATGCACCGCATCCTGGACGTCAACGCGCAGTCCGTGATCGCGTACCTGAATGCCCAGATCGACGCCGGCGCGCAGGCCGTGATGATCTTCGACAGCTGGGGCGGGGTGCTCGCCGACGGCGCTTTCCAGCGCTTCAGTCTCGACTACACGCGCCGTGTCGTGCAGGGCCTGCGGCGCGAAAAGGACGGCCAGCGCATCCCCGTGATCGCCTTCACCAAGGGCGGTGGCCCCTGGCTGGACGAGATCGCTGCCTGCGGCGCCGATGTCGTGGGCCTGGACTGGACCGTCAACCTCGCGCAGGCCCGGGCCCGCCTGGCCAGTCGCGTTGCCCTGCAAGGCAACCTGGACCCGAACGTGCTGTTCGCGCCCCCCGAAGTCGTGGCCCGCGAGGCGGTGGCCGTGCTCGACGCCTTCGGCCGGCCGCAACGCGCCGACGGCGGCTGGGACGGGCACATCTTCAACCTCGGCCACGGCATCAGCCAGTACACGCCGCCCGAGCACGTGACGGCGCTCGTCGAGGCGGTACATGCTCATTCGCGTCGGCAACGTGCCGCACTTTGATGCTGGTGCAGCGCCAGGCCTAAGTACGGGATCGAAGCATCTCGAACCCAGCACCGCTGCACCGCTGGTGAGCGCCCGCTCTTCACTATTGCGAGCACCTCCGACAGGCTGTCGGAGGCTCGTGAAAAAAGATCTTGGATCGGATGCCCGGGCCTTGACTTATCCCCAACAAACGTGCTGCGGCGCAACCTGGGTTCAACGCCGGCAAGAATCTGCTGCAAATCACCGCTGTTCGTGTTAAGTATTTGATTTTGTTGGTGTTTGCGGAATGCCACCAAAACGGGCAGCGGCGATGGATACCCACAAAATCAAGCACTTGGCGCCACTGGGCGCAGGTTTCCCACAATGTTATCCACAGTTTGAGTGGGTAACCCGGAAATTCCTTTTCGATCATGGACTTGGCGCACTTTGTTGAGGTGAAACCTGCGCTGCTCTGGGGTGCGGTCTCGGGGCGGGTCGGACGATGCCATTGACGGTGTCGGTGGCCGTGGACGCGCCCCGCCACGCCGGGGTCGGATCCCTGCTCAGCTACACCAGTGAGCAGCCACTTGCGCCGGGCACGCTGCTGCGGGTACCGCTGGGCCGCCGCGAGGTGCCGGCACTGGTGTGGGACCCCGCCCTGGGCGCCGACCCCACCGCAGTCGAATTGCGAGCCGTGGCTGCGGTGCTCGACGCGTTGCCGCCGCTGCCGGCGGACTGGCGTGCGCTGATCGACTTTGCCGCCGCGTATTACCAGCGCAGCGTCGGCGAGCTGGCGATGGCGGTGCTGCCGCCGGAGCTGCGCAGGATCGACAACCTGCGCCTGGCGCGCCGCGTCGCCAAGGCGCGCGCCCCGGCGGCTGCCGGCGCCACCGCGGGCGCGGCTTCGCTGGCACCCCAGCTCAACACCGAACAGCAATCGGCGCTGGCCGCCATCGCGCAAACCGACCGACCCGTGCTGCTCCACGGCGTGACCGGCAGCGGCAAGACCGAGGTCTACCTGCACGCCGCCGATGCCGCGCTGCGGCGCGGCTGCCAGGCGCTCGTGCTGGTGCCCGAGATCAATCTCACGCCGCAGCTCGAAGCCCGCTTTGCCGCGCGTTTCCCCGGCCGGCTGCTGGTCAGCCTGCACAGTGGCCTGACACCAGCCCAGCGGCTGCGCCACTGGTTGCTCGCCCACCTGGGGCTGGCCGACCTGGTGCTGGGCACGCGCCTGGCCGTGTTTGCGCCGATGCCGCGGCTGGGCCTGATCGTGGTCGACGAAGAGCACGACACGTCGTTCAAGCAGCAGGAAGGCGCGCGCTACTCGGCGCGCGACCTGGCGGTCTGGCGCGCGCGTCAGCGGCAGGTGCCGGTGGTGCTGGGCTCGGCCACGCCGTCGCTCGAAACCTGGCAGCGCGCGCAAGAAAAGCGCTACCTCCTGGTGCCACTGGCCCAGCGCATCGGCGGCGGCGCCATGCCGCGCTTGCGGCTGCTGGACATGTCGCTGCTGCCCCGACTCGAGGGTGCCGAGCGCGTGCTCGCCGAGCCGCTGCTGGCCGCCGTGCGCGAGCGCATGGCGCGCGGCGAGCAGAGCCTGCTGCTGCTCAACCGCCGCGGCTATGCGCCGGTGCTGCAGTGCGGTGCCTGTGGCTGGAAGAGCGGCTGCCCGCACTGCAGCGCCTGGCGCGTGTTCCACAAGTCCGATCGCACGCTGCGCTGCCATCACTGCGGCCTGAGCGAGCGCGTGCCGCGCGCCTGCCCGGATTGCGGCAACCTCGACATCTCGCCCATCGGCCGCGGCACCGAGAAGCTGCAGGAGCAGCTGTCCGCGCTGCTGCCCGAAGCCCGCGTCGGCCGCATCGATGCCGACACCACGCGCGGCGTCGGCACGCTCGAGCAGCAGCTCGCCGCCGTGCACGCCGGCGAGGTCGACGTGCTGGTGGGCACGCAGATGGTGGCCAAGGGGCACGACTTCCGCCGTGTCACGCTGGTGGCGGCGGTCAACCCCGACAGCGCGCTGTTCAGCAGCGACTTCCGCGCGCCGGAGCGGTTGTTTGCGCTGCTCATGCAGGCCGCGGGTCGCGCCGGGCGCGATGCGGCGCAGGCCGAGCGCAGCGAGATGTGGGTCCAGACCTGGAACGCCCGTCACCCGATCTACGCCGCGCTGCGCGCCCACGACTACGAGGCCTTCGCCACCGCGCAGCTCGCCGAGCGCCGCGCCGCCGGTCTGCCGCCTTTCGCGGCCCTGGCGCTGGTGCGCGCCGACGCGCGCACGGCCGCGGTGGCAACGGCCTTCCTGCAGGATGCCTCGGCGCTGGCGCAGGCCTACGACGGCGTCACGGCTTATCGCCCGGTGCCGCCCCACGTGTCCAGGGTCGCCGACGTGGAGCGCATGCAGATGCTGGTGGAGTCGCCCTCGCGTGCCGTGCTGCAGCGCATGCTGGCCGACTGGTTGCCAGGGCTGCATGCGCTGCGCGCCCAGCACAAGGGGCTGCTGCGCTGGGCGGTCGACGTCGACCCTCTGGCGATCTGAGGCAGTGGTTCATGCTTCCACCGCCTCTGAGCGCTTCAGCCCGCCAGCACCCGCTGCAACTGCAACGCCTCGGCGGCATGGGCGGGCAGGACCTTGTCGCTGCCGGCCAGGTCGGCCACCGTGCGCGCCACCTTCATGCAGCGGTGCAGGCGGCGGCCCGACCAGACCAGGCGTTCGGCTGCGCCGCGCAGGAAGCGCGCAGCCGCGTCGTCGAGCCGGCAGACCTCGTCGATGAGGCCCGCCTCCAGCAGCGCATTGGCCATGCCCTGGCGCTGCAGCTGGCGCTGGCGTGCGGCAGCCACTCGCGCCGCGACGACGGCGCTGCTGTCGCCGTCGGGCAGTGCCAGGATCTGGGTCGCGGAAGCAGCCAGCACTTCGACCTGCAGGTCGATGCGGTCCAGCAGCGGCCCCGACAGCTTGCCCTGGTAGCGCGCCACCGCCTCGGGCGTGCAGCGGCAGGACTTGCCCAGGCCGGCCGGTGCGCCCAGCCAGCCACAAGGGCAGGGGTTCATCGCCGCCACCAGCTGGAAGCGCGCCGGGAAAGTAGCCTGGCGCGCGGCGCGGCTGATCGTGATGCGGCCGGTCTCCATCGGCTCGCGCAGCGCTTCGAGCGCCGCGCGCGGAAATTCGGGTGTCTCGTCCAGGAACAGCACGCCACCATGGGCGAGTGAGATCTCGCCCGGCCGCGGCGGCGAGCCTCCGCCCACCAAGGCCACCGCGCTGGCCGTGTGGTGCGGCGCGCGCACTGGCCGGCAGCCGAATGGCACGCGGTCGGCGGCGGCCTGGCCCAGGCCGAGCAGGGCTGCGCTGGCCAGCGCTTCTTCTTCGTCCAGCGGCGGCAGCAGGCCCGGCAGGCGCTGCGCCAGCATCGACTTGCCGGTGCCCGGCGGGCCGATCAGCAACAGGCTGTGGCCACCTGCAGCGGCGATTTCCAGCGCCCGCTTGGCAGCGGCCTGGCCCTTGACGTCGCGCAGGTCGGGCCCGCTGGGCGCGGTCTGGCGCGGCAGCGGCTGGGCCTTTGGCAGCGGCGCGACCGCATCGCCCGGTTGCAGCGCGGCCACCACCTCGGCCAGCGTTTGCGCCGCTCGCACATCGAGCGCGCCGACCTGGGCTGCAGCACGGGCACTGTCGGTGGGCAGCACCAGCGTGCGGGTGGCGCCGCCGCGGCGCAGCGCCAGCGCCAGTGCCAGCGCGCCGCGCACCGGGCGCAACTCGCCGGCCAGCGACAGCTCGCCGGCAAACTCGCAAGCCGCCAGCCGCGTGGCGTCGAGCTGTCCGGCCGCGGCCAGGATGCCCAGCGCGATGGGCAAGTCGAAGCGGCCGCTCTCCTTGGGCAATTCCGCCGGCGCCAGGTTGACGGTGATGCGCTTGTTGTGCGGGAAGGCAAAGCCACTTTGCTGCAACGCGGCGCGCACGCGCTCGCGCGACTCCTTGACCTCGGTGTCGGCCAGGCCCACGAGCGTGAAGCTGGGCAGACCGTTGGCCAGTTGCACCTCGACGTGGACCTCGGGCGCGTCCAGGCCATCGAGCGCACGGCTCATCACCACCGACAGCGACATGGTCTGGGCTACCTCCTGCTGCCGATTGTGCCGGTGCTGCGCCGCAGCGGATTCGCACCAAGCTTGGGCACCATCCTCGTTATCACCAATTTGGTGCTGTTTGGTGTCTGTTGCAGTGCCGCAAATGCCCTCAACGTGCATGACCGTGCAGCCGGGCCTGTCGTTCGTGCTTTGGCACAGAACCTGCAAACCCGGGTCGAAGCCTTTGAACCTTTACTCCAGGAGCCCGTGCCCATGCGAACCAACGTCCTCGGTCTTGTCAGTCTGGTCGCCTTGACCGCACTGCCCGCCGTGTCCCACGCCGACCTCGTCTACAACGTGGGCGCTTTCAGCGAGTACCGTTACCGCGGCATCTCGCAGACGCGCTTCAAGCCGGCGCTGCAAGGCGGCGTCGACTTCGCGGCCGGCGGCCTCTACCTCGGTGCGTGGGCCTCGACCATCAAGTGGGTCAAGGACGCCAAGGGCGACGCGCAGGTCGAGCTCGACCTCTACGGCGGCTACAAGGGCGACATCGTCAAGGATTCGCTCAGCTACGACGTCGGCCTGCTGCAGTACGTCTACCCGAGCGCGAAGACCGCAGGCTGGAATGCCACCTACAAGGACCCCAACACCACCGAGGTCTACGGCGCCCTGACCTTTGGCGTGGCCACGCTGAAGGTGTCCTACGCCCTGACCAACCTGTTCGGCAACTACGACTTCGGTGCGCGCCAGGACAGCAAGGGCAGCTACTACGTCGACCTCAGTGCCAACTACGACGTCGGCGGCGGCGTGACCCTCAGCCCGCACCTGGGCCACCAGAAGGTCGTCCACATCGTCGGCGCCACCTACACCGACTACTCGCTGACCCTGAGCAAGGACTTCAGCGGCCTGGTGCCGAGCATCGCCATCGTCGGCACCGACGCCAACAAGACCTTCTACGTCCCCGGCAGCGCTGCCAACAGCAGCAAGTTTCTCGGCAAGGCCGGCATCGTCGCCGGCATCAAATACAACTTCTGACCACCTAGGAGACAACAACCATGAAGATGGTGACAGCCATCGTCAAGCCCTTCAAGCTTGATGAAGTCAGGGAAGCCTTGAGCGGCATCGGCGTGCAGGGCATCACGGTGACCGAAGTCAAGGGCTTCGGGCGCCAGAAGGGGCACACCGAGCTGTACCGCGGTGCCGAGTACGTGGTCGACTTCCTGCCCAAGGTGAAGCTCGAGGCGGCGGTGGACGACAGCATCGTCGAGCGCGTCATCGAAGCCATCGAAAGCTCGGCCCGCACCGGCAAGATCGGCGACGGCAAGATCTTCGTCACCACGCTCGAACAGGTGGTGCGCATTCGCACCGGCGAGACCGGCAAGGACGCGCTGTAAAGCCGCGCCGCACCCGAAAGACACCCCATGAAGAAACTACTCACCATTCTCGCCACCACGGTGGCCATAGGCCTGTCGGCCTTGAGCCTGAGCGGCACGGCGCTGGCGCAGCCGGCGGCGACCGCATCGGCCCCGGCGGCCGAGGCTTCGGCCCCGGCCGCTGCTGCGCCGGCTTCGGCGCCTGCGGCAGCGGCCCCGGTCGCAGCGGCGGCGTCAGCGCCGGTGCCCAACAAGGGCGACGTGAGCTGGATGCTCTTGTCGACCCTGCTCGTGATCATGATGGCCATCCCCGGCCTGGCGCTGTTCTACGGCGGCCTGGTGCGCAGCAAGAACATGCTGTCGGTGCTGATGCAGGTCTTCGTCGTGTTCTGCCTCATCAGCGTGCTGTGGTTCGTCTACGGCTACAGCCTGGCCTTCACCGAGGGCAACTCGTTCATCGGCGGCCTGGACCGCGTCTTCCTCAAGGGCGTGTTCACGCCCAACGCGACGGGCAACGACTGGGCCAACGTGGGCACCTTCAGCAAGGGCGTGGTGCTGCCCGAGATCGTGTTCGTGGTCTTCCAGGCCACCTTCGCGGCCATCACCTGCTGCCTGATCGTGGGCGCGTTTGCCGAACGCATGAAGTTCAGCGCCGTGCTGCTGTTCATGGTGCTGTGGTTCACGTTCAGCTACGCGCCGATCGCGCACATGGTCTGGTACTGGGCGGGTCCCGACGCCTACACCAGCAAGGAAGTGGTCGACAAGGTCAACGCCACCGCCGGCTTGATCTGGCAGTGGGGCGCGCTGGACTTCGCCGGCGGCACGGTGGTGCATATCAATGCCGCCGTGGCGGGCCTGGTGGGCGCGTACATGATCGGCAAGCGTGTCGGCTACGGCAAGGAAGCGATGGCCCCGCACAGCCTGCCGCTGACCATGGTCGGTGCCGCGCTGCTGTGGGTGGGCTGGTTCGGCTTCAACGCCGGCTCGGCGCTCGAAGCCGGTGGCAGCGCCGCGCTGGCGTTCCTCAACACCTTCTCGGCCACCGCGATGGCGGTGCTGGCCTGGTGCGCCGGAGAGGCCCTGATCAAGGGCAAGGCCTCGATGCTGGGTGCGGCTTCGGGCGCCGTGGCCGGCCTGGTGGCCATCACGCCGGCGGCCGGCAACGTCGGCATCATGGGCGCGCTGGTGGTGGGCGGCGCGGCCGGCTTGGCCTGCCTGTGGGGCGTGACCTGGTTGAAGAAGATGCTCGGTGCCGACGACTCGTTGGACGTGTTCGGCGTGCACGGCGTGGGCGGCATCGTCGGTGCGCTGCTGACCGGCATCTTCAACTCGCAGGCGCTGGGCGGGCCGGGCATCGTCACCGACTGGGTCACCGGCGCCACCGGCACCAACCCCGACGGCACGTTGGCGCAGTTCATCATCCAGTGCAAGGCGGTCGGGCTGACCGTGATCTGGTCGGGCGTGGTGTCGTTCCTCGCCTACAAGATCGTCGACCTGACGATCGGCCTGCGCGTTGCTGAAGACGAAGAGCGCGAAGGTCTGGACATCAGCTCGCACGGCGAAACGGCGTACAACAAGTGATATTTCCGACCTCCCGGGCCTGCGGCCCGGGCAGCGGGAATATCCCGGCTCGATCGAGCTGACAGGCCTGCGGCCTGCAGCTCATCTTGCCGCGACGCCAATTTGGAAGGCTGCCTTTGGGCAGCCTTCTTGCTTTCAGCGGCTTGGTCATTGCGGGTGCTGTTGTTCGTCGCTTGGGCTGGGCCTGAGAGCGTGAGAGCGTGAGAGTCTTTGGAACATGCCCGCTCATCACGCCAGAAGCCGGCTGTTCGTCGCAAGCAAATGCTCGCCATAGCCCGGGCTATGGCTGCGCTTTGGCCCTAGATCAGACACCTTCCGGCGCGCTGCTCGGGCACGCCCGAAAAACTCTCACACCCTGAGGCCGCGTAGCATTGGCCGCCAGGGTTTGCCCGCTCCAAGGCCCAGGCCGCGGCCCGGCGAGGCCCATCGACATCGGCATTCACGCAGTTCAAGAGGCACCGCATGGTCCCGCACCTCACCACCGCCCTGACCGGCCCCATCAACGAGCTCGAGCAGCGCATCCTCGAGTCCATGCCCGCCATCGAGCGCTGGTTTCGCCTCGAATGGATGGAGCACACGCCGCCGTTCTACACCTCGGTGGACCTGCGCAACGCCGGCTTCAAGCTGGCGCCGGTCTCCACCGACCTGTTCCCCGGCAGCTTCAACCACCTCACGACCGAGATGCTGCCGCTGGCGGTGCAGGCGGCGATGGCCGCGATCGAGAAGATCTGCCCCGAGGCGCGCAACCTGCTGCTCGTTCCGGACAACCACACCGACGATCCGTTCTACCTCACGAGCCTGCAGCGCTTGGTGCAGATCTTCACCCAGGCCGGCCTGAACGTGCGCCTGGGTTCGGCCGACGACACGGTCACCGGGCCCAGGACCCTGCCGCTGCCCGACGGCGGCGAACTCACCGTGGAGCCGCTGCTGCGAACGCGCGGCCGCCTCGGGCTGAAGGACTTCGACCCCTGCACCATCTTGCTCAACAACGATCTGGCGCAGGGCATTCCGCGCGCGCTGCACAACCTGCACGAGCAGTACCTGCTGCCGCCGCTGCACGCCGGCTGGACGGTGCGGCGCAAGAGCCGGCACTTCCAGAGTTACGAAGAGGTGGCCAAGAAGTTCGGCAAGCTGCTGGGCATGGACCCCTGGCTGATCAACCCGCTGCACAGCCAGTGCGGAGAGGTCGACTTCGATGCCGCCGAGGGCCTGGAGTGCATCAAGACCAACGTCGACGCCGCGCTGACCAAGGTGCGGCGCAAGTACAAGGAATACGGCATCAACGAACGGCCCTTTGTCGTCGTCAAGGACGACCACGGCAACCGCGGTCACGGCGTGATGACGGTGCGCGACCCCAAGGAGCTGGACAACGTGCCGCTGCTGCGCCAGCGCATGGGTCTGGCCAAGGACGGCCAGGGCATCACCGAAGTCATCATCCAGGAAGGCGTGCCCAGCTACGAGCGCATCCACAGCGCGGTGGCCGAACCGGTGGTTTGCATGATCGACCGCTACGTGGTGGGTGGCTTCTACCGCGTGCATGCCGACCGCGGCACCGACGAGAACCTGGGCGGCCCGGGCTCCAGCTACGTGCCGCTGGCATTCGCCGAAAGCAGCCAGTTGCCGCGTCCGGGCGTCAAACCCGGTGCCAGCGCACCCAACCGCTTCTACATGTACGGCGTGATCGGCCGCGTGGCGATGCTGGCCGTGGCCTACGAACTCGAAGCCACCGACCCCAAGGCCGAAAACTTCGGCTGAGGCCACGACTGGGCCGAACCAGGGCCGATGCCCGGCCGCGTTGATGTCGTGTGCGCAGGACACCACACACCGCCCTGCATCGATGCTGCAGCGCACCATGTGCGCTCTGGCTTGGGCGCACAATCGCGGACCACGATGCGCACCGACAAACGCCCCCCCACCCCTGGTGCGCTCGCGGGCCTCACGCTCGGCGCCATCGGCGTGGTCTATGGCGACATCGGCACCAGCCCGCTGTACGCGCTCAAGGAAGTCTTCGCCCACGGGCGCGTGCCGCTGACGCCGGACAACATCCTGGGCATCCTGTCGATGGTCTTCTGGACGCTCACGGTGGTGGTGTCGCTGAAGTACGTGACGCTCATCCTGCGCGCCGACAACAACGGCGAAGGCGGCCTCATCGCCATGCTGGCCCTGGCCTCGCAAGCGGTGAAAGACCGGCCGGTGCTGCGCTCACGACTGCTGCTGCTTGGCATTTTCGGCACCGCGATCTTCTTTGGCGACGGTGTCATCACGCCGGCCATCAGCGTGCTGTCGGCGGTGGAGGGACTCAAGGTGGCAGCGCCGGCCCTGGAGCACTACGTGGTGCCCGTGACGCTGGGGGTGCTGACGGCGCTGTTTGCAGCGCAACGCTTCGGCACCGCCGTCGTCGGGCGGCTGTTCGGGCCCATCACGCTGGCCTGGTTCGTGGTGCTGGCGCTGCTCGGCCTGGTGCACATCGCGCGCCACCCCCAGGTGCTGGTGGCGATGTCGCCGCACCTCGCGCTGGGTTTCATGCTCTCGCATCCGGCAGTGGCCTTTGTCGCGCTGGGCTCGGTGGTGCTGTGCGTCACCGGGGCCGAGGCCCTGTACGCCGACCTGGGGCACTTCGGCAAGCGGCCGATCCGCGCGGCCTGGTTTGCGGTGGCCATGCCGGCGCTGGTGCTGAACTACTTCGGCCAGGGCGCGATGCTCCTGCAGCACCCGGAAAAGGTGGCCAATCCGTTCTACGAGATGGCGCCCGAGTGGGCCTTGTTCCCGCTCATCGCGCTGGCCACGCTGGCCACCGTGATCGCTTCGCAGGCCCTCATCACGGCGGCGTTCTCGGTCACCAAGCAGGCCGTGCAACTGGGCTACATCCCGCGCCTGCGGCTGCTGCACACCAGCGTGCGCGAGACGGGGCAGATCTACGTACCTTTCGTCAATTGGGCGCTCTACGCCTGCGTCGTGCTGGCGGTGGTGCTTTTCGGCAGCAGCAGCGCGCTGGCTTCGGCCTACGGCATCGCGGTGACCATCGACATGACGATCACCACCGTGATGACCTTCTTCGTCATCCGCTACGCCTGGCAGTTGCCCTTGCCGCTGTGCCTGGCCGCCACTGGCGTGTTCTTCCTGGTCGACGTGGTGTTCTTCGCGGCGAATGCCGTGAAGGTGCTCGAGGGCGGTTGGTTCCCGCTGCTCATCGGCGTTGGCCTGTTCACGCTCATGGTCACCTGGAAGGCCGGGCGCCGGCTCATGGCGCACCGCATGCGCGAAGAGGCGATCGACATCCGGTCCTTCCTGGAGTCC
>JANMVM010000023.1:0-25586 GCA_031392695.1 Rubrivivax sp.
GCGTAGTGGACGTCGATCTGCACGGCGCCGGGCTGGCCAGGATCGAGCGGCCTCTTGACGATGCCGCACCAGGCTTCGTGCTCGACCCCCTGCAGGCGGCAAGGCTGCAGCCCGGGGCGAGCCTCGGCTGCCCTCAGTGGCAACGGAAAGAGGGCAGCACAGGCCACCAAGGCAGAGAGGATGAAGACAATCATGACGCCGATTCTGCGGCGGTGGCCGCCCGACTCTGCTGCAGCGCAGGCAAGTGCCAAGTGGCAAGTGGCAAATGGCAAATGGCAAGTCACGGGCGGCTCGCCCTGCGCGGCGGCCCGACGCGACCGGCGGCTGCAGCAGAGCGCTCAGCCGAGCAGGCGCTTGAGCTCGCCGCTGTCGATCAGGCGCACCAGATCGTCAGCGCCGCCCACCAACGTGCCCTTGACGAAGACCAGCGGCATCGTCGGCCAGCCGGTCCACATCTTCAACGCCGTGCGGCGGCGCCAGTCACTCAGGTAGCTGCCGTACTCCAAGTAGTGATGAGTGATGCCAGCAGCCTCAAGCGCTTTGCGCGCCTTGCGCGGGTAGGGGTTCTGGCGCATGCCCACCACCACCACCGGGTGCGCTGCCACGGCGGCCTGGACCTCGCCGAGCGTGTCCTGGAAGTGCTGCGACACGCGCTCGCGCACGGTCGGGTGGAGGCGGGATTCGTCGAGGATCGGGCGCGGCATGGCAACTCCTGAAGGTGGTGAAGTATCGACCAGGCCCAACGGCCGTCCCCTGCCTGCGAACGCAGCCTTGAAAACGGCGCAACGCAGCCGTGCCGGCTTTCGCTATCGTCCGCAAACCTTTTGTGCCACCTGGAGACACCGCATGACCAAGCTCTACTACAGCCCCGGCGCCTGCTCGCTCAGCCCCCACATCGTGCTGCGCGAAGCCGGCCTGCCCTTCGACCTGGTGCTGACCGGCCTGAAGACCCACCAATTGGCCGATGGCACCGACTACTACACGATCAACCCCAAGGGCAGCGTCCCGTTGCTGGAGCTCAACGACGGCCAGCGCCTGAGCGAAGGCCCGGCCATCGTGCAGTACATCGCCGACCAGGCGCCGGCCAGCAAGCTCGCCCCCGCCGCTGGCACCATGGAGCGCTACCGCCTGATGGAGTGGCTCAACTTCATCACCAGCGAGCTGCACAAGGGCTTCTCGCCGGTGTTCAACCCGGCGATGCCCGAAGAAGCCAAGGTGCTGGCCCGCGCCAGGCTCAGCGACCGCCTGGGCTGGGTCGACACGCAGCTCGAAGGCAAGGCCTACTTGATGGGCGACACCTTCACGGTGGCCGATGCCTACCTCTTCACCGTGGCCGGCTGGGGCAAGCACGTGGGCGTGGACATCGCGCCGATGAAGAACCTGTCGGCCTACATGACCCGCGTGGCGGCGCGGCCGGCGGTGCAGGCGGCCTTGAAGGCCGAAGGCCTGACGAAGTAGTCTGGCCGGCCGCGTCGCGGCGCCCGGAAGCAGAAAAGCCCTTCCGAGGAAGGGCTTTGCCTTGGCAGCTGCGTGCTGCCTACTTGCTCTGGCGCCGGCGACGCAGGCCCAGCAGAGCCAGGCCGGCCGTGGCGACGAGCACCAAGCTGCCGGGTTCCGGCGTCCGGCATGGCGGCTGGCCGGGCAGGCCGCATTGCAAGTTGGTGCCAACGCCGCCGCCGAGAATCAGCGCCCGCGTGTTGTTGCCGTCGAGCGCCGTGCCCAGGATGCTCAGGCCGCCCAGACTGCCGGTGAAGTAGCCGTGCCAGGGGTCGGCGCCTGACAGATCGGCGTTCGTCAGGCCGGGAAAGGCCGTGGCACCGGCTGCCGTGAGGGTGATGTCGGTCGAAATGCCGCTGGCGCCCACGTCGGTGGCCACGAGGCCTGGGATCAGCGTCGACAGCCAGCCGAATTCCCCGGCGCCGGTCTCACCCTGCGCGAACAGCGCGCCGCCCAGCGCCGCATTGCCCGAGCCGCCGACGAAGGAGTTGATCTGGGCCGCAGCGGCATTCACGGCGGCGAGTTCGGTGCTGTCCCTGTCACCGGCAACCAGGCCGGCCGTGGACAGGTAAAGGATGCCCGTCGTGGTGGTCGACAGCGTCGACATGAAGGCGTTGATGTTGGCCGCGCCGGAGACGTAGTTGACGGTCCAGGACGACACGCCGGACAGTGCCAGGGCCGACGCGATCGCAATGCGCGATTGGCTGCCCGAGTCGGTACCGATCACGGTGACGGTCGTGGCCACGGTGTTGCTGACGGTGCTGCCCAGGTTGGTCAGCGCGCGCTGCATGTATTCCCAGCCGAGGTTGTTGGTGCCGCCGCTGTTGTTGCCATGGTCCGCTGAATCGGTGCCGTCGATGATGACGGGGCCGGCCTGTGCCGACGTGGCCAGCACCACGGCCGCACTGGCGATGGCGGACAGAAGATGACGCTTCATGACGAACTCCTAGGTGAGGGGCCGCTACTGACGACAAGCCCATCGGTTGCGAAAGCCGGAAACCACGATTCACCCTCAAACAGGGGGTCGTCAAGCTCCGTGCAAGTTGCTGGCCAGCGCCGATAACGTCAGTCAATCAAGACGTTAGGATCGCCGCCCCGTGATCCGGGGGGGCCGGGGCTGCAAAGACGGTCGACAGCCACGCGATGGGCCGACGCGGCGGGTCCAAGAACCCAGGCTCAGCCCAGGTGCGCCGCCGCCAGCAACTCGCGCGTGTACGGCTGCTGCGGGGCTGCAAACAGCGCCTCGGCCTCGCCTTCTTCGACGACGTCGCCGTTCTTCATCACCATCACCCGGTGCGACATCGCACGCACCACGGCCAGGTCGTGGCTGATGAAGACATAGCTCATGCCGTAGCGCACCTGCAGGTCGGCCAGCAGGCGCAGCACCTGCTGCTGCACCGACACGTCCAGCGCCGAGGTCGGCTCGTCCAGCACCAGCACCTCGGGCCGCAGCACCACGGCGCGCGCGATGGCGATGCGCTGGCGCTGGCCGCCGCTGAATTCATGCGGGTAGCGCTGCAGCACGCCGGCCACGCCGTGGCGGTCTGACAGGCTCACCTCGTCGAGCATGTCCAGCACGAGCTGCTCGCGCGCTGCCTTGCTCAGATCGGGGCGATGCAGCGCCAGGCCTTCGCCGACGATCTGGCCGATCGTCAGGCGCGGCGACAGCGACGCGAATGGATCCTGGAACACGACCTGCATGCGCTTGCGCATGGCGCGCAGGTGCTTGCGGTCGGCGTTGTCGATGCGCTCACCCGACAATGTCACCGAGCCGCTGGACAGGCCCTGCAGCGCCAGCAGCGCCATGCCCAGCGTGGTCTTGCCCGAGCCCGACTCACCCACGATGCCCAGCGTCTCGCCGCGCTGCAGTTGCAGCGTGGCGCCCTTGACGGCCTGGAACTGGCGCTTGCCGAACCAGCCCTGGCTGAACTCGAAGCTCACGCCCACGGCATCGCCTCGCACCAGCACCGGCGAGTCCGCGGGCACCGGCTGCACCACGCGCTCAGGCCGGCTGGCCAGCAGCTTCTGGGTGTAGGTGTGGCGCGGCGCGCCGAACACGGTGGCGGTCTCGCCCTGCTCCACCACCTGGCCGCGCTCCATCACGCCCACGCGGTGGGTGTAGCGTCGCACCAAGTTCAGGTCGTGGGTGATGAAGAGCAGCGCCATGCCCATCTCGGCCTGCAGCTCGTCGAGCAGGGCCAGGATCTGCGCCTGGATGGTGACGTCCAGCGCCGTCGTCGGCTCGTCGCAGATCAGCAGGCGCGGCTTGCAGGCCAGCGCCATCGCGATCATGGCGCGCTGGCGCTGGCCGCCGCTCAACTGGTGCGGGTAGACGTCGACACGCTGGTCGGGATCGGGGATGCCGGTGCGCGCCAGCAGCTCGATGGCGCGCGCGCGCGCCGCGTTCCTGGGCAGGCCCTCGTGCAGCGTGAGCACCTCGCCGATCTGGTTGCCCACCGTGAACAGCGGGTTGAGCGCCGTCATCGGCTCCTGGAAGATCATGCCGATGCGGCTGCCGCGGATGGCACGCATCGCGCGGTCTGACTTGGCGCACAGGTCCTCGCCTTCGAAGCGGATGGCGCCCGTGGTCACGGCCGCGTCCACCAGGCGCAGCACGCTCAGCGCAGTGATCGACTTGCCCGAACCCGATTCGCCCACGAGCGCGAACTTCTCGCCGGCGGCGATGTGGAATGAAACGTCGTTGACCACCGTGCTGGCGCCGAAGCGCACGCTGAGGTGGTCGATCTCGAGCAGCGGGGCGGCCATCTCAGGATTTGCGCGTGTCGAAGGCGTCGCGCAGCGCGTCGCCGATGAAGGTCAGCAGCATCATGGTCGCCACCAGCAGCACGAAGGCCGACATGATGATCCACCAGGCATCGAGGTTTTCCTTGCCCAGCTTGAGCAGCTCGCCGAGGCTGGGCACGCTGGCCGGCACCCCGAGGCCCAGGAAGTCGAGCGAGGTGAGCGCCAGGATCGCCGTGCCCATGCGGAAGGGCAGGAACGTGATCACCGGCGTCATCGAATTGGGCAGCACGTGGCGCCAGATGATCTGGCCGTTGCTCAGCCCGAGGGCGCGCGCGGCCTTGACGTATTCGAGCCCGCGGTTGCGCAGGAATTCGGCGCGCACGTAGTCCGACAGGCCGATCCAGCCAAACAGCGACAGCAGGATCAGCAGCAGCAGCAAGGAAGGCTCGAAGATCGACGCGAAGATGATCAGCAGGTAGAGCTCGGGCAGCGCGCCCCAGATCTCGATCGCGCGCTGCAGCAGCAGGTCGACCTTGCCGCCGAAGTAGCCCTGCAGCGCACCGGCAGCGACCCCGATGGCCGTGCCCACCACCGTCAGCGCCAGCGCAAACCAGACGCTGACGCGAAAGCCGTAGATCAGCCGCGCCAGCAGGTCGCGCGCCTTCGAGTCGGTGCCCAGGAAGTTGCGTGCGCTGGGCGCCGCCGGCGGCAGCGAGGCGTCGAAGTAGTCCAGCGAATCGGCCGCGTGCGGATTGAGCGTGAACAGCGCCAGGTTGCCCGGCTTGGCCAGCAGTTCGGTGATGAAGGGGTCCTTCCAGTCGGTGCCGGTGGCGAAGTCGCCGCCCAGGGCCTTCTCGCTCGGGTTGCTGAAAATGGGAAAGTGCCACTGGCCGTTGATGCGCGCTGCCAGCGGGCGGTCGTTGCTGACCAGTTCGGCGGCCGTCGTCAGCAGCAGCAGCACGCCGAAGATCCACAGCGAGACATAGCCCAGCCGGTTGCGCCTGAAGCGCGCCCAGGCGCGCTGGTTGGGCGATGCCGGCTTGACCGCCGGCACGGCAGCGCCGACGACGCCGGGGGTGTCGAGGACTGCACTCATGGTCGGCCCCTCACTTGCTCACACTCGTGAACTGCAGGCGCGGGTCAACCACCGTGTACAGCAGGTCCGACACCAGCTTGACCACCAGCCCCAGCAGCGTAAAGAGGTACAGCGACCCCAGCACCACGGGGAAGTCGCGCCGGATCACGCTCTCGTAGCTGAGCAGCCCCAGCCCGTCGAGCGAGAACAGCGTCTCGATCAGCACCGAGCCGGTGAAGAAGGCGCCGATGAAGGCGGCCGGGAAGCCGGTCACGAGCGGGATCAGCGCATTGCGGAAGATGTGCTTGTAGAGCACGCGCTCCTGGCTCAGGCCCTTGGCGCGCGCGACCAGCACGTACTGCTTGCGGATCTCCTCGACGAAGGTGTTCTTGGTCAGCAGCGTGACCACCGCAAAGCTGTGGATCACCAGGCAGGTCAGCGGCAGCGTCAGGTGCCAGAAGTAGTCCTTGACCTTGCCCCAGCGCGACAGCTCGTCCCAGTTGTCGGACGTCAGGCCGCGCAGCGGAAACCAGTCGTAGAAGGTGCCGCCGGCAAACATCACGATCAGCAGCACGCCGAGCACGAAGCCCGGGATCGCGTACCCCAGCAGCACGCCGAAGGTGGTCAGGGTGTCGAAGCGCGAGCCTTCGCGCACCGCCTTGGCCACGCCCAGCGGGATGCTGATGGCGTAGCTGATGAAAAAGGTCCACAGGCCCAGCGACACCGACACCGGCAGCTTCTCCTTGATGACCTCCCACACGCCCTTGTTCTGCAGGAAGCTCTTGCCGAGGTCGAAGCGCGCGTAGTCGGCCAGCATGTTGAAGTAGCGCTCGTGCGCCGGCTTGTCGAAGCCGTACATCTTCATCAGTTCTTCGCGCTGCTTCTGGTCGATGTCGCGGCCGGCCTTGTAGGCGATGCCCTCGGCGCCGCCGCCGGCGCGGGCTTCGGCCAGCACCTGCTCGACCGGGCCGCCGGGCACGAACTGCATAACGAGGAAGGTGATGGTCAGCGCGCCCAGGATGGTGGGCACCATGAGGCCGATGCGTTTGAGGATGTAGGCAAGCATGTCAGGCGGCTTTCTCCAGAGACTTGTCCCACCAGGTCCACAGCGGCCAGGGTGCGTGTTCGATGAAGCCGCTGATCAGCGTGTCGGCACGGAAGTACCGGGCCATCACCGCGGGTTTGCCGAACTTGTTCCAGTGCGAGACGTTTTCGACGCCTGAAAACAGATCGGGGATCTGCCAGAAGTTCCAGGTCACGACGCGGTCGAAGGCGCGCGCGGCGTCGCGCAGCTCCTGCATCGTGGTGGCGCGGCTGATGGCCTCGATGAGCGCGTCGGCGACGCGGCTGTTGACGCCGCGGAAGTTGCTGTTGCCCTGCTCGCCGAATGACTTGCGCCCGTACAGCGCCGACAAGGTGCTGGCCTCGGGCAGCGTGAAGGGGCCTTCGGCAATGGTCACCATGTCGAAGTCGTACTGTTGCAGACGGCGCCGGTAGAGCGCGAAGTCGACGACGCGGTCGATCAGCCGGATGCCCAGCTTCTGCAGGTTGCGCTGCCAGTCGACGTTGCTGCTGGCCTGCGGCTGCATGTACTCGAACTCCAGCGGCTCGGCCTTGGCATTGCGCAGCACGCCAGCGGCGTCGAGCTTCCAGCCGGCGTCCTCCAGCAGCGTGCGCGCCTTGAGCAGATTGCGGCGCAGGCCATCGGGCCCGCCGTCGGTGCGTGGCGGCACGTAGGCCGGGCCGAAGACGCGCGCCGGCAGCTCGGCCCTGAAGGGCTCCAGCAAGGCCAGCTCACCCGGGCCGGGCGTGCCCTGCGCGGCGAACTCCGAATTGTTGAAGGCGCTGCTGACGCGCGTGAAGACACGGGTCTTGTTCAGCGTTTCGAAGTCGTAGGTGTAGCTCAGTGCCTCGCGCACCCGGATGTCCTGGAACAGCGGCCGGCGCATGTTGATGTTGTAGGCCTGCATGTACTGGCCGAAGGCGGTGGGCATGTTGACCTTGACGATGCGCTGGTCGGCCCACTTCACGCCCTGGTGCTGGCGCACCCAGGCACGCGATCGATACTCCTTGATGAGATCGAACTCGCCCGCCTTGAAGGCTTCCAGAGCGATCAGGTTGTCGCTGTACATGCGGTACACGACACGGTCGAAGTTGAAGTGGCCTCGCCGCACCGCCAGGCCCTTGCCCCAGTAGTCGGGGTTGCGCTTGAAGTCGATGCGCCGCGGCATGTCGACCTTGTCGATCACGTACGGGCCGCTCGTGATGGGGTAATCAGTGACGATGGCGTCCAGGGTCTTGCCCTGGCCCCACTGGCGGCTGAACACCGGCATCAGGGCGGCCACGAAGACCTGCTCGCGTGCCTTGTCCTTGAACTCGAAGCGCACGGTGCGGGCGTCCAGCGCCTCGACGCGGGCGATGCCCTCCACCAGGGTCTGATAGGCCGGCGAGGCACCCTTGCTGGCCAGCATGGCGTGGCTGTGCTTGACGTCTTCGGCCAGCACCGGGCTGCCGTCGTTGAAGCGCGCCTCGGGCCGGATGCGGAAGCTGACGCTGCCGAAGTCCGGCGCCACGTTGATGGCCTCGGCCAGCAGTCCGTAGATGGCCATCGGCTCGTCCTGCGACAGGTGGCCCAGGCCTTCGACCATCCAGATCAGCACGCCGGCCGGCGCATTGCCGCGCGTCGTCCAGGGGTTGAACTTGTCGAAGCTGGTGCGCCGGTCAGGCTGTTTCAAACGCAGCGTGCCGCCCTTGGGCGCAGCCGGGTTGACGTACTCGAAGTGGCTGAAGTCGGGCCCGTACTTGGGCGCGCCGTAGGCGGCAAAGCCATGCACCCAGCGGCCGGTGAAGTCGCCACCGCCGCCGTCGGCCGGGGCACCGGGTGCTGCGTGCAGCAGCCCCGCCGCGGGCGACGTCGCCAGCAGCGCCGCCAGCCGGCGCCGGGCGCGGCCGACCGCGTCGAGCTCGCTCACGGGGCTAGCCTTCGCGCTGCGCGCTGCGGGATGAGCGCTTCGGAGCGGCCGTGCGCACTCATCGGACAGCCCTTCGCGCTGCGCGCTGCGGGATGAGCGCTTCGGAGCGGCCGTGCGCACTCATGCCGCGGCCTTGCCGGCCACCGGCTTGAGCAGCGCCTGGCACGCGGCGCGCTGGCCTGCGGCTGCATCGACCTTGGGGCAGACGCCGTTCAACTGGGTTTGCAGGCGAAGCAACACCGCGGCCCGCTTGCCGTCGGCGTTCCAGGCCACGAGCCGGGTGCTCACGCGCTGCAGGCTGCGCGCGCTGCGGCCTTCGAAGGCGCCCGCGTCGCGCGTGGCTTCGCTCAGCAATTTCGCCGCCGTCTGCTCGATGCGCGCCGCGTCCTTGGGCGCCAGGTCGACCAGCGCGCCCAGGTAGCCCGAGCCCCACTGCAGCCGCGTCGCCGGGCCCTCGCTCTTGTCGTAGGCCAGGCGATACCAGCGCAGCGCTTCTTCCTTGCGACCGAGCTTCCTGGCGTTGCTGCCGAGCTGGCTCATCAGGTAGTAGGGCGACAGGCTGCGGGCGAGATTGGCCTTGAGCAGCGCTTCGCTTTCCGACCACAGCCCGGCGCGGGCGAGCAAGGCGCCGGCGTAGGTGATGACGGCCATGCGCTCGTAGCCGTCGGTGATTTCGCGGTCGGCGCGGGCAACATGCTCGCGCACGTCCTTGAGCATGGCTTCGGGCAACTTCACCTGCACCGCGTCCTTGGGCCCGTCCAGGCGTGCCAGCAACACGCGGGCATAGAGCGCGCCCAGGCGGTCGTTGCGCGACAGCGTGCCATCGGCCTGCAGGCGCGTGAGCGCGCTGTCGAAGGCGGCCAGCAGTGGCGCGCGGCCGGCGCTGTCTTCGGGCTGCAGCGTGCGCACGATGTCGTCGGCGCCGTTGGTCAGCACGTCCATGTGCAGGCGCGCCTGCGCCGGGTCGGCCAGCACGCGGTCGACGCGATCGCGCAGGCTGTCGTCGGCCTTCACGCCCTTGCCGTCATCGCTGGCGGCCAGTGCCTTGAGCCACAGGCGCGTCGCGGTGTCGGCATCGGAGGCCGGGCTGGACGATTGCGCCACGGCCAGCCGCACCAGTGTGCCCGGCACCTCGGCCTTGGTCACCAGCTGCTGCTCATCGGTGTCCCACGAATAGAAAGCCAGCATGCGCCAGTCGTTGGCGGCCAGCGGCTTGCCGGCCAGCGCGTCGGCCAGCACGTCCTTGACCGGGCGGCCGCCCGACAGCGCGCCTTGCAGCAGCGCCATGACCTGCGGTGCGTCAGCCTCACCCGGCAAGCGCGTGATCTCCTGGCCCTGCGGCGTGAACAGCACGACGGTCGGGTAGCCGCTGACCTTGAAGCGGGTGCCCAGCTTCTGCGCGCCGGGCCGGTCGCCGTCGACATGCACGGCCACGAAAGACTTGGACAGCGCAGCGAAGTCCTGCCGGTTGAACAGCGTGGCCTTGAGCTGGTTGCACGGCGGGCACCAGGTCGCACCCCAGTACAGCAGCACCGGCTTGGTCTCGGCCCGCGCCCGAGTAAAGGCGCGCTCGATGTCGGCATCGGCGGCGGCGGCCTGCCAGGCGACGTTGGTGGAGGGCAGCGACTGCGCCGCCCACACTGGCGTCTGGGAGCAGACCAACGCCAGCACAAGGCTGCCCGCGGTGAGGATAGGCTTCATGGCATGGGACTCCGTCGCGTGGACAGGCCGGCCCCCGCACTCACGGGGGTGGAAGGCCAGCCGGCGGCTAATTGTGCGGCACGCGCCGCGGCCGTTCGTTCAACATTTGGCTTAACCCTGGAGTCGTCCGGTGGCGCCGGCTCTATGTTTGCGCAGAATCGAGGGTCTGCCGCGCGAGGGCCCCTTTTCCACACCTCGAAGCCCGCGAGCCCCACCTCGCCTCTACCCGATTTCGACGCCATGCTTTCTTTTCGCCGTATCGAATCGAGTCTGGTCCGAGCCCTTTCTTGTGTGCTCATCGTGTTCGGCTGCGCGTCGGCCTTGCCCGCGCTGGCCCAATCGACAGGCACCGCAAAGGCCGCCAAGTTCTACGAAGACGCGCTGCAGCGCTACGAGCGAAACGACCTCACCGGCGCTGCCGTGCAGTTGCGCAATGCGATCCAGAGCGACCGCAAGAACATCGCCGCGCAACTGCTGCTGGGCCGCGTGCTGCTCGGATCCGGCGAGCTCAAGGCCGCGGAGGCCGCGCTCGAGGAAGCGCTGAAGCAGGGCGTCAGCATGTCCGAGGTCGCGCCCCTGCTCGGCCAGGTCTACCTGCAGCTCGGCGAGACCAAGAAGCTGCTCGACACCGTCACCACCAATGGCGTGCCGCCCGCCATGCTGCCCGAGATCCTGACCTTGCGCGGCACCGCCCAGGCGATGTCCGGCGGCCTCGGCGCCGCCAGCGCCTCGTTTGCGCAGGCCCGTCAGCTCGACCCCAAGGCGGTGGGGCCCTACATCGCCGAGGCCCCACTGCTGCTGCGCGCCGGCGAAGGCGAGCGCGCGCGCACGACGGCGCTCAAGGCCACCGAGCTGGCGCCGGACAACCCGATGGCGTGGTACCAGCTGGGCACCATCCAGCACGCCCTGGGCGACCTCAAGTCGGCCCTGGTGTCGCTGGATAAAGCCATCGCCATCCGGCCCAAGCTAGTCGACGCCCATGTGTCGCGCGCCGCCGTGCTCATGGCCACCCACCAGCAGGCCGAGGCCGGCCGCGTGCTCGACAAGCTCAAGGAAGACAAGGTCGTCGAACCGCGGGCCTCGTTTCTGCGCGCCGTGATCGCCCTCGGCAAGGGCGAGACCAAGGCCGCGCAGGCCGAATTCACCCAGGCCGCCAACCTCATCGACAGCATGCCCCCCGGGCTGCGAAACGCCAGCGAGCCCTTGCTGATGGCCGGCGCGCTGTCGCACCGCACGCTGGGCAACCCGCAGCGCGCGCGCGAATACGTGGAGGCCCTGCTGACCCGCAACGGGCGCCACTTCGCCGGCCAGCTGCTGCTGGCCAACGTGCTGCTCGACGCCAAGGAGACCAGCCGCGCCGTACCCGTGCTGGAGAACCTGCTGCGCATCGCCCCCAACGAGCCGCAGGTGCTGTACATGATGGGTTCGGTGTTCCTGGCTCGCAAGCAGTACGCCCAGGCCAGCGAGATGTTCGACCGCGCCACCAAGGCCGGCAGCAGCAACGACGCGCTGCGCGAACTGGCCTTCAGCCAGTTCGGCCTGCTGCAGGACAGGGCCGCGCTGGCCAACCTGGAGAAGGCCTACGCCAAAGCGCCGCGCGACTACCGCGCCGGCGTCGAACTCTCGATCTACTACGCCCGCCACGGCGAGGCCGCCAAGGCGGTGAAGATCGCCGAGGACCTGGTCCAGATCGACCCGAGCAACGTCGCGATGGTCAATTTCCTGGGCAACGTCAAGGGGCGGCTGGGCGACAACGCCGGCATGCGGGCGGCCTTCGACCAGGCGCTGACGAAGGACCCCAAGTTCAGGCCCACGGTGATCAACCTGAGCCTGCTCGACATCGACGAAGGCAAGCTCGACGCCGCGCGCAAGCGCCTCAACGCCTGGCTCAAGACCAACCCCAACGACGGCGAAGCGCTCTTCCAGCTCGGCGTGGTCGAGCAACGGGCGAACAAACTGGCCCTCTCGGCCACCATCTGGACCAAGGCCGACGGGCTGCACAACAAGGACCCGCGGCCCGGCCTGGCGTTGATCGACCAACTGCTGCAGCAGCGCCAGTCCGCGCAGGCACTGGCAGCCGCCAAGACACTGTCCGGCAAATACCCGGAGTCGGTGCCCGTGCTGCTGGCCCTGGGCCGTGCTCGACTCGCCACCAAGGATTTCACGATGGCGCGGCAGGCGCTGCAGGAGGCGTCCAAGTACGCCGGCTTCGACCCCGTGTCCCAGGTGGGCATCTCCCGGCTGCAGCTCGCGGCAGGCAACCCGGACGGCGCGCTGCACGCCGTCAACAAGGCGCTGCAGTCCAGCCCCGACGACGTCAGTGCGCTGGTCATGATCGTCGAGATCGCGGCCCGGCGCGGCGATGCCGCCGCGGTGGACGCGGGCATGAAGCAGCTCCAGGCCAAGCACGCCGGCAAGTTCCAGACCCTGCTGACCGCCGGGCACGTGGCGTTCTCGAGGCGACAGCTGCCGCAGGCGATCAGCCAGTACCAGGCCGCCTTCGCGCGTGAGCCCAGCGCCCAGGTGGCGCTGGTGCTGGCCCAGGCCCACCTGGCCAACAACCAGCCCGACAAGGCCCTGGCGCTGCTCGCCGACGCCAGCCGCAAGGATCCGCGCGACGCCACCGCGCTGCGCGCGCTGGCCCAGGTCCAGGCTGCGGCGGGCAAGAACGCCGAAGCGCTGTCCAGCCTGGCGGCCCTCGTGGCGCTCAACCCCGACGACCCCGATGCGCTGGCCGGCTACGCCCAGATGCTGCATCGCATGAACGATCCCAAGGCCCTGGCCACGGCAGAGAAGGCGATGAAGATGCAACCCGACAACGCCGCCCTGGCCGGCGGCTACGGCTGGATGCTGGTGCAAAAGGGCGAGCTCGACAACGGCATCCGCATCCTGCGCGAAGCCCGGCTGCGCGAGCCGGGTGACGGCATCATCCGCTGGAACCTGGCTTCGGCACTCGCTAAGGCGGGCCGCAAGGCGGAGGCACGCGACGAGTTGCGCGCCGCGCTGGCTTCGGGCAGCCCCCCGAACCCGGGGCCGGAATTAAGCGCCCTCAGGGCAGAGCTGGGGCTCTGATGCGGCTGGAGTGGCTGTCGGGTTTTCTGACAATTGCTTGCAATCAAAGCCGGTGTCAGGCAAAAATTGCCTACGAATCAACCTCTTAGGAAACCTGGCACGGATGTTGCTCAGCTTTCACACCAACGAGAAAAGCGAATCGGGTATTCCGGCACAGAAGCCAGACCGCTAACGGCAGACCCACTCGAACGCGGTGTTGTCAAAGTTGGGCTATCCGCTAACCTCCGACTCAACAGCCATCCAATCAGGGCCTTGACATGAAATTCACCCAGACACATTCGATCAAGACTTGGGGCGTCGCTTCGACGCTGGTATTGGCTTGCATGACGGCCGGTGCGCAGACGATCACGCTGACCAACCCGGGTCCTACCAGTCTCGGCGCCACGAACTACCTCAACGACCTGAACAACGGCACGACGTACGCAGCCTCCTGGTCCGGTGCCAAGCAACTCAGCGACGGCACCAGCACCTTCTGGGCCTACTGCATCGACCCCAAGACGGGTACCCAGTTTGGCACCGCCAACACCTACGCCTCGGCGTCGCTGGCCAACTTCCTGAACACGCCCCTGAACAACACCAACCCAGCGACCACCGGCTACCAGCAGCAATTCAGCGGCGCGGGCTACACGAGCCTGGCCTACTCGATCCAGAACACGACGCTGGTGGAAAACAGCCTGGTGTCGTTGTTTTCCCACGCCTACACCGACAGCATGGGCAGCGCCCTCAAGGCGGCGGCGTTCGGCTATGCGGGGTGGGAAGTCATGGGCCAGGCAACCTATGACCGCACCGCCAGCGCCTTGCGCTCGGCGGGTTCGGACAGCTTGGCCTACAACACGACCGGCGCCGGCTCCGCCAGCCGTGACACGCTCGAACTGCAGATCGACGCTTACCTGAGCGCGCTGTCGAGCAACTCCTGGTCGCTCGTCAACGGCGCCAACCTGACCGCGGCTGCGAACTACGTCTACACCGTGTACTACGACCCGTCCACTCACCTGGCGCAGAACTTCATCAAGGTGACGACCGGCGGCACCGTGCCGGAGCCGGCTTCGCTGGCCCTGGTGGGCATGGCGCTGCTGGGTGTGACGGCCAGTCGTCGCCGCGCGGCACGCGGCTGAGTCGCACGAGCAGGTGGCATGGACCGCCGGCCGTATTTCTTTTCCCCTCGCGGCTAGCGAGACCAAACGCGCCGGCCCCTGGTGCCGGTCGCTGAGTCCTTCTGTCGGGCCTGATCCAGCGCCCGTCCACTTGAATCCCTGGTCCTAGGAGAATCTCATGGCGCAAGCTACGTCCCTTCTGCGTTTTGCCGCATTGGCTCTGGCCGTGTCAGCCACGGCGGCCTCGGCGCAAACATCATCGCTGCCGCTGACTGGCGCGATCTTCACAACGGTGTCGGACGGCAGCCGTGTCAACGCCAACATCTACAGCGCCAAGTGCGACGCGCTCGGCGTCTACCTCGATGGCGGCCCGGGCCCGAATGCCCCCCAGGGCGCAGCGGGACTGCCCGACGGCGATTACTTCTACCAGGTGACGGACCCGAGCGGTAAGACGCTGCTGAGCACCGACCCGCAAAAATACCGTCGCTTTACGGTCACCGCCGGCATCATCACATCGCGTGTCGCGCCGGCTGTGCCCGGGGACCATGACACCGGGATCGACGTCGATCATGGTGCATTGACGGTGGAGCTCTGCCCCTTTCTCGACACGCCGAACAACGGCGGCGAGTACAAGGCCTGGGTCACCCGCGTCAGTGATTTTGCCGGCAATCCCGACCTCGTCGACAACGGCTACAACCCGGGCTTCTTCCATGGCTTCATCCCAGCCGCGACCAAGACCGACAACTTCAAGATCAAGGCCCGCAAGTCGCTTTGCCTGACCATCATCAAGTACTTGGAAAACGGCGACGGCGTCTATAACAGCTTGACCGAGCCGCTGAAGTCCTGGGCCGTGACCGTTTACGACCCGATGGGGATCGCGATTGGGGGCAAGATGTATACGGGCGACGGCACTTCGCTGAGCCAGCAGCTCAAGGTCTGTGCGCTGCAACCGGGCAACTACACCGTGACGGAAGATTCGTTCGACGCCCCCATCAACGGCGTGCTGTACTTCCCGATCACGACTATCCTCGATGGCAAGTACGTCTACCCGGCGTTCAGCAGCATCGTGGTCAAGATGGGTATCTCCGACCGCACTCTGATCTTCGGCAACGTGCGCAAGTAAGCCTGCCACGGCAGAACCAGAAAGCCGCGCCAGGCTGGCACGGCTTTTTCACTTCTTCAGCAGCTCAAGGCGAGGCCGCTCAGCTCGGAGCCGAGTCTTGCGCCGACCCGGGTACATCAGGCTGTCCGCCCAGAGCAGACCACGCGGCCAGCACGCTGCATCTCCTGCGCCACCCTTTGCACCAGTGCTTCGTGCGCGCTGAAAGCGGCCTGGTTGCGCTGGCGCGTGACGGCCAGTACCTGGATGCCGGCGGCGGTGGATGGCTGCCAGCTCGGCGCCCGCCACGGCGCTACTCGGTGACCTGCACGCCTTTCCAGAAAGCCACCCGGCCCTTGATATTGGCCGCCGCCGGCAGCGGATCGGGGTAGAACCAGACGGCGTCCGGGTTGGCGTCGCCGTTGACGAACAGCGTGTGGTAGCTCGCCTGCCCCTTCCACGAGCACATGGTCTTCGAGTTGCTGGGCAGCAGGTGCGCGCGCTGGATCGAATCGGCAGGGAAGTAGTGGTTGCCCTCGACGACCACGGTGTCGTTGCTTTCGGCCACGACGGTGCCATTCCAGACTGCTTTCATCATGCTCTCCATGCCCGCTGCGGATGCGGCGCAGATTACCACCGGGTCCGCGCTGAACGCTGCGTTCAAGCCCGCGCAACCCGCCGCCGCGCCGGCATGGCTACAGTGGCGCCATGGACAAGACCCTCACCACCGAACGCCGTATCGAGCGCCTCGTGCAAGGCCAGGCCACCAGCGACGGCGCAGGCGTCAAGCTCGTGCGCGTGCTGACGCAGGATCTGCAGCGCCGCCTCGACCCCTTTCTGATGCTCGACGCCTTCGGCACCGACAACCCGGGCGACTACATCGGCGGCTTCCCGAGCCACCCGCACCGCGGCTTCGAGACCGTGACCTACATGCTGCAGGGCCGCATGCGCCACCGCGACAGCGAGGGCAACGTCGGCCTGCTGGTGCCCGGCAGCGTGCAGTGGATGACCGCCGGTCGCGGCGTCATCCACAGCGAAATGCCCGAGCAGGAAGACGGCGCGATGGAAGGCTTCCAGCTCTGGCTCAACCTGCCAGCACACAGCAAGATGCACGCGCCCTGGTACCGCGACGTGGCCACCGAAGCGGTGCCCGAGTGGCAGGGCGACGGCGTGACGGCGCGCGTCATTGCCGGCCACAGCCACGGCGTGGCCGGCGCCGTGCAGCGCGAGGTCACCGAGCCGCTCTACCTCGACCTCCACCTCGCCCCCGGCGCACGCTTCGAGCAGCCGCTGCCCGCCGGCCACAACGCCTTCGTCTACGTCTACCGCGGCGAGCTGTCGATCGCCGACACGCCGGTGCGCCGCCAGCGCATGGCGGTCCTGGCCAACACGCCGGGCAGCGACGGCACGCGGCTGCAGGCCGGGCCCGAGGGCGCGCGCGCGATCCTGGTCGCCGGCTCGCCGCTCAACGAGCCGATCGCGCAGCACGGGCCCTTCGTGATGAACACGCAGCAAGAGCTGATCCAGGCGCTGCAGGACTTCCAGGCCGGCCGACTCGCCTGAGTCCGGACATGAGGCTCCGGCAGAAGCCGAGTGCAAGGCCAAGTCCGGCCGGCGACTTCACGCCGGCTGGCTGAGTCCCGCCGGTCAGCGGTCCTGCCGCACGATACCGGTGGGTGCGGCCTGCCTGCCGGTGAGCAGCACGCTGTAGCTGCCTGCCGCCGTCAGGGTCTGGCTCGGTGAGGTGTAGATCGGTGACGCCACCCCGCTGGCCGTGATCGAGAGGCGGCCGTTGGTGCCGCCCGCAGCCACGGGCGACACCAGCGTGTAGCCCGACGCCGAGCCCGCGCCCACGGCACCCGCCACCGGACGGCCATCGAGCGTCATGGCCAGCGGTGCCGCGCTGTCGGCCAGGGCGTTGATGAGGCGCAACTTGGCACGCCCGTTGTCGCTGGGCAGGCGGTTGTCGTCGTCGATCCAGCTCGCTTGCGGCGCCGACAGCAGACCATGCACCATGAAGGTGTAGTCGCGCCCTGCCTCCAAGGTCTTGGCCGGCAGCGTCAGCAGCACGCCGTTGACGGTCACCGCAACCGCCGACACCCCGACCGGCACCAGCACGTAGTCGTCCAGCGAAGGCGCCGCGCTGACGTCGCCGCTGCCGGGGGTGCTGACCAGGCTCTGGGTGCCCACGCGGGCGCCGACGACGCCGCTGTCGGCCACCGCCGCGGCCAGGCGCACGCGCGCCAGCGCCGTGTCCAGGCGCGCGATCGACCCCTGCTGCACCAGCACCAGCGCGTTGACCATGACCCCGCCCGCGCTCGGCGTGAGCACCAGCGTCGCCACCTGCTTGCTGGGCAGCGTCATGGCAGGCACGTCCAGGCGCACGTCGTCCTTGCTGCCGGCGGCCGTGGCGCGCAGGCGCCAGGTGCCGCTGTTGACGGTGGTGAAGCCGCCCACGGCGCTGTAGGCCACGCCCGTCTGCACCGGCACGACGTTGCGCAGATCGTCGCTGGTGCCGCTCAGGTAGACGTCCAGCTTGCCGGCGTCGGCCGCGGCATTCACCACCCGCAGCAGGGCGCGGCCGGTATCGGGCGCGCCGGTGTTTTCGTCGAGCTGCTGGACCTGCAGCGCCCCCGCCGCGCCGTAGGCCAGCAGCGTGTAGTGCTTCTTCTGCGACAGCGAAGGCGTCAAGGACACCAGCGGCGTGGCCGAGCCGACGCTGCCGACCGTGCTGGCCGCCTTGCCCGGGTCAACCTCGACATAGCCTTCGGCGCCGCTATAGGCCACCGCACCCTGGCGCAGCTGGTCGTCGACGCGCAGGTCGAGCTGGTTGTAGCCGGCGCTGGCATTGACCAGGCGCACCTGCGCCTTGGTCAGGTCCTTGCCGCCGCCGCAGGCGGCCAGCAGGCTGGCGCTGAGCGCCAGCGCGGCTTTCCAGTCGATGGCCATCGTCGCCCCGTGTTTGATTTCCAGGGCCGCATGATGCCTGGGCGCGCGAAACACCCCTCAGGCCGCCGCCGCTTGCGCGTCCATGCCACTCAGTTCAAGGGCCAGCCAGTCGGCCAGCGCCAGCGTGCTCAGCGCCTGGTCATCGGCCTCCTGCACCTGCAGGCCCTGCTCGAGTTCGTGGCTGGAATCGAACCAGCCGCAGCCCAGGGGCCGGTCTTCATCGCCCTCGATCCGGGACCGCAGCGGTGCAGGGCGGCGCGGCGCGCGGCGACGCCGGCGCCAGGGCAGGCGGGACAGCAGCTTGAACATGGCAGGCTCCTTGAAGCGGATGCCGTCATGCTCGGGCGCCGCGTCGCGCCCGGCCATCGCCCCGCGGTGGGGTCCTGGGGTGTGCGTGCGGGGCCCCTCCTCGGGTGTCCCCCGGCCGGGGGTGCGGCTTCGATCAGCCGAAAGGCCGCACGCCGATCCAGGCCGCGTGGGCCCAGAAGGCAAAACCGGCCCAGGCCGCCAGCCCCACAGCAACCGTCACCAGCGTGGGCCCGGTGCGGCCCGGCGGGTAGGTGATGTGGCCGGCCCGGTCCCGCTGGCGCGCGGCTCGAAAACTCAGCACCGCCCAGGCCAGGAAGCTGCCGAACAGCAGCACGCCGGCCAGCCGGCCGTTGGCCAGCAGGTGGGCCAGCGCCCAGGTCTTGACGCCCAGGATCATGGGGTGGTGCAGCCGCGCCTTGATGGCGTTGCCCGGCACGTACGCCGCCGCCAGCATGACGAAGGCGGCAAGGGTGAGCAGCGCCGCCAGATGCCGCGTCCACAGTGGCGGCGACCACAGCAGCACGGGCTGCTGGCGCGCCAGGCCGAAGCCCCAGACGATGAGCACCAACCCCAGGATCGAGGCCAGCGAGTACAGGCCCTTCCAGGCGTTCTCGCCCAGGCGAGTCCGCACCCCGTTGCGCCAGCCTTCGGCGACCACGCGCACCGAGTGCAGGCCCAGGAATATCACGAGGCCGAGGATCAGGATCGTCATGACGCCGTCCGTTGAGTGAAGTGGGCGCCATTCTCACTCGCTGCCGGGCACGCGCTGGCCAGTGCCTGCAGCGGGACGTCGCACTACACTTCGGCGGGCCTGCAGCGCCACGTCCCTGAGCGCCCCCACAAGCCCCGGCGGAGACCATCTTGCTGATCACCTTTGTCCTTGCCTACCTGGCCGTCACCATCACCATCGGCCTGCTGGCCGCGCGGCGGGTGCACAACGCCAGGGACTACATGGTGGCCGGCCGCTCGCTGCCGCTGTACATGAACGTGGCCACCGTGTTCGCGACCTGGTTCGGCGCCGAGACGGTGCTGTCGATGTCGGTCACCTTCGCCAAGGAAGGCATGCGCGGCGTGCCGGGCGACCCCTTCGGCGCCAGCCTGTGCCTGGTGCTGGCGGCGCTGCTGTTCGCGCGCCTGTTCTACCGCATGAACCTGCTCACCATCGGCGACTTCTACAAGCAGCGCTACGGCAGCATCGTCGAGGTGGTGACGAGCATCGCCATCGTGCTGTCGTACCTGGGATGGGCCTCGGCGCAGATGACGGCGCTGGGCCTCGTCATCCACGTGCTGTCGGGCGCGGCGCTGGACCTCAACACCGGCATCCTCATCGGCGCCGCCGTGGTCGTGCTGTACACGATCTTCGGTGGCATGTGGTCGGTGGCCTTCACCGACCTGTTCCAGACCGTCGTGATCCTGATCGGCCTGACGCTGGTGGCGCTGCTGGCGTCCGACCTCGCCGGCGGCGCCGGCAAGGTCCTCAGCCAGGCGGCGGCCGACGGCAAGTTCGACTTCATGCCCACCGACGCCAAGAGCGGCTGGGCCATGGCCAGCGCCTTCATCGCCTTTGCGCTGGGCTCGATCCCGCAGCAGGACGTGTTCCAGCGCATGACCAGCGCCAAGAACGAGAACATCGCCGTGCGCGGCACCATCATCGGCGGCCTGATCTATTTCGTCTTTGCCTTCGTGCCGATGTTCATCGCCTATGCGGCGGTGGTGACCGACCCGTCGGTGGTCAAGCTCTTCGGTGCCGAAGACGCGCGCGACATCCAGCGCATCCTGCCCGACCTGGTGCTGGGCCGGATGCCGATCTGGGCCCAGGTGATGTTCTTCGGCGCCCTGCTGTCGGCGATCCTGTCCACTGCCAGCGGCGCCATCCTGGCGCCGACCTCGCTGCTCACCGAGAACGTGCTGCGCCACCTGGCGCCGCGCATGGGGGACCGCCAGTTCCTGCTCATGCTGCGCGTGCTGCTGGTGACCTTCACCGCTGCCGCACTGCTGTTCGCGCTCAACAGCAAGAGCACGATGTACGAAATGGTGCAGAACGCCTACAACGTGACGCTGGTGGCGGCCTTCGTGCCGTTGCTGGCCGGCGCCTTCTGGAAGCGCGCCTCGACCCAGGGCGCGCTGCTGTCGATCGTGCTCGGCCTGGCTTGCTGGCAGGGCGCGGCGCAGCTGGCGCCCGACGCGTTGGTGCCGGCCAATCTGGTGGGCCTGGTGGCCTCGGTCATCGGCATGCTGCTGGGCACCCTGGCGCCGCAGCTGGTGGCCCGCAAGGGCCACTCGATCGCGGCGGCGCTCAAGCACGGGCAGCACGGACAGCATGGGCAACACCCAGGCGCCGGCGTGCCGGCGGCCGGATCGCACGCGCAGCGCCGCTGAGCGGCGAGCCGGCGCGCCCCGCAAGCCCTGCCGTGTTGCGCCACTTCAACGCCAGCGAGGTCCAGCGCGCCCTGCCCTGGGAGGCCCTGGTGCCGGCGCTGCGCCAGGCCTTCGTGCAGGGCTGCGAGGTGCCGCCGCGGCACCCTCACCCGATCGGCACCGCAGGCACGGCGCTCTTGATGCCGGCGTGGCGCAGCGGGGGCCACCTGGGGGTCAAGACGGTCACCATCTTCCCCGGCAACAGCGCCCTCGGCCTGCCCGGGGTGCATGCGATCTACACCCTCTTCAGCGCCATCACGGGCGAGCCGCTGGCGGTGCTGGAGGGCGGCGAGCTGACCGCGCGCCGCACCGCGGCGGCCTCGGCGCTGGCGGCCGGCTTCCTGGCCCGGCCCGACGCGCGGCGGCTGGCGCTGGTGGGCGCGGGCCGCGTCGCCGCACTCATCCCCGCGGCACTGCGCAGCGTGCACCCTGGACTGGCCGAGGTACAGGTGTGGAGCCGGCAGCGCGCCAGTGCCGAGCGCCTGGCCGCGCAGCTGGGCGAGCAGGGGTTCCGCGCCAGCGCCTGCGCTGGCGACGGGCTCGAAGCCGCCGTGCGCCAGGCCGACATCGTGAGCTGCGCCACGCTGTCCAGCGCCGCGCTTGTGCGCGGGGCCTGGCTGGCACCGGGCGCACACCTCGACCTCATCGGCAGCTTCACGCCGGCGATGCGCGAAGCCGACGGTGCCTGCTTCGCGCGCAGCAGCGTCTTCGTCGACACCGAAGAAGCCCTGGCCAAGGCCGGCGACGTGCTGCAGGCCGTGGCCGAGGGCCACTTCGATGCCCGCGCGCTGCGCGGCACCCTGGCCGCCCTGTGCCGGGGCGAGGTGCCGGGGCGCCGTGCCGCCGACGAGATCACGCTCTTCAAGTCCGTGGGCACGGCGCTCGAAGACCTGGCGGCGGCAGAGCTCGTGTTGGCCGCGACCGATAATCCGCCACTTCCAGACTGAGCGCGCCAGCCCCATGTTCAAGTTCTTCGTCCTGCCCCTCGTGCTGATCGCCGCTGCCGTATCCGCCTGGTTCTGGGTCGCCTGGCACTGGAGCTACTCGACCGGCGATCGCGCCGGCTGGGTGCAGAAGCTGTCCGACAAGGGCTGGATCTGCAAGACCTGGGAAGGCGAGCTGGCGCTGGTGTCGCTGCCCGGCTCGACGACCGAAAAGTTCCTCTTCACCGTGCACGACGACGCGGTGGCGGCGCAGATCACGCGCTACATCGGCAAGCGCGTGGCGCTGCACTACGAAGAGAAGGTCGGCCTGCCCTCCAGCTGCTTCGGCGAGACGCGCCACTTCGTCACCGGGGTGACGCTGTCCGACGAGATCCCCATCGGCCCCGGTGTGGTGGTCAATACGCTGCCAGCGGCGGCGGCATCAGCTGCAGCCCCCGCCGCCTCGCGCTAGCGCGCAGGCCGCGCGCGCCAGTGCCGCGCCCCACAAGCAAAAGCCGCGGAACCGGCTTTGCCGGGCCGCCGGGGTTGCGCCTGTGCTTGAGGGCCAGCGGCGAAGCCGCTTCGGCGGTCGTCAACTATTGAACCAGATGACCTTCTTCTTCGTGCCGACCCAGGCGTCGTAGTTCTTCGCAAAGAGGTCCTCGATGCGGTTGCGCTTGACCTTGAAGGTCGGCGTGATGAGGTCGTTGTCCACCGTCCAGGCCTCGGCCGTCACCACCAGGCAGTCGAGCTGCTCGTGCGGGTCGAGTTGCACGTTGATGGCCTTGATGTGCGCCGCCAGCGAGGCTTCCAGCTCGGCGCGGCCCTCGGGGGTGGCCGCCTTCTTGATGGCGTCGGCGTTGAGCATGGCCAGCGCCAGCGGCTGGCCCAGGTTGGCGCCGGTCACGCAGCAGGCCTCGATGGCGTTGTGCATGACCAGCTTGTCTTCGATCGGCGCCGGCGCCACGTACTTGCCCTTGCTGGTCTTGAACAGGTCTTTCACGCGGCCGGTGATCTTGAGGTTGCCCTCGGCGTCGAGCGCACCCTTGTCGCCGGTCTTGAGCCAGCCGTCCGCGGTCAGCGCCTGCTGGGTCAGCTCGGGCTCCTTGTAGTAGCCGAGCATGAGGCAGGGCGCCTTCATCTGGATCTCGCTCGTGACGGGGTCGAGACGGCTTTGCACACCGTCGTAGGGCAGGCCGACCGTGCCCGGGCGCTGCTTGCCCGGCAGGGTGGCGTGGCTGACGCCGCAGTTCTCGGTCATGCCGTAGACCTCCACCAGGTCGAGGCCGAGCTTGTTGTACCAGCGCAGCAGGTCCGGCGGCATCGGCGCAGCACCGCCGGCGGCGAAGGTGCAGTCCTGCAGGCCGAGCGCGGTGAGGATCTTCTTGCGCACGATGCCGCGCAGGATCGGCACCTTCAGCAATCGGTTGAGCTTGGCCGGCGGCATCTTGGCGCTGATGCCCTGCTGGAACTTGACCCACAGGCGCGGCACGCTGAAGAACACCGTCGGCCGCGCACGCTGCAGGTCGGCGGTGAAGGTGTCCAGGCTTTCGGCGAAGTAGACCGTCATGCCGGTGGCCAGCAGGCCGTGCTCGACCAGCGCGCGCTCGGCAACGTGGCTCAGCGGCAGGTAGCTGAGCATGCGCGCGTGGCTGTCGATCGGCACGCGCTTCAAGCCCGACTGGATGCCCCAGGCAAAGGTGCCGAAGCTGTGCATCACGCCCTTGGGCGCGCCTGTGGTGCCGCTGGTGTACATGATGGTCGCCAGCTCGTCGGCGCTGCGCAGCGGGTTGCCCTTGAGCGGCTCGGTCCTGGCGACGATGCCGTCCCAGGCCGGGTAGTGCTTGGCCGCGTCGGCCGGCGCCAGCGGCAGGCTGATGCACGCCAGGCCGGCCGGGATGCCGGGCTTCATGCCGTCCCAGCCGTCGAGCTTGCCCACGAACAGCAGCTTGGCTTCGCTGTGCTCCAGGATCTGGCGGATCGTGCCGGCGGCCAGCGTCGGGTACAGCGGCACCGAGACGAAGCCCCCGAGCCAGATCGCGAAGTCGGCCATCAGCCAGTGCGCCGTGTTCTTGGACAGCAGCGCCACCTTGTCGCCGGGCTTCAGGCCCAGGCTCTGCAGGTGGGCGGCCATGCGGCGCGACTGGTCCATCACCTGGCGCCAGTTGTAGGTGGCGACCTGGCCCGCGCCCAGGGGCTGCGTGAAGACCACGCGCTCGGGCGTCGTGCTTTCCCAGTGGTACAGGCGCTGCAGAGCCAGCGCGTCGGCGGAGACGTTCGATGCCATGGGGTTCCCTTGCCCGGAGCGGGCTTGCACAAAGGGACGCAGGGTAACCAAGCTCGGGCTTGGCCGACAGAAGGGCTTTCCTCAGGCCACGGCGATATCGGCCCGTCGCATCGGGCCCGCACGAGGCCGCTAGCGGCCGTGGCCGGCGGCGCTGTCCTGCTGCTCGCGCACCTGGCGCAGCGCGCGCACCACCAGCGCGGGCTCGAGGTCGGCCTGCGGTGCCACGCGCAGGGCGACCTCGTCGAGCGTGTCGGGCGCGGTTTCCAGCGTGTGCGCCAGCACCGACAGCGCGCACACGGCGCGCTTGGCCGGCAGCTCCAGCAGGTCGTGGGTGGCCTGCGCCAGCACGTGGTGACGCACGCTGTAGACGGCCGCCGCGCCCAGGCCCCAGCTCTCGCACAGCGCCGCGCCGAGCCTGTCGTGGCTGACGCCGAAGCCGGCGTGCTCCAGCAGCACCAGCTCGGCGTCGCCCGGGGCGGCGCGCAACATGGCGCGGTAGTGATCGGGGGCGTGGCGGAAGAGCACCGCCTTGCCACACTCCTCGAACAGGCCGGCCGAGTGCGCCGCCCAGCTGTCCAGCGACAGCCGCTGGGCCAGGCGCCCCATGAGCATGCCGCGCCAGGCGGCGCGCTTCCAGATCGGTTCGAGCTCGGGCGCGGGCGGGAAGGCCGCGCGCAGACCCATCTCGAAGGTGATGGCCGCCACCTCGCGCATGCCCAGGTAGGTGATCGCCTGGTGCACGCTCTGCACGCGGCCCTTGAGTCCGTAGAGCGAGGAGTTGACGGCCCGCATGACCGCCGAGGCCAGCGCCATGTCGCCTTCGATCAGGGTCGAAGCCGCCTGCAGGTTGATGTTGTCCTCGGCCAGCAGCAGCGACAATTCCAGCAGCGACTGGGGCTGCGACGGGATGTCGACGTCCAGCTTGCGCAGTTCAGGGTTCACGGACATGGCGCTCGTTCCTCGACCAGGGTGGTCACCATCCTAGGCACGGCCGCACCAGGTCAGTGGGCAGAAAACGGGGGCCGATGGCGCGCCTGTTCGGCGCGTCAGCGGCCAGATCCGGGAGCGCCGGACAAGAAAAGGCGCCGACCAGCGGCGCCTTGGAAGTTCGCTGGCCTGGTGCGCCTGTGGGCGCCCGGCAAGTCGCTGTCGATCGTCGTCGGATCTGTCTCTGGGTTTTCTAACCGTCTCCTCTGGCCTCCGCCGGCGCGGGCGAACCCTGAGGATCGAACGCCGGGAGTGGGCGCAATGTATCGACGGGCCCTGCGGCGGCCATCGGGACTAACCCGCCGCCGCCCACACCGCCTAGTCTTACTGTGTTAATGAAATCAGGGCACTATACGCACATCTTCAAGCAAGAGGTGAGCTTTGATGGAAGAGCTTCGCGAGTTCGAGCGCTACATGACGCACCTGAGTGGGGGCCTGGGCCACGCAGACCGGCACGC
>JANMVM010000044.1:0-17653 GCA_031392695.1 Rubrivivax sp.
GCGGCGCGCCGGCTCTTCGTCGTAGCGCAGGTTGAGCATCACCAGCGCGTCACCCAGGCCGGTGAAGCCCAGGCCGATGCGGCGCTTGCGCCGCGCTTCCTCCTGCTGCTGCGGCAGCGGCCAGACGGTGGTGTCGAGCACGTTGTCGAGCATGCGCACCGCAACCTGTGCCACAGCCACGAAAGCGGCTTCGTCGAAGGCCGCGTCGGCTTCGAAGGGCCGGCGCACGAAGCGCGTCAGGTCGATGCTGCCCAGGCAGCAGCAGCCGTAGGGCGGCAGCGGCTGCTCGGCGCAGGGGTTGGTGCTGGCGATGGTTTCGCAGTAGGCGAGGTTGTTGTCGCGGTTGATGGCGTCCAGGAACAGCACGCCGGGCTCGGCGTGGTCGTAGGTGGACCGCATGATCTGGTCCCACAGCACGCGCGCCGGCAGGCGACGGTAGACCCAGGAGGGCGAGCCGTCGGCCAGCGTCTGCGGCTCGGCGCCGGCGGCCTTGTGCGCCGGGCCGGGCTCGGCGCGGTGCACGAGCGCGACCTCGGCGTCGGCCACCACGGCTTCCATGAAATCGTCGGTGATGGCCACCGAGAGGTTGAAGTTCTTCAGGTCGCCGGCGTCCTTGGCGTGGATGAACTCCTCGATGTCGGGGTGGTCGCAGCGCAGCACACCCATCTGCGCGCCGCGCCGGGCCCCGGCGGATTCGACCGTCTCGCAAGAGCGGTCGAAGACGCGCATGTAGCTCACCGGGCCGCTGGCGTTGCTCTGCGTGCTGCCGACCCAGGCGCCGCGCGGGCGGATGCGGCTGAAGTCGTAGCCCACGCCGCCGCCGCGGCGCATCGTCTCGGCGGCCTCGGCCAGCGCGGTGTAGATGCCGGGATGGCCGTCCTCGACGCCGCTGATGCTGTCGCCCACCGGCTGCACGAAGCAGTTGATGAGCGTGGCCGACAGCGTCGTGCCGGCGGCCGACTGGATGCGCCCGGCCGGGATGAAGCCGGCCTCCAGCGCCTGCTCGAAACGCGCCTGCCACAGTGCGCGCTGCTCGGGCGCTTCCGCGGCTGCCAGCGCCGCCGCGACGCGGCGGTGGACGTCGGCGACGCTGCGTTCGTCGCCCTTGGCGTACTTCTCGGCCAGCACCTCGGCGCTGATGGCTTGCGCTGCCAGGTTCTGCGCGGGCACGGCGATGCCGGCATCGATGAGGTTCATGGTGGGGTGTGATGCGGGCCCGGGCCCGGCGTTCAAAGGGAGGCGGTGGCGGGCGCCGCGGCCGTCAGCGCAGCACCAGCAGCGGCAGCTTGCTGCGCGTGATGACGTTCTTGGTGTGCGAGCCGAACATCAACTCGCCAAAGGCGCCACGGCCGTGGGTGACCATGACGATGAGGTCGCAGCCGGCCTCCTGCGCGGTGCTGACGATGGCCTCGTCAACCGCATCGGTGCGCGTGAAGCGGCCGTCGAAGGGCACGCCGGCTTCGCTGGCGCGGGCCCGGAAACTGTCGAGCACGCCCTGCGCATGCGCTGCGGTGCGCGCCAGGTGCTCGTCGGTTTCGCGCGCATAGGTCGAGGCGTGGCCGCCCATGTGGGGCAGGGGCGGCAAGGGCTCGGCGACGAAAGCGGTGATGCGCGCGCCCAGCTTGCGCGCCAGCTCCAGGCTGGCCTGCGCCGCGCGTTCAGAGAGTTCGCTGCCGTCGATCGGCACCAGAAGATGTTCGTACATGGCTTGCACCCGCAACTGCCGGGGAAATCCCGGTCTTGGTGAGCCTGACTCTACGCAGCACGATTCGACCCTGCCTTGACCCGGGTCAAGAATCCAGGCGTCGCAGAGTGTCGGCGTCGAGTTCGAGCTTGATGAAGGCCTCGGTGTTGCTCACCGGCGCCGCACGCCCCTGGCGCGAGCGCGTCGCACCCACGTACAGGCGCGTGCCGGCGCTGTGGCGCCAGGCGTAGGTCAGCGACTCGGTGCGCGACAGCGACTGCGCGGCGGCGACCGCGGCCTCGGCCCGGCGGTCGAGCACGCTGCGCTGGACGATGGCGCGCAGGTTGTGGCGGGCGTCGAAGTGCCACACCGCCAGCCACTGCTGCGCCGTCTCGCGGTAGCTGCGCTGGCCGTCGCGGTCGAGCCAGGCCAGATTGAGGCGCGGCTCGAACTCCAGCGCGCGCAGCGGGCGCAAGCGGGCGCTGAGGTTCAGGCGCCCGCCGTTGCGCACCTCGCCGGCCGCCGTGTCGGCCAGTCGGCCCAGGTCGGTCGAGGCCTCGATGAGCGGCAACCAGGTCGCCGGCGTCATCACCAGGCCACTGCTCAGGTAGCGTTCGGACAGCAGCGGCGCAGCGGCCGCGGTGCGCAGCTGCGACACCGCGAAGAACTCCAGCCACCACTCGAGGTTGCGCGCCGCGCTCGACCACAGGCCGGGGCGCACCACCTGCTGCACCACGGCGCCGCTGGCGCGGTCGCGGATCTGGTAGCTGTTGACGTTGACGAAAAAGTCGTTGAAAGGCCCGACGTTGCGCCAGCCCAGGCTTTGAAAGGCTTCGAACTTGCGCACGCCGGCCTGGTTGACGAAGCCCGTGTCGTGGCGGAAGTCGCTGCTGATGTCGTCGATGCCGAGCGCAGTCTCGCCTTCGCCGGTCTGGCGCACAACGCGCAGCCGCAGCCGGTCGCCGTCCCGCGCGGGCGCCAGGGCCAGCGATCCGCTGCCGTCGGGTTGCGCCGTGGTGCGCGAGTGCAGCCACTGGCCGCGCAGGCGCCACTGGTCGCTGAGCTGCCAGCCCAGGTCGGGCCCGAGCACCGTGTTGTCGCCGCGGCGGCCGTCATAGCGGCGCGCGGCGACGATGCCGCCGTAGGCCAGTCCCTCGCCGTCGCGCCGCCCGCGCAAGGCGATGCTGTCGGATCCAGGCTGCCTGGCGGCGCCGGTGCCGAAGGCCTCGGGCAGCAGCACGTAGGCGCCGCCCTGGTCGCGGATGGCAAAGGCCGTGCTGGCCCACTCCAGGCCGCGCCAGGTTGCGCGCAGGCCGCCGCGCGGCTGCGTGAAGCTGCGCGTGTACAGCGCATTCGTCGGCGTGCGCAGCAGGTCGGCCGACTCGAAGAAAAAAGGCCGCTTCTCGGCCAGCGAGAGCGCGAAGCGCGTGTTGCCGGCCAGCTGCGGCACGTCCAGCGCCACCTGCGAGAAGTCGGGGTTGATGGTGCCGTCGATGACCAGTTCGGCATGCGGGCGCCACTTCAGGTCCAGGCTCGCTTCGGCTGCGGTCTTGCCCAGCCCGTCTTTGCGCGTGTGGCGCACGGTCAGGCCCGGTCGAAGACTGAAGAACTGGTGACTGTCGGGCAGTTGCACGCCGGCCAGCGGCTGCAGCGTGGCGATGAAACTGGCCGCGTCGCGCGGGATCAGCACCGAGGTGAAGAGATGGAACTGCTCGCGCGGCAGGCGGCGCGCGACCATGATGCGCCAGTCCTGCCGGCCTTGGGCAAAGCGCAGCGAAGCGAAGGGCAGCCTGAACACCGCCGTCCAGCCCTGCGCCGTGCGCGCGGTGGCGCCGTCCCAGTCGAAGTCGGGTGCGAAGTCCTCGCTGTCGTCGCTGGCGGTCTGCATGCCGTCGGCCGTGCTGCCGGCGGCGTTGATGCGGAACCATTGCGCCGAGCTGCGCGCGCCGATGGCGTCGATGTAGACGACGACGAAGTCCTGCGTGCGGTTGACGCCGTCGTTGCGCACCACGAGGTCGCGGATCTCGGCGGCGCGGCTGTCCAGCGCCGTCACGCCGACATAGATCGCCTGCTGGTCGAACAGCACCTGCACGCGTGTTTCCTGGGCCGGCGCGGCGCCGGTGTCGGGGAACTTCTCGACGAAGCGGTCGAACACCGGCGCGCGCTGCCAGGCCGGGTGCGACAGCGTGCCGTCGAGCGTGATCGTCTCGCCCGGCTGCAGCCGCGCGGCGGTGATGGTGAGCTCCTGCTGGGTCTGCGCGTGGACCATCGTCGGCGCCGTGGCGCAAACGGCGAAGATGAGCGTCAACAGGCGTCGGAACATGCGGGCTCGTGCAAGGGCGGACGGGCGGAAGGGCGGAAGGGCAGCCGCGGATTGTGCCCGCGCTGCGCGCCGCTTCAGGTCTGTCCGACGGCCGATGCCGAAAGACTGGCCTGCGGCGGCGGCCGCGTGCTGCGCCACAGCAGCCAGGCCGCAATCGCGCCGTTGAGCAGGTTCCAGGCGATGCCGTTGATGAAGGCTGCCTGGTAGCTGCCGGTGAGGTCGAACACCTTGCCCGACATCCAGCCGCCCAGCGCCATGCCCAGCAGCGTGCACATCAGCACCGTGCCCACTCTGGCGCCGGCTTCGGCGGGCGGGAAGTGCTCGCGCACGATGATCGCGTAGCTGGGCACGATGCCACCCTGGAAGAGGCCGAACAGCGCCGAGATCGCGTACAGCGAGACGAGGCCGTCGAAGGGCAGGAACAGCAGCAGTGCGGTGCCCTGCAGCAGCGAGCCCAGCAGCAGCGTGCGGATGCCACCGATGCGGTCGCAGATGGCGCCGCTGACGAGCCGGCTGACGATGCCGCAGGCCAGCATCAGGCTGAGCATCTCGGCGCCGCGCGCCACGCCGTAGCCGAGGTCGCCGCAGTAGGCCACGATGTGGACCTGCGGCATGGCCATCGCGACGCAGCAGGCCACCGCGGCGACGCACAGCGCACCCTGGGCCTGCGCCAGGCTGAGGCCGAAGGGCCGGTTCGACGGCGCCGCCCCACCGCGGCTGCGCGCCGGTGCCGCCACCGCCGCCGGCGGCCGCGGCCGCATCAGCAGCGCCAGGCCGGCCATCACGACGCCGCTGAACAGGCCCATGCCGAAGCAGGTGGCACGCCAGCCGTAGGCGGCCACGAAGTGCTGCACGATGGGTGGCCAGATCGCTCCGGCGAAGTAGTTGCCGCTGGCGCACACCGCCACCGCGATGCCGCGGCGCTTGACGAACCACAGCGAGGTGTCGGCCACCAGCGGCGCGAAGCTGGCGCTGCTGCCCAGCAGGCCGATGAACAGGCCCTGCGCCAGCGCAAAGCCGCCGATGCTGGTGGCAAAGCCGCTGGCCACGAAGCCGGTGCACAGGCTGGCCGCGCCGATCAAGAGCGGCACCATGACGCCATGGCGGTCGGCCAGGCGCCCCATCACGACGCCGCCGATGCCAAAGCCGATCATCAGCGCGGTGTAGGGCAGCGAGGCATCGGCGCGCGCGACGCCGAACTCGGCCTGCACCGCCGGCAGCATCACCGCCACCACGTACATGCCGGCGCTGCCCACGGTCATCAACGCCAGCGTGATGAGCAGGCGCAGGCTGGCATAGCGTGAATCGGCCTCATGGACGGTGGCGCTGTTGATCGCAGATCTCCTGGGGGCGCAGCCCGGGGCGGCGGCGACTCGGTGGGAGCATAGCGGCCATTCGGTATGCTCCCGGCATCCCAGCCCTCGCCTTCCTCTGGAGCCCAACCCGATGACCCGCGTCTTCAACTTCAGCGCCGGCCCTGCCGCCCTGCCCCCCACCGTGCTGCAGCAGGCGGCCGACGAGATGCTCGACTGGCATGGCAGCGGCATGAGCGTGATGGAGATGAGCCACCGCGGCAAGGAGTTCATCAGCATCGCCAATGAAGCCGAAGCGCTGCTGCGCGAACTGCTGGCCGTACCCGCCGGCTACAAGGTGCTGTTCATGCAGGGCGGCGCGATCGCCGAGAACGCCATCGTGCCGATGAACCTGCTGCGCGGCCACGCCAGCGCCGACTACATCGACACCGGCGAGTGGAGCAAGAAGTCGATCAAGGAAGCCAGGAAGTACGGCGCCGTCAACGTCGCGGCCAGCGCCGCCGACAGCGGCTACACCACGATCCCGGCGCGCAGCAGCTGGAAGCTCGACGCCAACGCCGCCTACGTGCACATCTGCAGCAACGAGACCATCGGCGGCGTCGAATACCACTTCACGCCCGACACCGGCAGCGTGCCGCTGGTGGCCGACATGAGCAGCAGCATCCTGTCGCGCCCGGTCGACGTGTCGAAGTACGGCCTGATCTACGGCGGCGCGCAGAAGAACATCGGCCCCGCCGGCTTGACGATCGTCATCGTGCGCGAAGACCTGCTGGGCGGCGCGCTGCCGGCCACGCCCAGCGCCTTCGACTACCAGGTGGTGGCCGACAACGAGAGCATGTACAACACGCCGCCGACCTACGCGATCTACATCGCGGGGCTGGTCTTCAAGTGGCTCCAGGCGCAGGGCGGCCTGGTCGGCATCGAAGCTCACAACCGCAAGAAGGCGGCGCTGCTCTACGACTACCTGGACAGCACGGGCTTTTACAGCGCGCCGGTGGCCAGGGACTGCCGCAGCCTGATGAACGTGCCCTTCAAGCTCAAGGACGAGGCGCTGGACAGCGCCTTCCTCAAGGGCGCCGAAGCGCGCAGCATGGTGCAGCTCAAGGGCCACCGCTCGGTAGGTGGCATGCGGGCCTCGATCTACAACGCGATGCCGCTCGAAGGCGTGCAGGCGCTGGTGGCTTACATGAGCGAATTCGAGGCCCGGCATGGCTGAGCGCCTCAACGTCCTGGTGCTCAACGCGATCTCGGCCGGCGGCCTGTCGCGCCTGCCCGCCGAGCGCTACCGGGTCGGCAAGGACGTGGCCGATCCGGCCGCCATCCTGGTGCGCAGTGCCGATCTGCACGGCATGACCATCCCGGCCGGTGTGCGCGCCATCGGCCGCGCCGGTGCCGGCACCAACAACATCCCGGTGCCCGCGATGAGCGCGCGCGGCGTGCCGGTGTTCAACGCCCCCGGCGCCAACGCCAACGCGGTCAAGGAGCTGGTGCTGGCGGGCATGCTGATTGCCGCGCGCCAGCTCGCGCCGGCGCTGCGCTTCGTCGCCGCGCTCGACGCGCAAGACTCCGATCTCGACAAGGCGGTCGAGGACGGCAAGAAGGCCTTCGCCGGCTACGAGCTGCAGGGCCAGACACTGGGCATCGTGGGCCTCGGAAAGATCGGCTGCCTGGTCGCCGACGCGGCCATCAAGCTGGGCATGAACGTGCTCGGCTATGACCCCGAGATCACGGTCGACGCAGCCTGGAGCCTGCCTTCGCAGGTGCGACGCGCCGCCAGCGTCAACGAGGTGCTGCGCAGCGCGCAGTTCGTGAGCCTGCACGTGCCGCTGGTGGAAGCCACGCGCGGTCTCGTCAACGACGCCAACATCGGGCTCATGCGCGCCGGCGCCGTGCTGCTGAACTTCAGCCGCGAAGGCGTGGCCAGCAACACCGCGGTGGTCGAAGCCCTCAACGCCGAGCGCCTGGCAGCCTACGTATGCGACTTCCCGAGCCCCGATCTGCACGGCCACCCACGCGTGGTGGCGTTGCCGCACCTGGGCGCCAGCACGCGCGAGGCCGAGGAGAACTGCGCCGTGATGGTGGTCGACCAATTGCGCGACTATCTCGAACACGGCCAGATCGCCAACGCAGTGAACTTCCCGCCGGTGCACATGGCGCGCGAGAGCGCCTTCCGCGTCGCCATCGCCAACAGCAACGTGCCCAACATGCTGGGGCAGATTTCCACCACGATGGCCAATGCCGGCCTGAACATCCACAACATGGTCAACAAGAGCCGGGGTGAGATGGCCTACACGCTGGTCGACGTCGAAAGCGCGGTGGGCGACAGCGTGTTGCAGGCCCTGGCTGCGATCCACGGCGTGCTGGCGGTGCGCTACCTGCCCGAGACGAAGTGATCCAGCGGTGAGCGCCGCCGAGGGCCCGCCGCTGCTGACGCGCGAAGCGCCGGGGCGGGCGACGATCACGCTCAACCGGCCGCGCCACCTCAACCGGCTGCACCGCGAGGACCTGCTGGCGCTGCAGGCGCAGATCCGGGACCTGGCCGCCGACCGCGCGCTGCGTGTGGTGGTGCTGACCGGCCGCGGCCGCGCCTTCTGCGCCGGCTTCAACCTGCAGGAGCTGGAACAGCAAGGCGCGGCCAGCAGCGAGCCCCAGCTCTTCGAGCACACCGTCGACGCCCTCGAGGCGCTGCCGGTGCCGACCATCGCGCGCCTGAACGGCGGCGTCTTCGGCGGCGCCACCGACCTGGCGCTGGCATGCGACTTCCGCGTCGGCGTGCAGGGCATGGAACTGCGCATGCCAGCGGCGCGGCTGGGCCTGCACTACTACGCGAGCGGCCTGCAGCGCTACGTCTCGCGGCTGGGCCTGTCGGCGGCCAAGCGCCTGTTCCTGCTGGCCGAGACGGTCTCGGCAGCCGAACTGCTGGAACTCGGCTTCCTCGATCACTTGGCAGCGCCCGAAGACCTGGACGCCACGGTGGACGCGCTGGCGCGATCGCTGCTGGCCGGCGCGCCGCTGGCGCTGCGCGGCATGAAGCTGTCGCTCAACGAGATTGCCGGTGGCGCGTGGCAGCCGGCGCAGTTGCGGCTGCGCGAGCGCGAGTGCGCCGCGAGCGCCGACCTGCAGGAAGGCCTGGCCGCCTTCGCCGCGCGGCGCAGGCCGCGATTCGAGGGCCGCTGAAAGCCGCACCAAGGCCGGCCTGGCGGGGCAGATGCAGATGGATCGCCCCCCCGGTTTGCGGGTGTGGGCTGTAAGAAGTCCTCACCGCCGCACGACCCTCCGGCATGACGCTGCTGCCGCGGAGCCTGACCCGAAGCCTGTCGGCCCTGGCCTGCGGCTGTTGCCTTGCCCAGGCGCAGGTCGCGGTCGCCCCTGCACCGGTCGCCGAAGCGCGTCTGCGCGGCCCGACGCTGGACGGCCGCGACTACGACCTGGCGGCCCAACGCGGCCGCGTCGTGATGGTCGTGCTGTGGCGCACCGACTGCGCGGTGTGCCTGAACAAGATGCCCGAGCTGCGCGCCAACGCACTGGGCTGGAAGGCCAAGCCCTTCGACCTGGTCACGCTCAACGTCGACCCCCGGCGCACCGACGCCGACACCTACGACCGCGCGCGCCGCCTGGTGGCAGCGGGCGCCGGCCCGGTGTGGAGCTTCTGGCAGGGCGACGTGCAATGGCCGGCCGCGTGGGCGGCGGGAGCCCGGCTGCCCGTGACCCTGGTTTTCGATGCCCAGGGCATGCTGAAGGCCCGCCACGAAGGCCGGGTGCCCCCTGACCTCTGGGATGAAGTCGCCGACCTGCTGCCCTGAGTCGGATCATGGAGCTCCACCGTGCGCCGCCACGCGGTAGTCTCCAGCAATGCCACCAGTCTCGTCGAGCCGTGGACCTGTCGGCAGCGAGGCCACTGCGCCGATCGAGGTCGAAGTCCTGATCGAGGTGCCACGCGGCAGCTTCCTCAAGCGCGGCTCCAGCGGCCACATCGACTTCGTCTCGCCGCTGCCCTGCCCCTACAACTACGGTGCCGTGCCCAGCCACCTGGGGCTCGAAGGCGACCTGCTCGACGCGCTGGTGCTGGGCCCAAGGCTGCGGCTGGGCAGCCGCAGCCGGATCAGGGCCTGGGGCGCCGTCATCCTGCGCGACCGCGGCATGGTTGACGACAAGCTGATCTGCAGCCACGAGCAGCCCAGCCCGGCCGAGATCGAGCAGGTGCTGCGCTTCTTCCGCTTCTACGCCCGCTGCAAGGGGCTGCTCAATCGCTGGCGCGGCCGGCCGGGCCGCAACGCCTGCGAAGGCTGGTGCAGCGCCGGCGACGCCATGGCCCGCGCCCGGCCGCTGGCGGGCGAGCGGGTGGTGCCGCCGGTGCCCTTCTGACCCGGCAGGTGATGGCGGCGGCCCCTGCAGCCAGGGGCCGCGGCTTCAGAGCCTTTCGAACACCGTCGCGATGCCCTGCCCGCCGCCGATGCACATCGTCACCAGCGCATAGCGCCCGCCGGTGCGGTGCAACTCGTACACCGCCTTGGTGGCCAGGAAGGCGCCGCTGCAGCCGATCGGGTGGCCGAGCGCAATCGCGCCGCCGTTGGGGTTGACCTTCTTCATGTCGAACTCCAGGCCGCGCGCCACGGCGATGGCCTGGGCGGCGAAGGCTTCGTTGCTCTCGATGACGTCGATCTGGTCGAGCGTCAGGCCGGCCTTCTTGAGCGCCAGCTTGGACGCCGGGATCGGGCCTTCGCCCATGATTTCGTGGGGCACGCCGGCCACGGCGTAGCTCACCAGGCGCGCCATCGGCTTGTGGCCGTGGGCCGCGGCCACGGCGGCGTCGGCCAGCACGAAGAAGGCCGCGCCGTCGTTGATGCCCGAGGCGTTGCCCGCGGTCACCGAGCCGCCTTCCTTCTTGAACGCCGGCTTGAGCTTGGCCAGGCTTTCCATCGTCGTGTCGGCCTTGACGTGCTCGTCGGTGTCGAAGGTGACATCGCCCTTGCGCGTCTTCTTGACGATGGCCACGATCTGGCTCTTGAAGCGGCCCTCGGCGATGGCTGCGGCGGCCTTGCGGTGCGAATCGACCGCCAGCGCGTCCTGCTCTTCGCGCGTGATGCCCCACTTGGTGACCAGGTTCTCGGCCGTGATGCCCATGTGGCCGACGCCGAAGGGGTCGGTCAGCGTGGCCACCATGGTGTCGATCAATTTCGTGTCGCCCATGCGCGCGCCGTTGCGCATCGCGGTGCTGAGATAGCCGCCGCGGCTCATGACCTCGACGCCGCCGCCGACGCCGTAGTCGCAGTCGCCGAGCAGGATGTTCTGCGCCGTGGTGACGATGCCCTGCAGGCCGCTGCTGCACAGCCGGTTGACCGACATCGCCACGCTGTCCATCGGCAGCCCGGCCTGGATGCTGGCCACGCGCGCCACGTAGGCAAAACGGCTTTCGGTGGGGATGGTGTTGCCCACCGTCACGTAGTTGATGGCTTTGGGGTCGACGCCGGAGCGCACCACGGCCTCCTTCATCACCAGGCCGGCCAGTTCCGCCGGCTCCATGTCGGCCAGGGCGCCACCAAAGGTGCCGATCGCGGAACGCGCCGCGCCGAGAACCACGACATCACGCTTGTTCATGCTGCTTGTCTCCTGAAGATGAAGGGGGTGCCAAAGGTCAGCAGTGGGCGCCCGCCGGCTGGCATCGGGCTTACAGCCGGGGAGCGGACCGCCATCGGCCCGCTCGGCCCGCAGATCAGGATAGCAGGGCTGCCGTCATCACGCGGTGCCGGTCCGGGCCAGGCTCGCGCCCGCCTGCAGGAAGCCGCGCACGGCCTCGGCGAAGGTGGCCACGACGATGGGCTTGGACAGATAACCGTCGCAGCCGGCCGCCAGCATCTTGATCTCGTCGCCCTTCATGGCATAGGCGGTGAAGGCGACGATCACGATGTCGCGCGTCGCCGGATCGGCCTTGAGGCGGCACGTCAGGGCCAGGCCGTCGATGTCCGGCAGTTGCACGTCCATCAGGATCAGCGCCGGCCGCACTTGCGCGATGACGTCCAGTGCCTGCACACCGTCGGCGGCCGTGAGCACCTCGAAGCCCGCGGCCGTCAGCACGAAGTGCGCCAGCTCCACGTTCAGGGGGCTGTCGTCGACCACCAGCACGCGCGGCGCGTCGGGGCTCATGATCCGCCCACGGGCAGCACCGCGGCCGGGCGCCAGCGCCGCAAGGACTCGAGCAGCGGCTCCAGCTGCCCGCCGCCCTTGTGCAGGATGGCGCTGGCCGACTGCGACAGCAGCGCCACCTCGGCTTCGGTGAGGATCATGCTGGTCCAGATGAAGACCGGCGTTTCGCGCCAGGCCGGCAGCCGGCGCAGCGCATCGAGGGTGGCAAAGCCGTCGAAGCCCGGCATCATGAGGTCCAGGATGATGGCGTCGGGCTGGTGCAGATCGAGCCGGCTCAAGGCCTCGCGGCCGCCCGGTTCGAACGCCGCCGTGATGCCCAGGCCTGCCATCACGGCGCCCATCAGGTCCAGTGCCAACGGGTCGTCGTCCACCACGAGGACGCGCCGCGGGCGCACCCCCGCGCCGGCCAGGCGTGACATCGCCAGCACCACTTCCTGGGTGCGGATCGGCTTGGCCAGCACGTCGGCAATGTGGAATGCGGCCGCCGCGCCCGACGTGGCGGTCATCGCCATGCCGAGCACCGGCGCCTCGCGGCTCGGGCCGCCGGCGCGGATCTGCGCCAGCAGCGCCAACCCGCTCTCGTCGGGAAGCACCAGGTCGAGCGACAGCGCGCTGTAGGCGCGCGCCTGGGCTTGCTGCAAGGCTACGGCGCAGCTGCCGGCGACATCGACCGCCAGGCCCGAGCCCGCCAGGCCGTCGAGCATGCGGGCCTGGCGCTGTTCGTCGGGGGCCACCACCAGCAGCCAAGGGCTCGGGCTGCCGCTGCCGGGCTCGGTGGCGCGGCCGCAGACGCGGTCGAGCACAAGGTGAAAGACGCTGCCGGCCCCCAAGGTGCTGCGCACGCCGACGCTGCCGCCCTGCGCCTGCACCAGGCGGCGCGTCAGCGCCAGCCCGAGGCCCGTGCCCTGGTGGCGCTTGGTAGGCCCGGCGTCGAGCTGGTGGAACTCGGTGAACAGCCGCGCCAGGTCGCCGGCCGCGATGCCGACGCCGCTGTCCTGCACCTCGAGGCGGAAGCGCTGGGCGCCTTCGGGCCGCGCGCGCACGACGATGCGCCCGCCCTCGGGCGTGAACTTGATGGCGTTGGAAATGTAGTTATAGAGCGCCTGCTTGAAGCGGGCTGCGTCCAGCACCAGGCCGGTCAGCGCCGGGTCGAGCTCGGTCGAGACCTCGAGCCGCTTGCGCTGGATGGCGGTGAGCTGGACTTCCAGCACCTCGCGCACCAGCGCCGGCAGATCCACCGGCTCGGGGAAGAATTCGAACTTGCCGGACTCGACTTTTGCCAGGTCGAGCACGTCGTTGATGAGTTGCAGCAGGTGGCGCCCGCTGCTGCCGATGTGGCCCAGGTACTGCTGGTGCTTGGGCGAGTCCGCGGGCACCGCCCCCGCGTGCAGCAGGTCGGCAAAACCGATGACGGCGTTCAGCGGCGTGCGCAGCTCGTGCGACATGTTGGCCAGGAACAGGCTCTTCAGGCGGTTGGCCTCCTGGATCTGCTGGTTTTCTGCTTCCAGGCGCTCGGCCAGCCGGCGCGCGTCGTTCATGAGGCGGCGCTGCGTGATGTCGGTGGCAATCTTCGACGCCCCGACGATCCGGCCCTGCGTGTCGTGGATCGGCGAGAGGCTCAGCGAGATGTCGACGAGCTGGCCGTCGCGGCGCAGCCGCTGGGTGTCGAACGTCGCCACGCGCTGGCCGCGCGCGAGTTCGGCCAGGATGCGCAGCTCCTCGTGCTGCCGATCGGGCGGGATCAGCATCTGCACCGGCTGGCCGATGGCCTCTGCGGCGCTGTAGCCGAACAAGGCCTCGGCGGCCCGGTTCCAGGTCGTGATGCGGCCGTCGAGCGTCGTGCTGACGATGGCGTCGTTGGAAGACTCGACGAGGGCGGCCAGGCGGTTGGCCACCGCGTCGGCCTGCATCTGCTGCGTCATGTCGCGGAACACCACCGCCAGGCCGCGCACCGTGCCGTCGCTGGTGCGGTTCAACGCGGCCTTGACCTCCACCGAGGTGCGCCGGCCATCGCGCGCCACGGCCACCACGTGCTGCACGTTGGCCATGCCGTAGCCGATCTCGATCAGCGCGTCCACCGGGTTTCGTGCTGGGACATCGGGCACCCGCCCCTCGCGCTCGAAGACCTCCCAGATGCTGTGGCCCTGCGCCTGGGCCAGTTGCCAGCCCAGGATCTGTTCGGCGACGGCGTTCATGTGCCGCACCAGACCCTGGCGGTCGGTGGCGATGAAACCGGCGCCAATGCTGTCCAGCGTCAGTGCCAGGCTCTGCTCGGTTTCGGCCAGGTGCTCTTCGGCGCTGCGGCGCTGCGCCACCTCGGCCTCGAGCGAGCTGATCACGCCGGCCAGCTGCTGCGCTGAAGGGATGCGCAAGGCCTGCGGGATCAGGCGCCACAGCATCACCGCGGTCAGCAGCGAGACCACCGCCGTGGTCACCTTGGTCAGGGCCTGCAGGCCATAGTCGGGCTGCCAGATGGTCCAGATGTCCATCGCGTGCGTCAGGCCGCAGGCCAGGATGAAGGCGCTGAACAGCCACGCCAGAGGTCGGTGCGGAACGTCTGGACGTTGGCGCGTGTAGCTCATGATCGCCAGCGGGATCGAAAAGTAGGCCGCAGTGATCACGGCATCGGCACCCACCATCGACCACAGCAGGCTGGGCGACCAGGTGAAACAGTAGCCGTGCGGCAGGAAGCCGTTGCGCCCGAGAAACGAGGTGAGCAGATCCATGTGAACTCCTGGGGCTGGACGTTTGAGGGATCTGAAACTGCGGTTGGCGCAGGGCGTGGCGCCAGCTGGCAAGCACCCGACGAGCTTACTCTGCGCCCCCCCCCCGATGTCAAGCGTGCCCGACCCACCCCAGCAGCTGGGCCACCACGGCCAGCGCGATGACCTCGGGCTCCTTGCCTTCGATGCCGGCCAGGCCGATCGGGCAGACCATGCGGCGGAGCGGTTCTTCTGCGCAACCGCGCTCGTGCAGCCGGCGCTCGAAGCGCACGCGCTTGGTCTTCGAGCCGATGAGTCCGAAGTAGCCGAAGTCGGCGCGTTGCAGGATCTGCTGGCTGATCGCCATGTCGAGCTCGTGGCTGTGCGTGAGCACGAGGTAGAAGGCACCCGGCGGGGCCGCTGCGACCTCGGCCTGCACCGGCTCGACGCAGACGCGCTCGATGTGCGGCGGCAGCGGCCCGGCGGGGAATTCGCTCTCGCGTTCGTCGATCCACTGCACGCGGCAGGGGACGCCGGCCAGCAGGCGCACGATGGCGCGGCCGACGTGGCCGGCGCCATACAGCTGCAACGTGAAGCGCGGCGCCGGCGCGGCCCAGGCCTGCGGCGTGGCCGCGGCCAGCGGCGTGAAGCGCAGGTCGAGCGCGCCGCCGCAGCACTGCCCGAGGCTCGCGCCGAGCGCGACGTGCTGCAGTACTTCGGCGGCCGGCGCTGCGCCGCGGCCGAGCTGCGCGCGCGCATCGGCAATCGCCCGCAATTCGAGGTGGCCGCCGCCGATGGTGCCGACGACTTCGTCGGCCGCCACCAGCATGCGCGTGCCCGCCGGCCGCGGCACCGAGCCGCGGTGGGCGGCGACTTCCACCACCACCGCGGGACGCGCCGCGGCTTGCCAGCGCAGCGCGGTGGCGGCCAGCTCGCTGCTCACGCCGCCTGCTGCACGGCGGTGATGGCGCGCAGGATGGCCTCGCTGGTTGCCGGCGCCTGCAGCGGCGGGTCGACGCGGTGGCCGCCCGCCGCCGAGACCGCGTCGCGCAGGGCGAAGAAGACGCTGAAGGGCAGCAGCAGCGGCGGCTCGCCGACGGCCTTGCTGCGGTGGATGCTGTCGTGCACGTTGGGGCCGTCGAAGAGCCGCGTGTTGAACGTCGCCGGGCAGTCGTTGGCGGTCGGAATCTTGTAGGTGCTGGGCGCGTGGGTCGTCAGCAGCCCGGCGCGCGGCGAACCGTCGGCCGGGTGCCAGACCAGTTCTTCCATCGTCAGCCAGCCCATGCCCTGGATGAAGGCGCCTTCGATCTGGCCGATGTCGACCGCCGGGTTGAGCGAGCGGCCGGCGTCGTGCAGCAGATCGGCGCGCAGCAGCTTCCATTCGCCGCTGAACGTGTCGATGACGACTTCGCTGACCGCGGCGCCGTAGGCAAAGTAGTGGAAGGGGTGGCCCTGCATCGTCTGGCGGTCCCAGCTCAGGCCCGGCGTGGCGTAGAAGCCGTCGCTCCACAGTTGCACGCGCGCCAGGTAGGCGGCGTTGACGAGCTCGGCAAAGGGCAGCCTGCGGCCGGCCACCTGCACGCAGCCGCCGCCGAAACTGACGTCGGCCGCCGCGCCGCCCCAGGCCTGCGCGGCAAAGGCAGCCAGGCGATCGCGCACCCGGCGCGCCGCGTCCTGCGCGGCCTTGCCGTTGAGGTCGCTGCCGGTGCTGGCCGCGGTGGCCGAGGTGTTGGCGACCTTCTGCGTATCGGTGGCGGTGCAACGCACGCGCGCCAGCGGCAGGCCGAGTTCGTGCGCCACGACCTGTGCGACCTTGGTGTTCAGGCCCTGGCCCATCTCGGTGCCGCCGTGGTTGACGAGCACGCTGCCGTCGGTGTAGACGTGCACCAGCGCGCCGGCCTGGTTGAGGTGGGTGACGTTGAAGCTGATGCCGAACTTCAGTGGCGTCAGCGCCAGCCCCTTCTTCAGCACCGGGCTGGCGGCGTTGAAGGTGGCGACCGCGGCGCGGCGCTCGGCGTAGCCGGCTTCGCGTTCGAGCTGATCGACGAGCTCGTGCACGATGTTGTCGTCCACCACCTGTCCGTAGGGCGTGACGTTGCAGGCCGTGCGACCGTAGAAATTGGCGCGGCGCACGGCCAGCGGGTCTTGCCCGAGCGCGCGCGCCACGCTGTCGAGCAGGTATTCGATGGCGATCGCGCCCTGCGGCCCGCCGAAGCCGCGGAAGGCAGTGTTGCTCTGCGTGTTGGTCTTGCCGCTGTAGCCGTGCAGGGCCACGTCGGGCAGCCAGTAGGCGTTGTCGAAGTGGCACAGCGCGCGCGTCATCACCGGGCCCGACAGATCGGCCGAGTGGCCGGCGCGCGAGACCATCGTGACTTCGGCGCCCAGGATGCGGCCTTGATCGTCGTAGCCGACCTCGGCTTCGTAGTGGAAGCAGTGACGCCGGCCGGTGATGAGGAAGTCGTCGTCGCGGTCGACGCGCAGCTTCACCGGGGTCTGCAGGCGCACCGCGGCGATGGCGGCCACGCAGGCGAAGAGCGCGCTTTGCGATTCCTTGCCGCCGAAGCCGCCGCCCATGCGCCGGCACTCCACGTGCACGGCGTGCGCCGGGCGGTGCAGCGCGTGGGCCACCAGGTGCTGCATCTCGCTCGGGTGCTGGGTCGAGCAGTAGACCTTCATGCCGCGGTCTTCGGTGGGCACGGCATAGCTGATCTGGCCTTCGAGGTAGAACTGCTCCTGGCCGCCGACGTCGAAGCGGGTCTTCAGGCGGTGCGGTGCGCGCTCGATGGCCAGCCGCGCGTCGCCGCGCACCAGGTGCATCGGCGGCACCACGTATTGCTGCGCTGCGTGCGCCGCCTCGGGCGTGAGGATGGGCGGCAGCGCGCGTGCGCGGATCACCGCCTTGGCCTGTGCCGCGGCGCGCCGCGCCGCGTCGCGCGTGGTGGCGACGACGGCAAACACCGGCTGCCCCAGGTAGCGCAGCGTGGCGCCCACGCCGCCGGCGAGGATGGGGTCGTCCTTGACGAGCGAGCCGCATTCGTTGTCGCCCGGGATGTCGGCGGCCGTGAACACGTCGACCACGCCCGGCAACGCGCGGATCGCCGCCACGTCGATGGCTTCGATGATGCCGTGGGCCAGCGGCGACAGGCCGAGCGCGGCGTGCAGCGTGCCGGCCAGTTCGGGCAGGTCGTCGGTGTAGGGCGCCGCGCCGGCGACATGCAGATGGGCGCTTTCGTGGGGGCGGCTGCGGCCGACTTCGCCGGCCGTGATTTCGAGTTCGGGCGCCGGGGAAAACTCGGCAGGCTTGTTCATGCCAGCTCCTCACGCGCCCAGACGTTGACGGCGCTCTCGGGCAAGGGTTCGAGCGGCCGCGTCTGGAGCCAGAAGCGGCGCAACAGGTTCTGCGCCACCTGCAGCCGGTAAGCGGCGCTGGCACGCAGATCGGACAGCGGCTGAAAGTCTTGCGCCAGCGCGGCCTTGGCGGCGTCCA
>JANMVM010000087.1:0-2564 GCA_031392695.1 Rubrivivax sp.
GAGCGCCAGCGAGCTTGGGGGCCTCATTTCGGCAGCGTGCCTTCGAGCTTGCAGATGATGCCCAGCATGATCTCGTCGGCGCCGCCGCCGATGCTGATCAGGCGCGAATCGCGGTAGGCCTGCGAGATCGGGTTGTCGGCCGTCAAGCCCATGCCGCCCCAGTACTGCAGGCACGAATCGGTGACCTCGCGGCTGAGGCGCCCGCACTTGAGCTTGGCCATGCTGGCCAGGCGGGTCACGTCCTTGCCGCTGATGTACATCTCCACGGCGCGATAGGTCAGCGCGCGCAGCGCCTCGACCTCGGTGCGCAGCTCGGCCAGGCGGTAGTGCACGACCTGGTTGTCGAGGATGCTCTTGCCGAAGGCCCTGCGCTGGCGCGTGTAGTCGATGGTCTGGTCGATGAGGCGGTCCAGGCTGCGCAGCGAGCCGGCGGCAGCGTACAGGCGCTCCTCCTGGAACTGCAGCATCTGGAAGGTGAAGCCCAGCCCCTCCTGGCCGATGAGGTTCTTCTTGGGCACGCGCACGTTGTCGAAGAAGATCTGCGCCGTGTCGGAGCTGTGCATGCCGATCTTGTGGATCTTCTGCCGCGTGATGCCGGGGGCGTCCATCGGCACCACGATCAGGCTCTTGTTCTTGTGCGCCGGGCGATCTTGCGAAGCTTCGCTGGTGTTGGCCAGCAGGCAGCACCAGTCGGCCTGCAGCCCGTTCGTGATCCACATCTTGCTGCCGTTGATCACGTAGTCGCCGCCATCGCTCCTGGCCGTGGTCTTGATGGCCGCCACGTCGCTGCCGCCGCCGGGTTCGCTGACGCCCAGGCAGGCCACCACGTCGCCGGCGATCGTCGGCACCAGCCACTCCTGGCGCAGTTCGTCGCTGCCGAAGCGCGCCAGCGCCGGCGTGGCCATGTCGGTGTGCACGCCGATGGCCATCGGCACGCCGCCGCAGTTGCACTGGCCCAGCGCCTCGGCCATGACCATGCTGTAGCTGAAGTCGAGGCCCGCGCCGCCGTATTCCTCGGGGTATTTCAGGCCCAGCAGGCCCAGGTCGCCGAGCTTCTTGAAGACTTCGTGGGCCGGGAACTGGCCTTTCGCTTCCCACTCGGGCACGAAAGGGTTGAGTTCCTTGTCGCAGAACTTGATGACGGTGTCTTCGAGCTGGCGGTGTTCGGGGGTGAATTTCATGCGGATCTCAGCGGGGTGTGAAGGCAAAGTGGGCATCAAGCGGCAGCCGCGGAACCGGCTTCGCCGGGCCGCTGGCTGCGCCCCCTTGAGGGGGAGCGCCGAAGGCGCTACGGGGGTGGGTCATAGTCGGGCGACGCCGAAGGTGTTGGGGCGCAAGGCTCGTTGTTCGGCTTCGCGCGCCAGTGCCAGGCACAGGCCCAGCAAGCGGCGCGTGTCGCGCGGGTCGATGATGCCGTCGTCCCACAGCCGCGCGGTGCCGAAGAGCACGTGGCTTTCGGCGTCCAGGCGCTGGCGCAGCGCATCGCTCATCGCCGCCAGCGCTTCGTCGTTGGCCGGCAGCCCCAGGCGTTCGAGCTTGGCGCGGTTGAGGATGTCCATCACCTGCGCCGCCTGCGCGCCACCCATCACCGCTGTGCGCGCGCTGGGCCAGCTGAAGATGAAGCGCGGGTCGAAGCCGCGCCCGCACATGCCGTAGTTGCCGGCGCCGAAACTGCCGCCGAGCACGATGGTGAACTTGGGCACACGCGCGTTGGCCACGGCCTGGATCATCTTGGCTCCGTGCTTGATGGCACCGGCCTGCTCTGCCGCTTTGCCGACCATGTAGCCGGTGGTGTTTTGCAAGAAGACGAGTGGCGTGCCCGACTGGTCGCAGAGCTGGATGAACTGCGCCGCCTTGGTGCTGCCCGCCGGCTGGATGGGGCCGTTGTTGCCGATGAGGCCGATCGCATGGCCGTGCAGCCGCGCGTGGCCGCACACCGTGTCTGCCGCGTAGGCGGCCTTGAACTCGAGGAAGTCCGAGCCGTCGACGAGCCGCGCGACGACTTCGCGCACGTCGTAGGGCTGGCGTTCGTCGGCGGGCACGATGCCCATCAGTTCTTCGGCGGCGAACAGCGGCTCGGCAGCGGCAGCGGCAGCGGGGACTTTGTCCCACGGCAGTTTGTCCATCAACTCGCGCGCCAGCGCGATGGCGTGGGCGTCGTTGTCGCTGAGGTATTCGCCCAGGCCAGTGACTTCGGCGTGCATCTGCGCGCCGCCCAGTTCTTCGTCGCTGGCGTCTTCGCCAATGGCGGCCTTCACCAGCGGCGGGCCAGCCAGGTAGATGCTGCTGCGGCCCCTGACCAGCACCACATAGTCGCTCAAGCCCGGCAGATACGCGCCGCCGGCGGTGGACGAGCCATGCACCACCGCGATCTGCGGGATGCCGGCGGCCGACAGCCGCGCCTGGTTGGCAAAGGTGCGGCCACCGTCGACGAAGATCTCGGCCTGGTACATCAGGTTGGCGCCGCCCGACTCCACCAGCGCGATCAGCGGCAGCTTGTTCTGCGCCGCCAGTTCCTGCGCGCGCAGTGCCTTCTTCAGCCCCATCGGCGCCACCGTGCCGCC
>JANMVM010000130.1:0-9656 GCA_031392695.1 Rubrivivax sp.
TGGCGCGGTGGTCGGTCAGGCCCGCGAGGCGGCTGCCGCGGCCGCCGGTTTCTCGCCCGTTGCAGCCGACGACCTTCTGCCGCCTTCGCTCCCAGCACCAGCGCGTCGGTGTTGCGGGCCGGGCCCTGTCGCGGATCGGTGTGCATGGCGGGCGCGTCGCAAAACGCACAGGAGCTGCCGGGTCGGCATCGCACTGTGCCCAGTCGCGCAGCCCGCCGGGCTGATCCAGATCAAGCGCGACCGGCGCCACCCGGCCGCTGCTGCGCGCTAGCGCGCCGCGACCAGCGTTTCTGCTTCCACCGCGTCGGCCACGGCGAGCGCGGTCATGTTGACGATGCGCCGCACCGTGGCGCTGGGCGTCAGGATGTGCGCCGGCTTGGCCGCACCCAGCAGGATCGGGCCCACCGTGACGCCGTGACCGCCGGTCATCTTGAGCACGTTGAAGAGGATGTTGGCGGCATCCAGGTTGGGCAGCACGAGCAGGTTGGCGCTGCCGCCGAGCGTGCTGTCGGGCAGGTAGCCGCGACGCACCGTCTCGCTCAGCGCCGCGTCACCGTGCATCTCGCCATCGCATTCGATCTCGGGCGCCAGGGCCCGGAAGAGCGCGTGCGCCGCGCGCATGCGCCGCGCCGAGGGGCGCGACGACGAGCCGAAGATCGAGTGCGACAGGAACGCCACCTTCGGCGGCACGCCGAAGCGCCGCACCTCGGCCGCGGCCATCAGCGCGATGTCGGCCAGCTCCTCGGCGCTGGGCTCTTCGTTGACAAAGGTGTCGGTGATGAACAGCGTGTGCTGGTCGAGCATGAGCGCGTTCATGGCCGCCATCGTGCGCACGCCGGGCTTGCCACCGATGACGTTCTGCACGTGCTCCAGATGGCCGTCGTAGCGGCCCACCAGGCCGCACAGCATGGCGTCGGCCTCGCCGCGGCGCAGCATCAGCGATGCGATGATGGTGTTGGAGCGCCGCACCGCCGCCTTGGCGGCGTCGGGCGTGACGCCTTCGCGGGCCATGAGGCTGCGGTAGAGCTCCCAGTAGCTGCGAAAGCGGGTGTCGCTCTCGGGGTCCACGAGCTCGAAGTCGCGCCCAGCCTGCAGGCGCAGGCCGGCGCGCTCGATGCGCATCTTCACCACCTCGGGCCGGCCGACAAGGATCGGCTTGGCCAGCGCCTCGTCGAGCACCACCTGCACCGCGCGCAGCACGCGTTCGTCCTCGCCTTCGGCGTAGACCACGCGCGCCGCGCCACTCTTGTATCCGGCCTTGGCGGTATCGAACACCGGGCGCATGAACATGCCGGTCTGGTAGACGAAGCGGGTCAGGCTCTGGCGGTAGGCTTCGAGGTCCGCGATGGGCCGCGTGGCGACGCCGGATTCGGCCGCCGCGCGGGCCACCGCGGGTGCGATGCGCAGGATCAGGCGCACGTCGAACGGCGTCGGGATGATGTAGTCGGGCCCGAACTTGAGCTCCCGGCCCTGGTAGGCCGCGGCCACTTCGTCGCTGGTCTCGGCCTTGGCCAGGGCAGCGATCTCGCGCACGCAGGCCAGCTTCATGGCCTCGGTGATCTTGGTCGCACCACAGTCCAGCGCGCCGCGAAAGATGTAGGGGAAGCACAGCACGTTGTTGACCTGGTTGGGGTAGTCGCTGCGCCCGGTGGCGATGATGCAGTCGGGCCTTGCGGCCTTGGCCAGCTCGGGGCGGATCTCGGGCTCGGGGTTGGCCAGCGCCAGGATGATCGGCTTGGCGGCCATCGTCAGCACCATCTCGGCCGACAGCACGCCGGCGGCGCTGCAGCCCAGGAAGACATCGGCATCCTGGACCACGTCGGCCAGCGTGCGCGCATCGGTGCGCTGGCAGTAACGCTGCTTGGATTCGTCGAGCTTGCCGTCCTTGAAATCCTGCCGGCCTTCGCGCACGACGCCCTGGCTGTCGCACATGAAGATGTTGTCGCGCTTCACGCCCAGGCCCACCATGACGTCCAGGCAGGCGATGGCCGCGGCGCCGGCGCCCGACACGGCCAGCTTGACCTCGCCGATCTTCTTGCCCACCAGTTCCAGCCCGTTGAGCAACGCCGCCGACGAGATGATCGCGGTGCCGTGCTGGTCGTCGTGGAAGACCGGGATGTTCATGCGCTCGCGCAGTTTTTTCTCGATGTAGAAGCACTCCGGCGCCTTGATGTCCTCCAGGTTCACGCCGCCCAGCGTGGGCTCGAGCGCGGCGATGATGTCGATCAGCTTGTCGGGGTCGCGTTCGGCCAGTTCGAGGTCGAAGACGTCGATGCCGGCGAACTTCTTGAACAGGCAGCCCTTGCCTTCCATCACCGGCTTGCTGGCCAATGGGCCGATGTCGCCCAGCCCCAGCACCGCGGTGCCGTTGGTGACCACACCGACCAGGTTGCCGCGGCTCGTGAACTCGGCGGCCAGCGTCGGGTCTTCCTCGATCGCCAGGCAGGCGTAGGCCACCCCGGGTGAATACGCCAGCGACAGGTCGCGCTGGTTGGACAGCGGCTTGGTCGGCGTGACCGCGATCTTGCCGCGGCTCGGGCTGCGGTGGTATTCCAGCGCGGCTTCACGCAGCTGGCTCTCGGCGTCGGAAAGGGGTTTCTTGGCCACGGCAGACTCCTGTTCTTGGCTTGTGAGCCAGGGAGACTAGCGCGGATCGAGGCCCGATTCGAGCCTTTGCGCGGGCTTCAGTCTTGCGCCCGGCGCGCCAGGATCTCGAACGCCGGCAGCGTCTTGCCTTCCAGTACCTCCAGGAAGGCGCCGCCGCCGGTGCTGATGTAGCCGACGTCACGCTCGATGCCGTACTTGGCGATCGCCGCCAGCGTGTCGCCGCCGCCGGCGATGCTGAAGGCGCTGCTGGCCGCGATGGCGCGCGCAATGCCCTCGGTGCCGTGGCTGAAGGCCTCGAACTCGAACACGCCCACCGGGCCGTTCCAGACCACGGTGCCGGCGGCCATGATCTGCGCTGCCAGCAGGGCGGTCGTCTGGGGGCCGATGTCGAGGATCAGGTCATCCGCGGCGACCTCGGTGGCGGGCTTGACGGAGGCCGGCGCGTCGGCCTTGAAGGCCTTGGCCACCACCACGTCGACGGGGATCGGCACCGCGGCGCCACGCGCCTTCATGGCGGCAATGACGGCCCGGGCCTGGTCGAGCAGGTCGGGCTCGGCCAGGCTCTTGCCGATCGGCAGGCCGGCGGCCAGCATGAAGGTGTTGGCGATGCCCCCGCCGACGATCAAGCCGTCGACCTTGGCCGCCAGCGCCTGCAGGATCGTCAGCTTGGTGCTGACCTTGCTGCCGGCCACGATCGCCAGCAGCGGGCGCTTGGGGCGAGCCAGGGCCTTGGTGATGGCGTCGATCTCGGCTGCCAGCAGCGGCCCGGCGCAGGCGACCTTGGCGTACTGCGCGATACCGTAGGTGCTGGCTTCGGCACGGTGCGCGGTGCCGAAGGCGTCGTGCACGAAGATGTCGCACAGCGCGGCCATCTTGCGACTGAGCGCTTCGCTGTTCTTCTTCTCGCCCGGGTTGAGGCGGCAGTTCTCCAGCAGCACGACCTGGCCTGGCGCCACGCTGACGCCGTCGACCCAATTGGCCAGCAGCGGCACCGGGCGGCCGAGCAGCTCGGCCAGGCGAGCGGCCACCGGGGCCAGCGAATCCGCGGGCTTGAATTCGCCCTCGGTGGGCCGGCCCAGGTGCGAGGTGACCATCACCGCCGCGCCGGCGTCCAGCGCCATGCGGATGCAGGGCACGCTGGCGCGGATGCGGGTGTCTTCGGTGATGTGGCCGCGACCTTCTGGCGTGTGGTCCTGCGGCACGTTGAGGTCGGCGCGGATGAACACCCGCTGGCCGGCGACGCGGCCTTGGGCAATCAGGTCGACAAGGCGCAGCACGTTCATGGGGAGCTTTCCGGGTTGGACGACAAGGGCGGTGATTTTATGGACCCGACTACCAGCCCAGGCCCAGCTTGAGCGGCAGCAGCACCGCCATGCCGCACAGGATGGTGCCCAGGATGCCGCGCCGCCACCAGAAGTAGGCCGCGCCGGCCGCCGCAGCAAACAACCGCGCGTCCTGCCAGGTGCCGATGAGCTGGCCTTGCAGCAGCACGATCTCGGGCAGCACCACGGCCGTCAATGCCGCCAGCGGCGCGTAGTGCAGGCCCTGGCGCAACCAGTCGGGGATCGGGATCTCGCGCCGGCTGAGGAAGAAGAAGCCGCGCGTGACGACGGTGATGAGCGTCAGTCCGGCGATGGCCATCAGGCCTTCGGCATAGCCCATGGTCATGTCCCGTCGTCCACCGGCGCCGCCGCCCGCGGCACGGTGTGGTCGATGAGCAGGCCCATCGCCACGGCCGCTGCAATCGCCACCACGATGTTGAGCTTGAAGGGCATGGCGTAGGCCGCCACCGCGGCGCAACCGGCCACCGCGCCGGCCACCGCGGTGGCGCGGTCGTTCAGCAGCGACAGCGCAATGCCCAGCAGTGCCAGCGTGCCGGCGAAGCCAATGCCCCAGTGCAACGGCACCGCATCGGCCAGGACGATGCCGATCAGCGAAGGCACCTGCCAGGCCGTCCAGTTGAGCGCCGCGCCACCCCAGAAGTAGGGCAGCTGCTCGGGCGCCGGGCGGGGTTGCGGAAAGCGGCGCATGAAGAGCACGAAGTTGAGGTCGGCCGAGAAGTAGGCCACCCGCAGCCGGGTCCAGAACGGGTAGACCGCCAAGTAGGGCCGCCACTGCGCGCTGAAGATCAGGAAGCGCAGGTTCACGCACAGCGCGGTGGCCCACACCACCCACACCGGCGCGCCGCTGGCCAGCAGCGGCAGCACCGCCAGCTGCGCGCTGCCGGCAAAGACCAGCAGCGACATCAAGGCCACGAGTGGCAGCGGCAGGCCGCTCTTGCCCATCGCCACGCCGGTGATCAGGCCCCAGGCGGCGATGCCGATGGCGGTGCCCAGCATCTCGCGCGCGCCGCGGGCGAATTCGGGGTGGCGCCAGGCGGGCGCGGGGGTGGTGGGTATCACCGGCCCGATTGTCGCTGGGCCGGCAGCCCCGGCTTCAGCCAGACCGCGTGAAATCGCGGTCTGGCCTTCGGCAGGCGCTCGGATCCTTCCGGACCCTCACGTCCTGCCTCAGCGCTTGGTGACGCTGCCGCTGCCCGCCACGCGGCTCTTCACAGCAGCGCTGCCGCTGTAGGTGACGTCGCCGCTGCCGGCGATGCTGACGTTGAGCGATTGGCTGGCGTTGACGGCGGCGTCGCCGCTGCCAGCAATGCTCACCGACACCTCGTCGGCCGCCATCTCGGCCAGGCGCACGTCGCCACTGCCGGCGATCTTGATCTGCAGTTTGGTGGCGCTGCCGCTGCCGGCCACGTCGCCGCTGCCCGAGATGGCAATGCCGAGCTCGCCCGTGGTCAGGCCCATCAGCTTGGCATCGCCCGAACCCGAAATCGAGAGCTTGAACACCGGCGTGTTGAAGGACTCGACACGCATGTCGCCCGAGCCGGATGCGGTCAGCGCCGTGAGCCTGGGCACGACCACGGTCACGAGGACCTTGGAGCGCGTGCTCAGGTAGCCGCTGCCCTTCTTCCAGCGCACCTGCAGCGTGGCGCCCGAAGTGCCCGGTTCGACCACCGTCTCGAGCATTGGCAGCAGGTTGTCGTCGGCCGCCACCTGCACCGACTGGATCGGGCCCTGGCGCACCACGAGGTCCATCGAGCCGCTGAGTGCGATGGCCCCGAACTCCGCCAGGCTGCGCGTCTCGGTTGCGCTGCGGCCCGAACCGGTGGCGCCGGCGGCCTGACCGGCCTGCGGCAGCAGCGCCAGGCACAGCAGCGACGGGGCGCTCAGGCTGGCCAGGGTGTGGCGAAGGGGGGTGAACATGCGCGCGCTCCTCGAGTCGGGGGAAGGCGCGACTGTGCCGCGGCGGCCGCTGCCGGGCCAGCCCGAGGCGACAGATTGCCGCTGCGGGCGACAGACCGTCAGACCGTCGGCCCGGCAACGCCGGGGGGCCGGCTTAGCCAGCCACGCGAGTCGTTCCAGACTCGCCTGCGCATGCGCATGCGCATGCACAAGCGCAGGCTCAGTGCTTGGCAGCGACTTTGGCTGCGCCCTTGGAGGCCTTCTTGTCGCCGGCCTCGTCGGCTTCGGCGCCGCCGTCGGTGGCCACCGGGGCCGGCGGCGGTGGCACGGCCTCGATCTTGTTCTCGGCCATGTACTCGTTCATCTCTTTCCAGCCGCTGAACACCGCGGCCTTGTCGGCGCGTTTGTTCTGCGTGTAGCACTGCTCGACCGAGCGGGCGGCGTGGCGGCAGCCGGCACCGATGGCCTTGCCCTCGGCTTCACGCCGCGCCGCCACCACGGTGCCGGGTTCGATCCCCAGCAGGTCGCAGCCGGCCAGCCACAGCGGGGCCAGGGTGATGAGGGCAAGGGTGACTCGGCGCATAGGGCAGCTGGTGACGGGAAAGCAAAGTTCTGGCCCCGTTATCGGCAGCGCGGCCACCGCGCTTGAGCGCGCGCTGTTCGATCTGCCGCAACGGCGCCTGCGCAGCGGTGAATCACGCCAGCGGATGCCGCTGCAGGAAATCCCGCGCGCCGATGCGCTTGCCGCCGGGCAGCTGCAGGTCCAGCAGCTCCAGCGCCTGCTGCCCGCAGGCGATGACGAGGCCGCTGCTGTCGGCCCGCAGCACCTGTCCCGGCGTGCCGGACTGGTCGACCACCCGCGCGCGCCAGATCTTCAGGCCCTGGCCGGCGATGTCCGCCGTGCAGCCCGGGAACGGGTCGAAGGCGCGCATGCGGCGCTCCAGCGCCTGGGCGCCCAGACGCCAGTCGATCGCCGCTTCGGCCTTGTCGATCTTGTGGGCGTAGGTGACGCCCTCGTCGGGCTGCCGGCGCGGGTGCAGGCCGCCCTGCTCGGCCAGCGCCAGCGCCTGCACGATCAGCCGCGCGCCCTGCGCCGCCAGGCGGTCGTGCAGCGTCGCGGTGGTGTCGTCGGCACGGATCTCGCAGGCCTCGGCCAGCAGCATGTCACCGGTGTCGAGGCCGGCATCCATCTGCATGATGGTGATGCCGGTGCGGGTGTCGCCGGCCTCGATGGCGCGGTGGATTGGTGCTGCGCCGCGCCAGCGCGGCAGCAGCGAGCCGTGGATGTTGATGCAGCCCCGCGGCGGCAACGCCAGCAGCCAGGGCGGCAAGATGAGGCCGTAGGCGGCCACCACCAGCGCCTGCGGCGCCGCCTGCTGCAGCGCAGCCTGCGCGGCGCGGGCATCGTCGGCGAACTTGCCGTCCAGGCGCAGGCTGCGCGGTTGCGCCAACGCCAGGCCATGGTCCAGCGCCCACTGCTTGACCGGCGAAGTCTGCAACTTGAGGCCGCGGCCGGCCGGGCGGTCGGGCTGGGTCAGCACCAGCACCAGCTCGTGGCCGGCCTGGTGCAGCGCCTGCAGCGCCGCGCGCGCGAATTCCGGCGTGCCGGCAAAGGCCAGCTTCATGCGGCGCTCACTTGTCGCGCAGCTCGTCGCGCGTCTTCTTGATCATCTTGGTGCGGATGCGCTCGCGCTTGAGCAGGCTCAGGTACTCGACGAAGACCTTGCCCAGCAGGTGATCCATCTCGTGCTGCACGCACACCGCCGTCAGGCCCTCGGCGTCGATCTCGAAGGGCTGGCCGTCGCGGCCGAGCGCGCGCACCTTGACGCGGGCATGGCGCTCGACGCGGTCGTAGACCTGTGGCACCGACAGGCAGCCCTCTTCGGCCACCGAAAACTCGGGGCTGGCCCAGGTGATTTCCGGGTTGATGAGGACGAGCGCGTGGTCGTGCTGCTCGGAGGTGTCCATCACGATCACGCGCTCGTGCACGTCCACCTGCGTCGCGGCCAGGCCGACTCCGTCGGCGGCGTACATCGTCTCGAGCAGGTCGTCGACGAGCTGGCGGATGCGCGCATCGACATCAGCGACGGGGCGGGCCACGGTGTGCAGGCGGGGATCAGGAAAACGCAGGATGGTCAAAAGGGCCATGGCGACGAGGTTCGAATGGAGGTGCCAGAAACAGCTGGCAACAGCTGTGGACCAAGCGCAACGCGCGGCGGCGTGAAGGGCTCACGGCAGGGGTTCAGGCGCCTTGGTTTGTTTGCGGCATCAAGGGTTTACGGGCAGAATCTGTGAAACCATATGAGCATTGTCGCCGCACTTTCCGGCGCTCCCGCCTCCCGGTTTGTTGGCCATCGGGCTCCGCGGCCCGGGCCCATCCGCCGACGAGCCGATCACATCACATGCCACGCGGCATTTTGGCACCGCCCTCAACGTCGCCTCAACGGCCGCCCGGAGACCCTAGCGTGATGAGCATGAACCGATTTCAACGCCGCCACGCCGTCTGGCGCCTGGCCGCCCCGGTCTGCGCTGGCAGCCTGCTGCTCGGTGGCCTGGGCACCGCCTGGGCTCAGGCCAGCCGTCTGCCCGTCACGCCAGAGATGCGCAGCACCGCCCAGCGCGTCGCCCAGGCCGGGGTGCCGCTGTCCGACCTGGCGCCCAACGCGCCCGACTCCCACACCGTGCAGACCGGCGACACGCTGTGGGGCATCTCGGGCCTGTTCCTGAAGAGCGCCTGGCGCTGGCCCGAGCTGTGGGGCATGAACCTCGAGCAGATCCGCAATCCGCACCTGATCTACCCGGGCCAGGTGCTGGTGCTGGAAAAGCTCGACGGCCGCGCCACGCTGCGCCTGGCCGGCAGCAGCGGCGGCGCCCCCACCAACACCGTGCGCCTGTCGCCGCGCGTGCGCAGCGAGTTGCTCGACAACGGCGCCATCGCGGCCATCCCGCTCAACCAGATCGGGCCCTTCCTCACCGAGGCCGTGGTCTTCAACGCCAACGAGCTCGACCTGGCGCCGCGCATCGTGGCCACGCAGGAAGGCCGCGTCATGGTCTCGCGCGGCGAAGCCGCCTATGTGCGTGGCGACCTCGCCGGCGCGCGCGACTTCCGCGTCTTCCGCCAGCTCGTGCCGCTGCGCGACCCCGAGACCAGCGAAGTGCTGGGCTACGAGGGTCGCTACGTCGGCACCGCCGAGCTCACGCGCGCGGCCGAGGCCGACAAGGCGCCGCTCGTGCCCGCCACCTTCCGCGTCACCAGCACGCGCCTGGAAGCCAGCGTCGGCGACCGCCTGTCGCCGGTGCCGCAACAAGAACTCGTGGCCTACGTGCCGCACGCACCCGCAGCGCCGGTGGACGGCCGCATCATCGGCCTCTACGGCGACGGCCTGCGCGCTGGGCAGAACCAGGTCGTGTCGATCAACCGCGGCCAGCGCGACGGCCTCGAACGCGGCCATGTGCTGGCGCTGTGGCGCTCGGGCCATGCCGTCGTCGACACCACCTCGGCCGACAAGGCGCCGTTGCGCCTGCCCGATGAACGTCACGGGCTGCTCTTCGTCTTTCGCGTCTTCGATCGCGTGTCCTACGCGCTGATCCTCAACGTGCAAGACCCGGTGCGCGCCGGCGACCGCATCACCCAGCCCTGACGCTGGCCGGTCGTGCTCGGCGCCGAGGAGTTCGCGGCCTGGTTCCGGCTGCTGCAGACTCCCGGCGTCGGTCGCGGCAGTGCCCGCCGACTGCTGGCGGCGTGCGGCTCACCCGAAGCGGTTTTCAGTGCCAGCGCTGCAGCGCTGCGCCAGCTCGTCGGGCCCGCCA
>JANMVM010000138.1:0-2641 GCA_031392695.1 Rubrivivax sp.
CGGCTGATGCGCACCGAGCCGCCACCGCCGACGAAGATGCCGCGCGTGCCCTCGGGCAGGCCGTAGAAGCTGCTGTCCTCGGCCACGCGCAGGTGCGCGCTGGCTGCCAGTTCGAGCCCGCCGCCGACCACCGCGCCGTGCAGCACGGCGACCACGGGCACGGGGCCGAACTGGATGGCGTCGAAGCAGGCGTGCCAGCTGCGCGAGTGCTGCATGCCCTCGAAGACCGTGCGCTCGCTGACCTCGCTCAGGTCGAGGCCGGCGCAAAAGTGGTCGCCCTGGCCACTGATGACGGCCGCCTGGATGCCCTTGGGCAGGCTGACGAACACGGTGTGCAGCTGCGCCAGCAACTCGTCGCTCACCGCATTGCGCTTGGCCGGCCGGTTCAGGCGGATGTGCAGCACCGGGCCGGCGCGCTCCAGGCGCAGCAGGCCGACGGCGGCCAGCGCGCCGCTGGTCGCCAGGGGTTCGAAAGTCGTGGTCATGGTGTGTTCGCGGCCCTTCAGGCTTGGACGACGCGCGCGTCGGCCGGTTGTTGGTACAGGGCCGTTACCTCGTGCGCGCGGCGGCCGAGCACCAGGCGCTGGTTGAGGTAACCCTTGTCGGTGATCTCGCCGGCGGCGGCCTGCGGCGCGTCGGGCAGCACCAGCGCACGCGTCGGCGTCTGCGAAGAGCCGGCGCCTTCAGACCTGAGCGCACGCAGCGCCGTGCGCAGGTGGCCGGCCATCTCGGCCGCGGGCAGCGCGCGGCCGGCTTCGCTGAGGAAGACGAGGGCGCCGATCTCGCTGCGGTCGTGTCCGGTGATGACCACGTCCTGGGCATACGGCGCCAGCGCCGAGACGACCTTGATGCGCAGCGTGCCGACGCTGACCCAGCTGCCGCTGGTGACCTTGAAGTCCTCGGCGACGCGGCCGTTGAAGACCACGCCTTGCAGCGGGTCGGCCTCGTCGAGCAGGTGGCCTGCGTCGCCGATGCGGTAGTAGCCTTCTTCGTCGAAGGCGGCGCGCGTGGCTGCTTCGTTGTCGCGGTAGCCCGGGAAGAGGTGGTCGCCGCGCACGCGCATCTCGAGCTTGCCGCCGTTGGGGATGAACTTGACCGTGACGCCCGGCATCGGCAAGCCGATGACGCCTGGCCGGTCGAGCTGCCAGCTGGCAAGGGTGACGGCCGGCGCGGTTTCGGTGCTGCCCCAGCTGGTGGTCATCCACAGCGGCTGTTCGCGCACGCGCGCGGCCAGGGCTTCGAGCCTTTGCCAGGTCGACACCGGCATGCCGGCGCCGGCGTAGAACAGCATGCGCAGCGGCGCCAGGAAGCGGCGGGCAAGCTCGAGGTCGGCCTCCAGCGTCGGCAGCATCATCTCGTAGCCGCGCGGCACGTTGAAGTACACCGTGGGCTGGACTTCGCGCAGGTGGGCCAGGGTCTTGTCGATGGCGCCGGGCAGCGGGCGACCGTCGTCGAGGTACATCGTGCCGCCGCTGCGCAGCACGAGGTTGGTGTTGTGGTTGCCGCCGAAGGTGTGGCTCCAGGGCAGCCAGTCCAGCAGCACCGGCTTTTCGACGTCCAGGAAGCGCAGCGTCTGGGCCAGCATCTGCTGGTTGGCGCACAGCATGCGGTGGCTGTTGATGACGACCTTGGGGTGGCCGGTGCTGCCACTCGTGAGCAGGTACTTGGCGTGGGTGTCGGGGGTGATGGCGGCAAAGGCCTGCATCACCGCCGGCGTCTCGCGCCCGGCCAGCAGCTGGCTGAAGGGCAGGGCACCGGCATGGCTGGCTGCGCCCTGGCTGAAGACGGCCACGGCCGGGCTGTCGGTGTGGGCCAGCGCCGGGCCGTAGACGGCGGCGTCGGAGGCATAGACGAGTGCCGGGGCCAGCGTCTGCAGGATGCCGTGAATGCGGCTGAAGTCGCTGCCCGCGAGCCGGCAATAGGCGCTGCTGACCGTGCACACCGCGCGGCCGATGTGCATGCCGGCGAGCAGCAGCACGAGGTGATCGAGCGAGTTGTCGGACAGCACGACCAGCGGCTGGCCGGCGGGCAGGTCGAGGTCCAGCAGGCTTTGCGCCACGGCGCCGACGTGCGTGCGCAACTCGCGCCAGCTCAGGCGCCGCCAGCTGCCACCCGGGGCGGGTTCGGCAAATGCCACCGCTTCGGGCGTGTTGCGCGCCCACTGCTCGAGCCAGTCACCGACGCAGCGCGCGTAGGGTGCCAGCGGCTCGGGGTGGCGCAGCAAGAAGGCGCCGGCGCCAAGGTCCACCTTGTCGGTGCGGCGCGGCGCCAGCATGCGGGGGTCGTCGAAGAAGTCGATGCGGCTCACGGGGTCTCCATGCGGTCCATACACATGCGTATGTGTTTGGAGCCTCATGGTAGGCGTACCAGGTCCAGTCTGCATCGGGGTTGATTCTAGGAGCGTGGGCGACAGAAGGCGGCAAGAGCGGCAAGAGCGGCAGAAGGCAGCAGAAGGCGTCGAAGCGAAGCGTGCGAAGACCGAGTACCGCTAGTGCTCCAGCCCATAGGTTTCGAGACAAGTTGAAAACGATGGATTCGTTCGCCAGGCTAGGCGCAAACCACAGCGATACCTTCTGGTATCGCGAGGATTTGCAACGACGCATGGTGGACGAAGACGCGTTTTCATGTCTCGAAATCTGTG
>JANMVM010000144.1:0-1674 GCA_031392695.1 Rubrivivax sp.
TGGGACACCGCCGCGGGCCACGCCGTGCTGCGCGCCGCCGGGGGCGATGTGCGCACGCTGGCCGGCGACACCCTGCGCTACGGCAAACCCGGCTTCGAGAACCCGCATTTCGTGGCCCGCGGCCTGACCTGAGGCGGCGCGCCGCCTGAGAAGGGGGAAAACCCCCCGGCGGGCGCGGCAACGCCGGCTCCTAGAATCAGGCACGCCCGCCCCTGAAGGAACGCCTGCATGCCCACCCCACGCCGATCTGCGGCCCCCGCGCCCGAGGGTGAAGGCGCGAGCGCCGTCCGGGTGCTCAAGAAGTACCCCAACCGGCGCCTCTACGACACCCGGAGCAGCTGCTACATCACGCTGGCCGATGTCAAGCGGATGGTGTTGGCCGGCGACGCCTTCGAGGTGCGCGACGCCAAGACCTCGGAAGACCTCACGCGCAGCATCCTGCTGCAGATCATCCTCGAGGAAGAATCGGGCGGCGTGCCGATGTTCACGGCCGCCACGCTGAGCCAGATCATCCGCTTCTACGGCCATGCGATGCAGGGCGTGATGGGCTCGATGCTCGAGCAGAACATGAGCGCCTTTGCCGAGTTGCAAAAGCAGTTCATCGCCCAGAGCACGGGCCTGTACGACCCCAAGCGCCTGAACCCCGAGAACTGGAGCCAGTTCATGAACACGCAGCCTGCCGGGCTGCCGGGTTTGATGGGCAGCTACGTCGAGCAGGGCCGCGCCATGCTCGAGAAGTTGCAGGAAGCCGGCAATCTGTTTCCGGGCATGAGCGGCTTCCCGCCGGCCAAGAAATAGCCGCTGCCGCGGGCGGACTCGCCCGATGGCTCAAAATCGAGCCATGACCCTCCCCACCCCCACGGCCGCGGCCGCACCCAAGGTGCCCACCATCGGCTTCGTTTCTCTGGGCTGCCCCAAGGCGCTGACCGACTCCGAGCTCATCCTGACGCAATTGCGCGCCGAAGGCTACGAGACCAGCAAGACCTACGCTGGCGCCGACCTCGTGATCGTCAACACCTGCGGCTTCATCGACGACGCGGTCAAGGAAAGCCTGGACACCATCGGCGAGGCGCTGGCCAGCAACGGCCGCGTCATCGTCACCGGCTGCCTGGGGGCCAAGGCCGGCGCCGACGGCGCCAACCTGGTGCGCCAGGTGCACCCCAAGGTGCTGGCCGTGACCGGGCCGCACGCCACGCAGGAAGTGATGGAGGCGGTGCACCGCCACGTGCCCAAGCCGCACGACCCTTTCGTCGACCTCATGCCGCAGGTGACGGCCGAATTCCGCGGCGTGGCCGGCATCAAGCTCACGCCGCGCCACTACGCCTACCTCAAGATCAGCGAAGGCTGCAACCACCGCTGCACCTTCTGCATCATCCCCAGCCTGCGCGGTGACCTGGTGTCGCGCCCGATCGGCGATGTGCTGGGCGACGCGCGCGCGCTGTTCGAGAGCGGCGTCAAGGAGCTCCTCGTCATCAGCCAGGACACCAGCGCCTACGGTGTCGACATCAAGTACCGCACCGGCTTCTTCGACGGCCAGCCCGTCAAGACGCGCATGCTCGATCTGTGCGAGCGCCTGGCCGACCTGGCGGCACCGTTCGGCGCCTGGGTGCGGCTGCACTACGTCTACCCCTACCCGCACGTCGACGAGGTGCTGCCGCTGATGGCGCAGGGCCG
>JANMVM010000159.1:0-4082 GCA_031392695.1 Rubrivivax sp.
CACCGCCACGCCCCTGGCCGCCTGGGGCGAGCCGGTGGGCATCGTCGGCGCCATGCCAGCCTTCAAGCCCGATGCCAGCAACACTGCCGCCGAGCAGGCGCTGCAAATGGGCATGCACCACGACGGCCTGCACTACTACGCCCTCGACGGCTCGCGCCGCGGCCTGCTGGCCATCAACCAGGAGTACACCGACGACGGCCTGCTGCACGTCGGCGGGCAGACCGCCTGGAGCCTGGAGAAGGTGCGCAAGGCCCAGGCCGCGCACGGCATCTCGGTGATCGAGATCGAGCTCGCCGCCAACCAGTGGCAGATGGTGCGCCCGTCGCGCCACGCCCGCCGCATCACCGCCAACACGCCGATTGCCATCAGCGGCCCGGCCGCCGGCCATGCGCTGATGAAGACCGCCGCCGATCCTGCCGGCCGCACCGTGCTGGGCACGATCGGCAACTGCGCCAGCGGCAAGACGCCCTGGGGCACCTACCTGTCGGGCGAAGAGAACTGGGCCAACTACTTCACCGCCGCCGACACCCCCACCGCGCACGAGCAGCGCTGGGGCATCCGCAAGGCCAGCTGGTACCGCTGGCCCGAGTTCGACCCGCGCTTCGACACCGTGCGCAACCCCAACGAGCCCAACCGCTTCGGCTGGATCGTCGAGGTCGACCCGATGGACCCCGACAGCACGCCGGTCAAGCGCACGGCGCTGGGCCGCGCCTGGCACGAAGGCGCCTGGGTGGCAGTGACGCAGGACGGGCGAGCGGTGGTGTACTCGGGTGAGGACGCACGCTTCGAGTACATCTACAAGTTCGTCAGCCGCGACAGGATCGCTGCTGCTGGCGGCGGCAAGACCGCGGCGCAAGCCAATGCCGAACTGCTGGACCATGGCACGCTGTACGTGGCCCGCTTCGGTACCGACGGCCGGGGCGAGTGGCTGCCGCTGGTGCATGGCCAGGGCTCGTTGACGGCCGCCAACGGTTTTGCCGACGCGGGCGAAGTGCTGATCAAGGCGCGCCAGGCCAGCGACAGGCTGGGCGCCACCAAGATGGACCGGCCCGAGTGGCTGGCCATCGATACGAATACCGGCTGGGTCTACTGCACGCTCACCAACAACCCCGATCGTGGCACGGCCGGCTGGCCGGGCGCGGATGCGGCCAACCCGCGCGCCAACAACACCATGGGCCAGATCATCCGCTGGAAGGAGCAGGGCGATTTCGCCGCCGAGCGCTTCGAGTGGAACCACCTGCTGCTGGCCGGCGACCCCGCCGATGCGCGCGCCGAGGCCAAAGGAAACATCAAAGGCGACCCGTTTTCCAGTCCCGACACCATCGCCTTCGACAGTCGCGGCGTGCTGTGGATCGGCACCGACGTGAGCTCCAGCGCGCTGGGCAAGGGCGAGATGAAGGCCCTGGGCAACAATCAGCTGCTGGCCTGCAACCCGGTCAGCGGCGAGGTGCGCCGCTTTCTGACCGGACCGATGGGTTGTGAACTCACCGGCGCCACCTGGGCCCCCGACGGCCGCACGATGTTCGTCAACATCCAGCACCCGGGCGAGACGCCCAGCGACCGCAGCGACCCGGCCCGCCCGCGCCTTCGGTCCAACTGGCCCGACTTCAACCCCGTGGGCCGGCCGCGCTCAGCCACGCTGGCCATCCGGCGCGTCGACGGTGGCGTGATCGGCGCCTGAGACTCGGAGCCGCGGCGGCAGCCCACGGGTCAAGACGCCGCCTGGCTCACTTGGCCGTCGGCATCACGAACTCGGCGCCCTTGCCGATGCTGTCGGGCCAGCGCTGCATGACGCTCTTTTGCTTGGTGTAGAAGCGCACGCCTTCCTCGCCGTAGGCGTGCATGTCGCCAAACAGGCTGCGCTTCCAGCCGCCGAAGCCGTGCCAGGCCATCGGCACTGGGATCGGCACATTGATGCCGACCATGCCCACCTGCACGCGGCGTGCGAACTCGCGCGCCACGCCGCCGTCGCTGGTGAAGCAGGCCACGCCGTTGCCGAACTCATGCTCGTTGACGAGCTTGAGCGCGCTGGCCATGTCGGGCACGCGCAGGCAGGCCAGCACGGGGCCGAAGATCTCTTCCCTGTAGATGCGCATCGACGGCTGCACGTGGTCGAAGAGCGTGCCGCCGGTGAAGACGCCGGCCTCGAGGCCGGCGACGCGGTGGCCGCGGCCGTCGACCACCAGCTTGGCACCTTCCTCGACGCCGATGCCGATGGTGCTTTCGATGCGGTCGCGCGCCTCTTTGGTGACGATGGGTCCCATCTCGGCATCCAGCTCCATGCCGTTCTTGATCTTCAGCGCCTTGGCGCGCGCCGCCAGCAAGGGCACGATCTTGTCGGCCACGTCGCCCACCAGCACCGCCACGCTGATCGCCATGCAGCGCTCGCCGGCCGAGCCGTAGGCGCTGCCGATGAGCGCATCGACGGCCTGCTCGATGTTGGCGTCAGGCATCACCACCATGTGGTTCTTGGCCCCGCCCAGCGCCTGCACGCGCTTGCCGTGGTGGGCGCCGGTTTCGTAGATGTACTGCGCGATCGGCGTGCTGCCGACGAAGGACAGCGCCTTCACGTCGGGGTGCTTGAGCAGCGCGTCCACCGCCACCTTGTCGCCCTGGATGACGCTGAACACGCCGTCGGGCAGGCCGGCCTGCTGCAGCAACTCGGCCATCAGCAGCGACGGCGAAGGATCGCGCTCGCTCGGCTTGAGGATGAAGGCGTTGCCGCAGGCCAGCGCCACCGGGAACATCCACATCGGCACCATGACGGGGAAGTTGAAGGGCGTGACGCCGGCCACCACGCCGAGCGGCTGGCGCAGCGTCCAGTTGTCGATGCCGGTGCTGACCTGGTCGGTGTAGTCGCCCTTGAGCAGCTGCGGGATGCCGCAGGCGAATTCGACGATGTCGATGCCGCGCATGACTTCACCCTGCGCATCGGTGAAGACCTTGCCGTGTTCGGCCGTGATCATCGCCGCCAGCGTGTCCTTGTGCTGGTTGAGCAGCGCCAGGAAGTTGTTGAGGACGCGGGCGCGGCGGATCGGCGGCATGTCGCCCCAGGCCGGCTGCGCCGCCACGGCCGCGGCGACGGCAGCGTTGACATCGGCCTCGCTGGCCAGCAGCACCTGGCGCGCGGGCGCGCCGGTGGTGGGGTTCCACACCGTCTGCTGGCGCGTGCCGCTGCCGCGCTGCAGGGCGCCGCCGATCCAGTGCGCGATGTCGGTGGTGCGGGTGAAGGCTGCGGGTGCGCCCATGGTTCGTCTCCTGTGGGATGAAGCCGAAGTCTAGTGCCACCCCTGGCCCGCCGCGGCCACGCCCTTGCCTGCCGTGCAGGCAAAAAAAACCCGCTGCTTGCGCAGCGGGTTGGGACAAGTCCTCCGAAGAGGACGTCGTTGGGACGGCTGGCACCCGGCTGCACGACAATCGGTCGCGCGGTGCCAATGGGCAGCAATCTAACCGGCCTGCCGCAGCCGCTCTTCCCCCGCTCGGGGGAACCCCCCTAGTGCAAAACCTGCCTCCTTTGGAAGACGCCGACCTGCTGCGCCTGCAAGCCCTGCTCGACGCGCTGCCCGAGCCGTTGCAGCCCCTGGACGTGAGCGCGCTCGACGGCTACCTGTGCGGCGTGCTGCTGCAGCCGCGCCCGGTGCCGGCCGCGCGCTGGCTGCCCCACGTGGCCGACCTCGATGGCCGCCCGGCCCCGGGCGGCGCCGCGCGCGACGAGCTCGTTGCGCTGGTGCGGCGCCGCCACGCCGAGCTCGACGCCGCGATCGGCCAGCGCCAGTGGTTCGACCCCTGGATCTACCCCCTCGACGGCGACGCCAGCGTCGCCGAATGCGTGCTGCCCTGGAGCGCCGGCTTTGCCGCCGCGATGGAGCTGTTCCCGGAGCTGATGGCGCTGGACGACGCCGAGCTCGTGGAGCCGCTGGCGCTGCTCTTCATGCACTTCGACCGCGACGACCTGGAAGACGCCGACGCGCTGATCGCCGTCATCGACACCCTGGAGCCGCCGGCAGACATCGCCGAAGCCGTGCAGGATGCCGTGCGTGCGCTGATGCTGATCGCCGACGTCACGCGGCCGCGCGCCGTGG
>JANMVM010000168.1:0-3535 GCA_031392695.1 Rubrivivax sp.
ATGGGGATGTTGCGCGCGGGCGAGTAGTAGACGTTGTGCGGGTGGCGGTCGCGGTCTGCGAAAGCCAGCTTCATGACGTTGTAGACGGTGCGCCGACCCGCGTAGAAACCGACGATGTCCACCAGCGTCAGCGGCCCTTTCAGCACCACCGGCAGCAGCTCACCCACCGTCACCTGTTCCCAGTACAGCGTGTCGGTGCCACGGCGGTATTCGCTGCGGTAGCCGGCGGCGATGGCCTCGATCTGCTCGTCGGTGTAGCGGTAGGGCGGCGGTGGCGGCTCGCTGTCTTTGACCGCAAACTTGAAGCCGTCGCCGCTGCGCTTGCGCGGGATGCGGTAGATGTCACCCTCATAACGCGTTACGAGCTGGCCATGCTGGTTGTGGTACAGCACTTCACCCACCTGGTTGACGTAGCGCGCGACGCTGCGGCCTTCCTTGATCTGCACGTCGATCAGCCGCGCCCGCGCAGTGATGGTGTCGCCCGCCTTCACCGGCACGAAGTGCTCGAAGCGCGAGCCGGCAAAGATCCACTGGATGCCCGGCAATCCAGGCGCCACGATGCCGCTGTCGATGGTGTACAGGAAGGTCGGCGGCGCGATCACGGTGCCCCAGGGGCTGCGCTTGGCGTGGTCGACTTCGCCGAACAGCGGGTTGTCGTCACCCACGCTGTAGTGAGCCCAGCGTCGGATGTCGTGCACCGACAGCTCTTCATAGAGCGCCGGCGTGTGCACGTCGCGGCGCAGCCAGACGCCGATCAACTTCTTCGCGTCTTCGATCTGCGCGTCGCTCAGCGCCGGGGATTCCTCGCCGCTGCGCAGCATGCGCGGTGTGCGCGGTGTACCCGATAGGGCGGCCTTGGGTTTGTCGCTCACGCGTGTTCTCCAGAAAAATTCATTTCAATGATCCACCACATGTCGCTCAACCCGAGGCCCGTCAGTCGCGGTGTAGTGGGCGTGGGGCTGGCGATCGCGCGCTTGGCGTGGGTCAGGCATGCGGGCAGGCATGCGGGCAGCCTTGCGGCAGGGTGGCGGCGCCCACGTTCTCCGGCCCGGGCTCGCGGGGGACCCGGCGAGCGTGCCCGCTGCAGTGCCATCAACACCCGCGCCGCATGCACGCGCCTTGGCGACCGCGAATGGGGCCTGCGACCGTAGGCACCACCACCACCCTGCACCACCGCCCGGTGCGCGCCTGCAGGCACGCCACCCCTGTGGTTGGGCAGGCGGCTCGGGTAGGCGGGCGCAGGCCCCATTCGCGGTCGCCAAAGCATTGGCATGCGGCAAGGGTGTTGATGAGGCAACTTCGCCCCACAGATCCGCTGCCCCGCGAGCCTGGGCCGGAGAACGCCTGCCCGGGCCGCCTGCCCCGCAACACCCGTCGCACGCAGGCGCACGCAAACGCCAGCATGCTCCGGTCTGAGCAGCATCGAAGTCCATGAACGTCATCTCAAGCCTTGTGCCGTTCGTGTGCAACCAACTCCAGCAGGAAGGGTGCGGCCACCGCCGGGTTGATCTTGCAGTCGATGAAGCTGGGCCCGTCGGGCGCCTTCAGCATCGGCGCCAATGCGCGCAACTGCTCCAGCTTGCGCACGGTGGCGGTCTGCAAGCCGAAGGCTTCGGCCACGGGTGCGCAGTCGATGTCCGGGAGCACCGACATCGCCACCGGCATGTCTCGCATCTTCAGGTAGTGCTGCTCGGCGCCGTAGGCACAGTCGTTCATCAGCACGATGGCAAGCGGGGTGGCAAGCGGGATGACAAGCGGGATGTCATGGGCCAGCGCTTCGTAGGCTGGGACGGTTGCGGCGCTGGTCATGGGAGTCTCCGGGTGTCGAACTGCAACGCTCAGACTAGCGGCTGGCCGTCTTTGCGGGGTCTGTGCGGGCATCAAAGCGGCGGCCCGAATCCATCATGTGAACCAGCGCGCGCGGCGTCGCGGGGAGTCCACGATCCAGCATCCGGCATCCGGCATCCCGCGCGGCCTCGCAGTCGGGCAGATGCAGCCAGCAGAGTACGCGGAGCGCGCCTTCACTCCAGGCGCACGTTGGCCGCCTTGACCACGGCACCCCAACGCGCGGCGTCACTGATGAGCAACTGCCGCAGTTCGTCCGGCGTGCCGCCCAACACCTCCATGCCGGCCTTTTCCAGCAGCTCGCGCAGCGGTCGATCCTGCAACGCGCGGTTGATCTCGGCATTGATGCGGTTGAGCACGGCAGCCGGCGTGCCGGCCGGCGCAAAGAGGCCGAACCAGACGCTGGCCTCGAAACCGGGCAGCCCGGCTTCGTCCATCGTCGGCAGGTCGAGGCCGGCCACGCGCTTGCGGCTGGCCACCGCCAGCATCCGCAGGCGGCCGCCCTTGTCTTGCCCGGCCAGCGTGGATGCCGGGTTGAACATCAGCTGCGTCTGCCCGCCCAGCAGGGCCTGCAGCGCTTCACCGCCGCCCTTGTAGGGCACGTGCAGGATGTCCACACCGGCCTGCAGCTTGAGCATCTCCATCGCCAGGTGGTTGGTGGCACCGTTGCCTGAAGACCCGTAGCTGAGGCGCCCGGCGTTGGCGCGCGCATGCGCGATCAACTCCTTCAGGCTGCTGACCGGCAATGAGGCCTGCACGGCCAGCACGTTGGGCGCGCGGATCAGCAGGCACACCGGCACCAGGTCTCTCTGCGGCTCGAAAGGCATGCCCTTGTACAGCTGCGGGTTGATGGCCAGGCTGCTGGTGCCCAGCAACAGCGTGTAGCCGTCGGGCGGAGCCTTGGCAACAAGGTCACTGCCGATGTTGCTGCCGGCACCCGGTCTGTGGTCCACCACCATCGGCTGCCCGGTCTGCTGCTGGAACTTCTGTGCCAGCAGCCGCGAAACGACGCTGGTCGAGCCGCCCGGTGCGTAAGGGTCCACCAACCGCACGGGCTTGTTTGGGTAGTCCTGGGCAGCTGCACCAGCCGCGCAGAGCGCCCACGCGCTGACAAGAAGAGAACGCAAGAGGATGTTCAACATACGCAATCTGGTCGCACACGATGTGGGACGTCTGGCGAGGCTGGAGTCTTGCGCAACATGGCTTGCAGCGGTGGTGCGGCAAATGGCGATACGGTGACCGTTGGTTCACGATGCGGAACAGACCGGGCCGCGCTTGCTGACACCACCCCCGCCGCGCCGCACGATGTGGCGACCAGGCGCCCGCGCCGAACCAGGGATACACGATGTCGACCGCACCGGCCCACACGGTAGCCAGCTTCTGCCGCAACTGCACCGCGTAGTGCCCGATCCTGGTGACCGTGCAAGGTGGGCGCGCCGTGAAGGTCAGCGGTGACCCCGAGGCACCCGGGTACGAGGGCTACACCTGCCCCAAGGGCCGCGACCTGCCGGCGCAGCATGAGGCTGCACACCGCCTGCTGCGGCCTGTGCAGCGGCAGGCCGACGGCAGCCACGCAGCCATCGGCGCCGAAGCCTTGCTCGACGCCGTGGCCACGCGCGTGCAGGACATCGTGGCGCGCCACGGGCCGCGCGCGGTGGCCGTCTACTACGGCACCGGCAACGTCACCAAT
>JANMVM010000184.1:0-14650 GCA_031392695.1 Rubrivivax sp.
GGTGCCGCCGTCGTAGACCCGGCTGACCGCCGTCACGCCGGCCAGGCCGAGCAGCGCCGGCGTGATGTTGGCGACCAGGCCGCTGGGGGCCCGCAGGCTGTAGTTGCCGGCGTCGGGCCCGGCCAGCGACAGGCCGCCGACCGTGACCGGGCGCGCGTTGCCGACGTTGCGGCTGGCGAAGGTGCCGGCCACCGTGCCCGCCAGGCTCAGCGTGTCACCGGCCAGCGGCGTCACGACGGCGCTGCCCTGCAGCGCCGCGGTGGTGCTGCCGTCGTAGACACGCGACGCGGCCGCCAGGCCGGTGAGCGGCAGCGTGGCCGGGGTGATCGCGGCCACCAGGCCGGCGGGTGCTTGCAGCGAGTAGTTGTTGGCATCGCTGCCTGCCAGGCTCAGGCCGGACACCGTGACCGGCTTGGCCGCGCCGACGTTCTTGTCGGCAAAGCGGGCGCTGGCGCTGCCGGCCAGCAGCACGGTGTCGCCGGCCAGCGGGTTGAACGCGGCGCTGCCCGACAGGCCGGCCACCGCGGTGGTGTCGTAGACCTTGCTGAGGGCGGCCAACCCCGTCACCGGCAGCGCCAGCGGCGTGATGCTGCCCGTCAGCCCGCTGGGCGCCACGAGCAGGTAGTTGCCCGCGTCGGCGCCGGTGAGCGCAAAGCCGCTGGCTGCCACCGGCTTGTTGCTGCCCACGTTCTTGTCGCCGAAGTTGGCCACCACGCTGCCGCCCACGGCGACGCTGTCGCCGGCCAGCGGGGTCACGCTGCCCAGGCTGGCCAGGCGCGCCAGCGCACTGCCGTCGTAGACCTTGGCGGCCACCGCGGCGCCGCTGGCGTTGAGCGTGACCGGGGTGATGGTGGCGTTGAAGGTCGGCGCGCCGTAGCCCAGCACCGGGCGGCCGTTGGCGTCGTTGACGCTGAACAGGCTGCCGGCATTGAGCGTCACCGGCTTGGCGCTGCCGACGTTCTTGTCGGCCAGCTGCGCAGCCGTCGTGCCGCTGAGCACCAGGGTGTCGCCGCCGACCAAGCCCGAGACGGCCCAGGCCGCCGGGTTGAGCGTGAGCAGCGTGGTGGCGTCGTAGGCCCGCGTCTGCGCGCCGGCCAGGCCCTGGCCGGCGACAGCCGAGGGGGCCACGGCAAACGCCAGCGCGTTGCCTGCCAAGGGCGTGACGAGGTTGCCCGAGGCGTCGGTGGCCCAGGGCTGGCTGGCCAGGTTGTAGGCCGTGAAGTCGGGCGCCAGGCCACCGAGGGCGGTGTTGCGCGGGTCGGACACGCGCAGCACCCAGCGGCCGTTGGCGGCGCTGAGCGCGCCGGCGCCGGCGGTGTTGTTGATGAACGCGGCCTCGGCCGCGCTCGTGCCGCCCAGCACGATGGCGTCGCCGGCCGCCGTGCTGCTGAGCACCGCGCCGGCCTGCAACTCGATGCCGTCGGCCTGGATCGCCAGCCGCGCGGGCACCGTGAGCGGGCCGCGGAAGGTCACCGAGTTGGGGTTGCCGGTGACGTTGAGCGTCACCGTGGCCGTCGTCGCCATGCCCGCGACGGCACTCGACAGCGCCGCGCCGTCGAGCGGGAAGCCGCTGCCGACGGTCAGGCCCAGCGGCGCCACCACCGCCAGCGTCAAGCGCTGGCCGGCGTTGAAGCTGGGCAATGCCGTGAAGCCATTGGCCGGCAAGAGCCCCAGGCCGCCGTCGGTGTTGAGCGTGATCGCGGTCGGTGAGCTCAACGCCCAGGCGCCGGTGAAGGCCAGCCCGGGGAAGCCGCCGCGCCCGCTGACGTTGAGTGCGCCGCTGCTGGCCGTGACGGTGGGTGCGCTGCCGCTGGTGTCGAAGAAGCTGACGCCGCCGCCCGTGCCGGTGATGGCCACGCTGCTGCCCGCCAGCGTGCTGCCGGTGAGCACCGCGACACCGCTGCCGCCGCCGCTGGCGTTGCCGGTGATCTGCAGGGCCGCGCCGGCGCGCACGGCGCTGCCGGCGATGCTGAGCAGCGAGCCGTTGACGCCGGCACCGGCGGCCAGCAGCGTCAGGCTGCTGCTGGTGTCGAGCGTGCTGGCGGCCAGGCCGAGTGCGCCCGCGGCGTTGAGCGTCATCGTCGTGGCGTCGAAGTTCACCCCCGTCAAGGCCATGCCGCTGGCGCTGCTGGTGAGCGCGAGGTTGCCGCTGGCCAGCCAGTTGCTGGCCGAGTTGAGCGCCACGCCCTCGTAAGGCAGGCTGGTACCGGGGTCGACGCCGGCACCGCGGCCGCTGACGCTGACCTGGTTGGCCGTGAGGTGCAGTTGCGCGCCGGCGGTGGTCACGCCGATGTCGACGCCGCGACCCCGGTCGCCGGCATCGCCATTGAGCACGATGCTGGCGGCGGTGATGCTGCTGCTGCCGTTGACGAGCAAAGCGGCATTGCCGGCAAAGCCGGCCGGCGGGTTGCCGTCGTTGGGGCCCACGGCCGTCAGCGACACGGTGCCGGTGCCGGCGTCGATGGTCGATGCGGTGAGGAAGAAGCCCGCGGCACCGTCGAGTACGGTGGCGTTGCCGGGCGCCAGCGGCGTGGCGCCCCGGCGCACGCCATTGCCGGAGCCGTTGAAGTTGCCGCCGCCCGTGTTGACGCTGGACGACTCCAGCCGCGCGCGCCCGCCAAGCAGGCCGTCGCTGTCGGCGCGCAGCGTCACCGCGGTGCCGCTGCCGCGGCTGAAGTCCAGCGTGGTGTTGCGCAGGCGCTGTGAATCGACGCTGCTGACGGTGAAGCTGGCGGCGTCGCCGGCGGCGCGGAAAGGCTGCGTGCCACCGAAGTTGCCCAGCACCACCGAGTCGCCGCTGATCGACACCGCGCCGCGCCCGCTGAGTTGCAAAGCCACCGCATTGCCCAGGTTCACGCCGGCGCGCGTGGGTGCGGTGGCGACGTTGGCGCTGGTGCCGCTGATCGTCACGTTGGTGGCGCTGAGCAGGCTCACCGCGCCGCCCGAGAAATCGTTGGACAGCACGCCATGGTTGTCGAGTAGCGCGCGCCCGCTGATGACGATGTTGGCCGCCGTCATCGGCGTGCGCGCGAACACCACGCCTTCGCCGGCGCTGGCCGAGCCTTCGCCGTTGAGCACCACGCTGGCGCCAGCGCCCAGGCCGCCGAGCGTGCTGTCGCTGAGGCTGATGCCGGCGCCACCGGCCACGCGCGCATCGCCCTGCGCTGCACCACCGCCGACGGCTTCCAGGCGCAGCGCGGCAGCGGCCGCGCCGGTGCCGAGGTTGCTGGCGCTGACGACGATATTGCCGGCCGTGGCCGGCGCGCCGGTGAGGTTGGTGTGCAGGTTCAGGCCGGCTTCGCCCGACAGCTGCGAATTGCTCACCGCGACCGCGTCGCCGCGCACCAGCAGCGTGCCGCCGGTGCTGACGTTGGACGACTCGACGCGCGTGCCCGGGCCGCCGTTGGCATCGCGGCCGTTGCCCAGCAGTTGCAGCGGCGCATTGGCCACGCCCTGCGGGCCGAGCAGGTTGGCGTACTGCAGCAGCAAGCCGTTGCCGACGCCCGAAGCCGTGGCGCCCTGCAACGTGACCGCGGTGGCGCCGAGGGCGTTGATGAGCAGCCCGCCGGGCGCTGCGCTGGCGCCGCTGGCCTGCAGGCCGATGCCGCCGGCGTTGGTGTTGCCGTCGACGAGCAGCGAAGCGCCGCTGACGACCAGGCGTGTCTCGTTGCTGCTGCCGGCGTTGCCGCCTGCGAGCAGCACGCCGGTGAAGCCGCCGAAGTTGCTGCCGCGCAGCGTCATCTGCGAGCCGGCGGCAACGGTGGGGTCGATGAGCTGCAGCGTGCTGCCCAGATCGACGTGCAGGCCGGGGCTCGGCGTGCTGCCGGCATTGGCACTCAGGCCCTCGAGCGCGAGCACGCGGGTGGCCACGAGCTGCGTGCCGTCGACGAGCAGGCCGGTCTCGCCGTCGGTGCGTCCGCGCAGGTCGATCTCGCGCGCGTTGATGTTGCTGCGGGAGAGCTCGATGCCGTCCCCGGCCAGCGCATTGCTGCGCGCGGCGCCGCCGCCGTAGACGCGGCCGGCGCCGGCATCGATGACGCTGTCGATCAGGTTGAGCCCGGCCAGCGCGCCGCTGCCGGCGTACTCGACCCAGGGCGCGGCCACGGTGGTGCTTCCGAGGCGCGTCGAGCTGACGTTCTGGATGGCGCCAAAGCGCACGTCGCCGCCCGAAGTGGTGATGATGGTGTTGCGGATGAACAGCCCCTGCGGCGACGCGCCGGTGGTGGCGAAGTCCAGGTTCATCGGCGCGCTGGCATTGGCGTCGCCGAGCGTCGAGGCGGTCAGTGTCACGCTCTCGCCGCGCAGGCTGTAGCTGCCGGCGCCGGTGAGCGCGACCTGCGCCATGTCCAGCCCGCCGCTGGTCGCGGCCAGGGTCGTGGTGCCGCTGCCGGGGCCGGCGATGCTGACGCCGCTGATCTGGATGCCGGCGGCGGCGCTGCCACCGCTGCTGCCGCTGATCTGCAGGCCCGCCGCGGCGCCGAGGTCGAGCACGTCGGTGCCGCGCGAGCCGCCGCTGCGGTCGCTGATCAGCACCGCCGGCGCGGCCGCGGCGGTGGAGCGGCCGTCGATGCTCATCGAGCCGCCGACCACCGTGATGCGCGTGGCATTGGGGTTGCTGGCCGAGGCGTCGTCGACGACGACGCCGAAGTTCGTGCCCTCGCCCTTGATGCTCAGCGTCGCCGCCGCGTTGCCCGGCGCGTTGAGGCCGAGGCGGGCGCCGTTCTCGATCGCCACGCCGTCCAGGCCGCCGCCCTGCAGCGCCAGCGACTGCGTGGCCACCAGGCTGGCGTTGCGCGTCGCGTCGCCGCTGACGAGCAGGCCGGCCGCGGTGAAGCCCGGGCTCCAGCCCGACAGCGCGATGTTGGCCGCGGTGATGCTGCTGCCCGGCGCCACGAAGACGCCTTCGCCGCCGACGCCGCTGCCCGCCAGCGCGCCCAGCCCGTGCGCGCTGAAGCTGCCGGCGCCCAGGTTGAATTGCGCCTGCGTCAGCAGCACGCCCACCTGCGGCAGGCTCAGCCGCGAAGCGAAGGGCTGCTGCTGCGGGTCGTAGCCCACGGCCACCGCAAAGGCCTGCGCGCTCAAGCCACCGCCGGGCAGCGGCACCTGCTGCGACGAGGCGCCGCGCAGCGTGACGTTGCCGCCGGCGGTGCTGATCGACGAGTTGCCGATCTCGATCGCGCCCACGCCAGCACCCGCCGACTGCAGCGTCAGCGACAAGGGCTGGCCGGTGCTGGTGATGCTGGAATTGCGCACCAGCACGTCGCGGCTGGCCTGCAAAGTGAGCGTCACCGCGCTGCCCGGGTTGACGCTCAGGGTGGCGCCGTCCATCACGATGTCACCGGCCTGCGCGTTGCTGCCGGCGCTGGCGGTGACCACGCTCACCGAGTTGCCGGCGTTGAGCGCCGTGGCCAGCGTGGCGGTGGTGATGACGGAGCTGTCGTTGGTGCTCGTGAAGCTGGGCCCGGCGCTGATGTTGGCGTTGGGGCCGCTGTCGTTGATGAGGATGTTGTTGGGGTCGAGCAGCCACAGCCCGCTGCGGCCCGCGGCGGCGCTCACGTCCACCGCTGCCGGCCGCGCGTCGAGCCAGCCGCCCGAGGTCTCGACGAAGCCGCCGTCGCCGGAGCGCCGCCCGCCGCGCGCTGCCAGCGTACCGTAGGCGCGCGTCGCCTGGTCGCTCCACAAGATGATGCTGCCGCCGTCGCCGCGCACGCCGCTGGAACTGGCGTCGAGCGTCGCCGCGGGGCCGAGGTAGACGGCGCGGGCATTGGGTACCGAGCGGTCCTGGCCCTGCAAGCCGCCGCCGAGTCGGATGGCGCCGCCGCCAGCGTCGCCCGCGACGTCGACCACGGCCTGGCCGAGCACGCCGACCTGGGCACCCAGCAGGTCGACCTGGCCGCCGCGCGTGCCCGCGGCCGTGCCGCTGGCCTGCGTGCGGCTGTGCTCGCCGAGCGTGAGCGTGTCGGCGGCGCGCAGCACGACGCCGCCCTGCGCGTCGGGGCCCAGCGTGTCGGCACGCACCAGGCCCTGCTGGTTGACGATGCCGGCGAAGACGTCCACGGTGCCGCCGTCGGCGATCAGCCGGCCGGCGTTGAAGACCTCGCCGGCCGCCACGTCGACGCGCACGCTGAGGTGGGGCACGCCGGTGTCGACGAGCTCGACGCTGCGCGCCGCGGCCAGGCTCACGCGGCCGCCGGGGGCGCTGATGTCACCCGTGTTCTGCACCCGCTCACCGAGCAGCACGACCTGGCCGCCGAAGGCCGATTTCAGGCTGCCTTCGTTGCGCACCGCGCCGCCGCCAGCGTCGGCGGCGCTGAAGCGGTAGCGGCCGGCGAGAAAGTCCGTGTCGGCCAGGCGCAGCGTGCCGGCCACCAGCGAGCCGACATCGACGCGCGCGCCCTGGCCGAAGAGCACGCCGTTCGGGTTGAGCAGCCAGACCTGGCCGTTGCTGGTCAGCGAACCGAGGATCAGCGACGGCTCGGGGCCACTGACGCGGTTGAGCACCTTGCTGGCGGCGCCGGCCTGCTCGAAGTGCACACCGGCGCCAGCGCCGATCGAAAAGCCCTGCCAGTTGAGGATTGCCCCAGGTGTGTTGCGCACCGTCATCTGCGCGCCCTGCGTGGCGAGGCTGGCCTGGCCGGCCGCGACCTGCAGCCCGCTGGGCAGCGTGGCCGGCGGCAGCGGCGCCTGCGCGTGCAGCACCAGCGGCCCGGCCAGCAGCCAGGCAGCGGCCACGGCGCGCGCGCCTGGGCTCAGGCGTGCCACCGGTTGGCGGCTTGGGCTCGAGATCGCGAAAGAGGCTTGGGGCTGGCTGCGCATGGGGGTCTCTCCGGCGGCGGGGCCGCGGGCCATCAGAAGTTGTAGAGCAGGCTGACGTGGGCTCGGGTGTCGCCCTTGGCGGTGGTGCTGCCGCCGCTCATGGCGCGTGCCACGTCCAGCCGCGCCTGCAGGCCCTGCCGGGCGACGCGCAGGCCCAGTCCGAGCGAGCCCAGTCGGCAACTGCTGCGGCCGGCCTGGCATGAGGCATCGTTTTGATTGGTCACGCTGCCGGCGTCGGCAAAGGCCAGCGCGCGTAGGTCGACGCCGCTCAGCGCCTTCCAGTGCTCGGCCAGGTTGGGGCCGGCGGCTTCGAGGCTGAGCGAGGCGCCGGAATCGCCGCTGAGCTCGCGCTCTTCGAAGCCGCGCACCGATTGCGCGCCGCCGATGCCGAACAGCTCGCCGGGCACCAGCGGCTGGCCGCTGGCCTGGCCCGCCGCGCGCGCCGTCAGCGTGCCCCAGTCGCCCACCGCCGCGCTGATCTGCCCGCTGGCGCGCAGCAGCGTGTAGCGGCGCTGGCTGCCGCTGCGCACGGCCTCGAAGTCGGCCGCGCCGCCGTGGCGGCCGCCCGCGGCCAGGTTGTGCAGCAGCGCGATGCTCAAGCCCCAGCGCAGTTCGCCCGCGGCCTGCGCGGTGTAGGTGAGCGCCAGCGGCTGCACCGACACGCTGGCCCCGGCGGTGCCGCAGGCGCCCTGCGGCAGGCCCTGGATGCTGCAGCTGTTGAGGTACTCGCGCCACTCCACGCCCAGCAGCAGTCGCTGGTCGATGTTGCCCTGGCGCGGCAGGTAGAAACTGGCGCGCAAGCCGCCGACGGCACCGCGGCCGCTGAACTGCAGGTCGCCGGCCGCGGTGCCGACCTTGCCGGCGTCGACCTCCGACCAGGCACCGTAGACGTCCAGCGCCAGCGCCTGCCCGTACAGCGGCGCGCGGTAGCTGCCGCTGGCCACGACCACGGCCGAGGTGTCCTGCGGCGCGGTCTGTACCTCGGCAGCGAAGACGTGGTCGCGGCCCCAGACGTTGGCGTGCTGCCAGCCCAGCGCGGCACGCCAGCGGCCGATGCGCTGGCCACCGGTGTTGTCCAGGCGGGCGCTGAAGCGCTGCACCGGCTGCTCCTGCACCGTGACCTTGGCCACGATGGCGCCGGGCTCGGTGCCGGGCTGCAGCAGCACCTGCACGTTCTTGGCCGGATTCTCGTTGGCCATCTGGATCTCGGCGTCGATGCGCCGCACGTCGGGCGTGGCGCCGGTGCGCAGCGTGGGCAGACTGGCGCGGACGTTGTCGCTGCTGAACTGGCGGTTGTCGGCGATGTCGACGCGCGTCAGCCGGCCCTCGACGACGCGGATCTGCACCACGCCGGCCTGCAGCCCTTGCTCGGGCAGGAAAGCCACCACGCCGCCGTAGCCGGCGCGGCGGTAGAGGTCCTGCACGGCGGCCGCCGCTTCGCGCAGGCGCTGCAGGTTGACGTTGCCGGTGAAGGCCACCAGCCGCGCGGTGATGAGCGCTGGCGGCAGCAGGGTGTTGCCCTGGACTTGGTAGGCGCTGACCGCGACGAAGGCCTGCGGCGTGGCGGCGGCAGCCGCGTCTGCTGTCTGCGTCTGCGTCTGCGTCTGCATCTGCATCTGCATCTGCGCCAGCGCCGAGCCGGTAACCAGCGCCCATGCGGCAGCAGCCACGACGGCGCTGCGGCGCGCCGTTCTTGTTGTGCGAAACACGGCAATCCTCTCTGACCGGTGATCTGTCTGCCCTTGCGCGCCCGAGTCCCCGCGATGCCGAGGCGCAAGCCCGGGGCCAGTGTGCACCAGCCGCGGCCGATCCCCGGCCGGGTTTGTCCATTCAGTTGAGGGTGCGCCTGCGCGGGCTTACCCGGGGGCCGTCGGGCTCAGCCGCCCCAGCGCGCCAGCACCGCCAACCACAGCGCCGCCGTGGCCACGAAGGCCAGCGTGGAGACCACGATGGCCAGTGCGGCCTCGGCCTCGAGCGCGCCGTATCGCTGGGCGAAGATCAGTGCGTTGCTGCCCACCGGCAGCGCCGCCATCATCACCAGAACCGCCAGCGGCATGCCGGCCAGGCCGAAGCCGAGCCGCGCCACCGCCATCACCAGGGCCGGCAGCACCAGCAGCTTGAGCACCGACACGCCAAGCGCGCCCGGCAGGCCGCTGCGCACGCCGGTGGTGGCCAGCGAGGCGCCGATCAGCACCAGGCACAGCGGCACCGCGGCGCTGGCCAGGCCGAGCAGCGTCTGGTCGAGCACCGGGTGCAGGCCGACGCCGGACAGGTTCCAGGCCAGGCCCGCCAGCACCGGCAGCACCACCGGGTGGATGACGGCGTTGCGCAGCGTCGTGCGCACGGTGTCGGCGCGCGTGGCGCTGACGTGGCCGCGCGCCAGGTCGGCCTCCACCAGCACCGTCAGCAGCGTCAGCAGCACCACGCCGTGCATGCTGACGAGCGAAATGTGCAGCGCCAGGCCGGCTTCGCCGAACAGCGCGGCGGCCACCGGGATACCCATCTGCACCGAGTTGCCGTAGACCGCGGCGACGCTGCGCGTGGCCGGTGCCGCCAGCGCTGCCGCATCCCGGCGCCCGTACCAGCGGTAGACCGCGAGCGTGAAGAGCACGGCGGGCACGAAGTAGGCTGCCAGCGTGCGCCAGGGCAGGGCGGCCAGGTCCTGCCGCACCATGGTGCGCAAGAGCAGCGCCGGCACGAAGAGGTAGAAGGCCGCGTTGCTGAGCACGCGTGCCGGGTCGTTGCCCTGGCCGCCGGGGCCGGCCAGGCGGCCGAGCCAGCCCTGCCGCGCGGCCAGCCAGCCCAGCGCCACCGTGGCCATGATGGCCAGCAGCTTGTAGAGGATCGGAATCGTCACGCGCTCATTGTGGGCGCGTCGGCACGGCAGGCCCAGTTGCGCCGCCAGGCAGGACCAGGCGGCGCCGTTCGAGCCGGCGTTTTCTAGGCCGCGGCCTTGGCCGCAGTCTTGCCCGCCGCCTTCTTCGCCGGCACGCGCGCGGCACGCGGCTCGAACTCGAAGCTCACGCGGCCTTCCTTGGCGTCATAGGCCAGGAAGGCCTTGAACTTGCGCCGCGTCTTGTTGGAGACGAAGTTCTCGAGCAGAGCGGTCTTGCCGGTGGCCAGCAGCCGGGTGATCTCTTCGTGCGGCACCGGCTGCTGCAGGATGATCTTGCCGCTCTTGAAGTCGCAGGTCACATGCGCGCCGACGCTGTGCTCGCAGACGTAGTTGCTGCCGTGCTCGAAGACGCGGCCCTTGCACTTGGGGCAGGCGCCCAGGCTGTGCTGGGCCGAAAAGTCCACCGGCTCGCCGTCGCCCTCGGCGTTCTTGGCGTCGTCGCCGAAGTCGAATTCCAGCCGCCAGTTGTGGATCTCATCGTCGTGCACGAGCTTCATCTCGGCGCTGAAGGGGAAGCCCTTCTTCGAGCGGAAGCCCTCCAGCGGGCCGATCTTCTTGTCGCGCAGGAAGGCTTCGGCCTCGACGGTCTCGAAGGCCCGGCCCGAGGGGATCTTGGTGATCGAGAAACCGCAGCCCTCGTCGGCGCCTGTTGACCCGGTGCCGGTGCAGGTGAAGCGCCGGTAGTTCTCCTTCACCACGCCGCCGCAGTTGGGGCAGGGCGTGGCCAGCGTGGCGTAATCGCCGGGGATGGTGTCGCGGTCGTACTCCTTGGCCTTCTTGACGATGCGCTCGGCCATCTTGGCGATCTCGGCCATGAAGTCGCTGCGCGACAGGCGGCCGTGCTCCATCTCGGCGAGTTGGTGCTCCCAGTTGCCGGTCAGGTCGGCGCGCGTCAGGTCCTCGATCGCCAGCCCGCGCAGCAGCGTCGTGAGCTGGAAGGCCTTGGCCGTGGGCACCAGCTCGCGGCCGTCGCGCAGCATGTATTTCTCGGCGATCAGACCTTCGATGGTCTGCGCCCGCGTGGCCGGCGTGCCGAGGCCCTTTTCCTTCATCGCGTCGCGCAGCTCCTCGTCCTCGATCAGCTTGCCCGCGCCTTCCATGGCGCTGAGCAGCGTGGCCTCGGTATAGCGCGCCGGCGGCTTGGTCCTGAGGGCGTTGACGGCCACGTCCTCGGTGCGCACGAGCTCACCCGCGGCCACCGCCACGAGGTTGGCGCTGTCGCTCGAACTGTCCTGCGCCTCCTTGCCGTACACCGCCAGCCAGCCGGCGTTGACGAGCACCTTGCCGTTGGTCTGGAAGGTGAACTCGGCAGCCTTCACCGTCACCGTGCTGATGCGCGTGGTGACCATGAACTCCGCGCTCGGGTAGAACACCGCGATGAAGCGCTTGACGACCATGTCGTAAAGCTTGAGCTCGATCTCGCTCAGGCTCTTGGGTGGCTGCAGCGTGGGGATGATGGCGAAGTGGTCCGACACCTTGGTGTTGTCGAAGACGCGCTTGGTGGGCTTGACGTAGCCTTCCTTCAGGCTCCTGGCGGCGTGGCCACTGAGCTCGCGCAGCGGGCCCGTCAGGTCCTCGGTGGCCAGCATCTTCAGCGTGTCCTTGACCGTGGCCAGGTAGTCCTCGGGCAGCGCGCGGCTGTCGGTGCGCGGGTAGGTCAGCACCTTGTGCTTTTCGTACAGCGCCTGCGCCAGGCTGAGCGTGGTCTTGGCCGAAAAACCGAAGCGGCTGTTGGCCTCGCGCTGCAGCGTCGTCAGGTCATAGAGCAGCGGCGAAGCCTGGGTGCTGGGCTTGGCCTCGTCGACCACGCTGGCCGGCTGGCCGCGCACGGCCGCGGCGATGGCCTCGGCGTCGGGCGCGTTCCACAGCCGGTCGGCGCGCGCCTCGGGGTCGTCGGCATTCTTCTTGTACTTGGGGTCGAACCACTTGCCCTCGTACTGCCCGGCCACCGCGTCGAAGCTGGCCTTGACCTCCCAGTAGGGGCGCGAGACGTGCTTGCGAATCTTTTCTTCGCGCTCGACCACGATGCTCAGCGTGGGCGTCTGCACGCGGCCCACGGTGGTCAGGAAGAAGCCGCCGTCGCGGCTGTTGAAGGCCGTCATGGCGCGCGTGCCGTTGATGCCCACCAGCCAGTCGGCCTCGCTGCGGCTGCGCGCGGCGTCGGCCAGGCCCAGCATCTGCTTGTCGCTGCGCAGATGGTCGAAGCCGTCGCGAATGGCCTGCGGCGTCATGCTCTGCAGCCACAGCCGCGTGATCGGTTTGCCGTGCGGCTTGTCGCCATAGGCGTACTGCAGGATGAGGCGGAAGATCAGCTCGCCTTCGCGCCCGGCGTCGCAGGCGTTGATGATGGCGCCCACGTCCTTGCGCTTGACGAGCTTGACGACCGCGTTCAGCCTCGTCTTGGCCTTGTCGATGGGCGCCACGTCGAAGTGCGGCGGCACCACCGGCAGGTGGGCAAAGCTCCACTTGCCGCGCTTGACCTCGAACTCGTCCGGGGCCTTGATCTCCACCAGGTGGCCCACCGCGCTCGTGACGACGTAGTCCGCGCTCTCGAAATGCTCGGCGTGCTTCTCGAACTTGCCCTTGGTGGGGGTGAGCGCACGCACGATGTCCTGTGCCACGCTGGGCTTCTCGGCAATGATGATCGTCTTGCTCATGGTTCCTTCTGGGGCCACCGGGCTTGGGCGGTGGCCGATGTTGTGCAAAAAAGTCGTGCCTACAATCCGGCCCGTCTCACGCGCACGCACGCGCGCTCGTACGAATTCAATATACGAAATGTCAAAGACCTCGCCAGCGGCCGTGCCGGACACGCGCCGAATCCAAGTCCGCAAGAGCGGCGTGCATGGCAAGGGCGTCTTCGCGCTGAAGGCGATCGCCAAGGGCCAGCGCATCATCGAGTACAAGGGCCAGATCATCGACTGGCCCGAAGCGCTGCGCCGCCACCCCCACGACCCGGCGGACCCGAACCACACCTTCTACTTCAGCCTCGACGACGGCAGCCACGTCATCGATGCCAAGGTCGGCGGCAACGCGGCGCGCTGGATCAACCATGCCTGCCAGCCCAACTGCCAGGCCGACGAGAGCGAGGGCCGCGTCTTCATCAACGCGCTGCGCAAGCTGCTGCCCGGCGAAGAGCTGTTCTACGACTACGGCCTGGTCATCGACGAGCGCTACACCCCCAAGCTCAAGAAGGACTACGAGTGCCGCTGCGGCAGCCGGCGCTGCCGCCACACCCTGCTCGCGCCCAAGCGCTGAAATGAAGCCCCCAAGCTCACTGCGTTCGCCGCCCCCTGAGGGAGCGCTCAGTACCTTCGGAACGGCCGGGCGGTACTGAGATGAGCGCCTCGACCCCGCACCTGCACTGGGGCGCCGAGGCGCTGTGGCAAGGCCTGGTGCCGCTGCTGCCGGGCGTCAGCGTCGAGGTGCTGGCACAGGCCGACTCCACCAACACGCGGCTGCTGGAGCGCGCGCGTGCCAGCAGCGGCGACCCCGACGGCCCCGTCACGCGCCCCGGCGAACTCGACGGCCTGGCTCGCCGCGAGCGCACGCCACACGGCCGCCGCGCGGGCGACCTCTCGCCCTGCCTGCTGGTGGCCGAGCAGCAGACGCGCGGCCGCGGCCGCATGGGTCGCGGCTGGGTCAGCAGCGCCGGCGCGTCGCTGACGTTTTCGCTCTCGCTGCCGCTGGCGCCGCAGCAGTGGGGCGGCCTGTCGCTGGCGGTCGGCCTGGCACTGGCCGAGGCGCTCGATGCGCAGCCCCTGCGGTCGGACGTGCCGCGCCTGGCCCTGAAGTGGCCCAACGATCTGTGGCTGCTCGACGGCCCGGGCCGCGGCCGCAAACTCGGCGGTGTGCTCATCGAGACCATCACCGTGGGCCAGCGCCGCATGTGCGTGGTGGGGGTCGGGCTCAACGTCCGGCCGCAGCCCGCCGGCACCGCCGAGGGCCTGTCGCATGGCTATGCCTGCCTGCAGGAGATCGACCCCGAGGCCAGCGCCCCGCGCGTGCTGGCCGCCGTGGCGCTGCCGCTGGTGCAGGCGCTGCTGCGCTTTGAAGCGCAGGGCTTTGCATCGCTGGTGGGCGCCTACACGCGCCGCGACCTGCTGCTGGGCCAGGCGGTCAACACGCTGGGGCCCGAGGCGCTGCAAGGCACCGCCGAGGGCGTCGACGAGCAGGGCGCGCTGCGCGTGTGCACGCATGACGGCGGCCGCGAGGTGCACCGCATCGTGAGCGGAGAAATCAGCGTGCGCCTGGGCCCAGCCTGAGATGCTGCGCACGCTGGTCCTGCTGCTGCTGCTGGGCAATGCACTCTTCTTTGCCTGGGCGCAGGGCTGGCTGGGCACGCCGCCGCGCCAGGCCGAACGCGAGCCCGAGCGCCTGGCGGCCCAGGTCCACCCCGAATCGCTGACGGTGTTGCCGGCCGGCAGCGCCGGTGCCGCGGTGCAGGCCGCCCGTGCCGCGGCCCTGGTGTGCCTGGAGGCCGGCCCCTTCTCGGGCCGCAGTGCCGACGCCGATATCGCTGGCGCCGAAGCCGCGCTGGCACCGGCCCAGGTGCCCGAGGGGACGTGGATGCGCATCAGCAGCGTGGCGCCGCCGGTGTGGCTGGTGTTTGCCGGCCGCTATCCCGAAGCACCGCTGCGCAAGGCGCGCGAAGACGATCTGCGCAAGCAGAACCTGGCCTTCGAGATCATCGACACGCCGGCCGACCTGGCGCCCGGTCTCGTGCTCTCGCGCCACGCTTCGCGCGACGAGGCCCAGGCCTGGCTCAACGCCAGGACTGCGCCGGGCCTGCGCGGCGTGCGTCTGGTGCAGCTGCCGACGCCGACGGCCAGCTACCGGCTGCGCGTGGCGCGCGCCGACGCCGATCTGGCCGAGCGCCTGAAGGCCCTGCCCGGGGACGCGCTGGCGGGGGGCTTCAAGCCTTGCGCCGCAAAGCCCTGA
>JANMVM010000209.1:0-2352 GCA_031392695.1 Rubrivivax sp.
GTAGATGGCCAGCATCACCAGTGTCGCGTCCGCCGCAGCGAGCGAACCACCGAGGACCGGAACCCGTGGCACCAGGGCGGGGTGGATCAAGCCGCAGACCAGTGCGACGCAGGCCGTCAGCGCGTACTCGGGCCGCACGACCAACACCACGGCGACGGCCGGCACCAAGAGGATGGAGAAGACAAACCAGGCCGGCAGAAAGACGGACGCCAAGCCGAAAAACAAAGCCAAGCCAGCGGCGAGCAGGATCAGACCCCCTTGCGCCAGTGGGCGGGTCAGCGCTCCGAGCTGGGCAATGGCCATGCTAGGGATACCGGGGAGCAGACGACGTCGCGGGCATGACGGAGTGCAGCGACAGCAAGCCGGCAGCCGGCCGGTCCTTGCGCATCGACCGCAGCACGCCGAATCGCCACGGCAGCAGCAGCCGGCCCGCGCGCAAAGGGTTGAAGAGCAGCATGAGCTAGAGCTTCGGGTCGCCGAACACGCGGGGCCGCGCCGGGCCGCGCATCCCGGCAGCCAGCGCGGCGATGAAATCGGCCTGGACCGCATGCCCGTTGGCCATGCTCGCGTCGATGGTCGAGACACGAACCAGCATGCCGTCGGCAATCACGCCGCGCAGCCCGTAGCGCAGCTGCGCGAGTTTCTGCTCGACCCCGGATGTGGCGACCTCGCGACCCACCACCACCCAGTAGGTCAGGGGTTCATGTCGTTCGCCCCGCTTGGACATCAACCGTCGCACCGACAGGCTGCCGTTGGCAACGCGTTGCACGGCCTTTTCGTTGAAGGTGATCTCGAAGCCCTGCGCCGGGTAGCAGGCCTCGGGTCGATGCGCGCTGGTGCCGTCGTACTGGTCACCGCCATAGGCGATGACGAGCATGATTCTCTCGCCGGCGGCATTGGTGTAGCTGCGCGTGAGCACTTGGTTGTAGATCGCGTTGAGCTGGTCCTGCACATCGGGCGCCGGCAGCACCAGCGCAACGCCGGTGTCCTGCTGCCAGGAACCGAACTGCTTTGGAATCAGCGCTTCCAGGTCGGGTTTGCCGATCTGGTCGGCCAGGAAGGCCGTTGGCCTGCCGAAGTAGGTCAACGCGGCGGTGGCCACCATCAGTGCCGCCACCCACAGGGCGCGCCATTTCAGGCTGTTCATGTGCGCCCGCTCCTGCCCTTGAAAGCCAGCCGCAGCAGCTTGTCGACCAGCAAGATCAAGGTCAAGCCGACGATGAACAGGACGACGCCTGCAAAGCCGTGCACGAAGCCCTGGCCGGCTGCGTCACCGAAGTGATAGGTCACGAGCACCAGGATCAGCACCCGGGTCACGTTGGCGACGAACGAGATCGGGATGATGAGGACGGCCAGCGTCACGTTGCGCGCCGCCGAGGTGTAGCGCATGAGGTTCATGTAGAGCAGGCCCAGCGCCTCCAGCGTGAACATCGAGTTCAAGCCGGCGCAGGCGTCGGCCACCAGGAGCTGGTACTGGCCGACGCTCAGCATCACCCCGGCACGCGCCACCGGGTAGCCCAGGGCGTGCAAGAAAAGGGCAGCCATGGCCGAGACGGCGGTCTTCAGCGGTGCCGTGACCGATGCCACCACGGATCCGGGCAGGGGCACGAAGAACAGCAGGAAGAAAAGCGGGAACCAGATCAGGCGCAAGGCGCGACGCCCCAGGAAAAGCAGCACCAGCGCCACCAGCACGAAGTGTTGCGACAACACTTCGAAGAAGAGCATGCCCTGCGTGCGGCCCAGCAAGTACATCAGCAGGCCGATGAACAGCAGCCCGCTTCCAAGCGCCTTGTCGGGCTGCGCCGGCAAGGCGGCCACCGCATGGCGCTGGCCGTAGAGCAGCCACAGCGTGAGGGCCAGGATGATCGGGCCGTGACCTTGCTCGTCGCTGGGCCAGACGCGCTGGGCCAGCATCAGGTAACTGGGTAGAAACAGCACTGCAAAGCCCAGCAGCAAAAGCGTCGCTGCCACGCCGTCGATGCCGGGCGGCAGTACGCCCAAGCGCGACGCCCCCGCACTGCCTGGCGCAGGCGGCGCAGGCGGCGCAGGCGCGTGCGTCGGGTCGACCGGCTGGCTCATCAGGCGACCTCCGTGCTCTGCACCGCGGTATTCGCCTTGGGGACGGCCCGGCGGCTCATCTGGCGACCTCCGTGCTCTGCACCGCGGTATTCGCCTTGGGGACGGCCCGGCGGCTCATGCTCGGTAACGGTTCATGATGACGCCGGCCAGCTTGGGCGGTGTCTCGTCGGCCAGTTGGATGGCCATGCCGTCGACCTCGGCGAAGCGCGAGACGTCCTGGCGGGCCAACATCACCGACGCACCGCACTGTTCGGCGATGACACCCGCATCGGC
>JANMVM010000214.1:0-2522 GCA_031392695.1 Rubrivivax sp.
CCGGTGCTCAGCCACTTCAGGTCGGCACCGGCCGAGAAGCAACGCCCTGCCCCTTGCAGCACCACGACGCGGATGTCACGCCCCGGCGCCGAGCAGTCGCGCAGGGTCGCGATCAGATGCTCCAGTGACGGTCCGTCGAGCGCGTTCATGCGCTCGGGCCGGTTCATGGTCAGGAGGCGGACGCCGGGGTGGCTGTCGTCGATCAGCAGTGTGCTCATGGGCTCGGGCAATGAATGCGGATTCACTCACTCTAGGTGGCGCGCTTGCGGCTGCCTAGCGAACGGCGGGCGGCCCAACGCCATGGGTTCACTATGTGGACTGGGTCGGGGCGGCGACTGATTGCACACCGCGCAGGGCGCGGCACTATGGTCTCAGTCCCCACCAAGAGGAACCGGACATCATGACGGAGACAAAGCCCACCGGCACGCAGTCCATCGAGCGTGCTGTCCACATCCTGAAACTGCTGGCCACGCGCGGCAAGTTTGGCTGGGGTCTGACCGACCTGGCGCGCCGCGCCGAGCTCGACAAGGCCACCGTGCACCGCATCCTGGGCTGCCTGGAAAGCCAGCGCCTGGTGGAGCGGGACGCCAAGGAACACCGCTACTTCCCGGGGCCGATGCTGGTCGACCTGGGGCTTTCGGTGTCGGCCCTGCACCCGCTGCTTGATGAAGGCCGCACCACCATCGCGCGGCTGGCGCAACGCACCGGTGGCGTGTCGTTCCTGTACCTGCGCAGCGGCCACGACTTCGTCGTTGCCGGCCGCGTCGAGCACACCTTCAACCGCGGCATGCTCAACGAGGTGGGGTTCCGGCGGCCGCTGATCATGTCGGCCGGCGGTGTTGCGATGCTGATCGTGCTGCCCGCCGAAGAACGCCAGCACATCGTCGAGCGCAACCTGCGCGAACTGCACGGCATGGGCATCCCGAAGCTGGAGCGTTTTGAGCAGATGCTGGCGCGGTCGCTCGAACTCGGCTATTCGGCCAACCTTGAAGATGTCGCGCCTGGCATCCAGTCGTTTGCGGTCTGCGTCAACGACCGTTGCGGCGGGCCGCTGGGGTCGATCTCGATCGCTGGCGACCCGGCCCGTTTCCCGGCGTCTGCCGGGCCGCGGCTGATCGAGCTGCTGCGCAAGGAAGCGGCCGATCTCGGCACCAAGGCGCCGGGGCTGGCGACGAGCCGCGCCCATCTGACGATGTTGAACCAGGCGGCAATGGCGGCTTAGGCTGCTTGAGCGGCTTAGGCCGCCAGCGCAGCCAACACGGTGTCGGCGCGCGGCGTTTCGCCCAGACGCGACAAGGCTGCCCACGCGGCGTCGCGCTGCGGCGCCGCCATCACCACCGAAGCGCAATCACTGAACTTGGCCTGCAGTTCGGTGGGCGAAAACCAGCGCGCGGGCTTGCCCTTGGCCAATGGCACAAAACGCTGCAGCCGGGCGCCGTCTTCGGTGACGAGCGCGATCTCGGTGGCAAATTCGCCGTCGTCTTTCCAGCGCGCCTCGAGCTCCATGCGGATGCGCGGGATCAGCGCGCGCACGCGCGGGTCCTGCACACGTTCTTCGCTGAAAGTGGCCAACGTCACCGGGCCGTAGAGCAGCGCCGCGGCCACACAGAAGTGCAGGCTGAATTTGCCTTCCAGCGCTGAAGCCGGCATGACGTGGATCAGCGGCGCGAAGGCCATCTCGCAAACGCCGGCGCGCACGTCCTGCACCTTGCGGCCAGCCAGTTCCACATGCAGCGCTTCCGCGGCCTCGATCCCCGGGTGCGTGGCGCCGCAGGCTGCATAGGGCTTCAGCGCCAGGCCGTGTTCGGTGAGGATTTCCAGGTCCTTGCCCAACCCCGCCAGAGGGGCCGGGTCTAGCGCGATGTCGGCATTGAAGACATTCAGATAACCGTAGCGGTGTTCGATGGCCTCGGCACTGGCGCTGAAGCCCTGGCGCGCCAGCAGCGCCGCCAGCACACCGTTGCGCGCGGCTTGGCCCGCGTGCAGGGGTTTGGTCATGCTGCCGAAGCTGGCGCGCAGGCCGCTGGCCGACGAGGCCGCGATGCCCAGTGCCATCGTCATCTGCGCTTCATCCAGCTTAAGCAGGCGGCCCGCTGCAGCGGCTGCCGACAGCGCGCCGAAGGTGCCCGTGGTGTGCCAGCCGCGTTTGTAGTGCTGCGTATTCAGCGCGCGCCCGAGCTTGCCCATGAACTCGAAACCGACGATGTAGGCGTCGATCAGCTCGCGCCCGCTGGCCTGGCTGAGCGGCGCCACCGCAAACAGTGCCGACGCCAGCACGGCGCTCGGGTGCGCGTAGGCCGGGTGGTTGGTGTCGTCGAAGTCCAGCGCATGCGCCAGCGTGCCGTTGTTCAGCGCCGCGTCGGCCGGTGAGGCATAGCGGCCGGTGCCGATCAGCAATGCCGGGAATGCCCCGCTGGCCTGCGCAAACGACGGCAGCGTGGCGGCCAACGGCGCGGCCAGCGCTTCGCGGCTGCCGGCCAGCATGCAACCCACGCAGTCGGCAATGGCGTCGCGGGCGCGGT
>JANMVM010000226.1:0-28458 GCA_031392695.1 Rubrivivax sp.
GTTCGCCCGAGCAGATGCCGTCGCCGCCCATGAACTTGGCTTCGATGCCGAGCTGCTTCATCTGGCGCATCATCGGGCCGGCCACGGCGTCCATGCCGCCGAAGAAGACGATGTCCGGCTTCTTGGCCTTCAGGCTGGTCAGGATGGCGGTGAAGTCGGTTGCCTTGTCGTTGGTGAACTCACGACCCACGGTGGTGCCGCCGGCGCCCTTGACGCCCTTTTCGAACTCATCGGCCACGCCCTGGCCGTAGGCCGTGCGGTCGTCGATGACGGCGATGCTCTTGCCCTTGAGGTCCTTGACCGCATAGCGGCCCAGGGTGCCACCCAGATGCACGTCGTCAGCGACGACACGGAACGTGGTCTTGTAGCCCTGGCGGGTGAACTTGGGGTTGGTGGCCGAAGGGCTGATCTGGGGAATGCCGGCGTCGCTGTAGATCTTGGAAGCCGGGATCGAGGTGCCCGAGTTCAGGTGCCCGATGACGCCCATGACCTTGCTGTCCACGAGCTTCTGCGCGGCCGCGGTGCCCTGCTTGGGATCGCCGGCGTCGTCTTCAGTGAGCAGTTCGAGCTTGACCTTCTTGCCGCCGATCGTCACGCCCTTGGCGTTGAGTTCGTCGATGGCCATGCGGGCGCCATTCTCGTTGTCCTTGCCCAGGTGCGATATGGCGCCACTGGTGGGGCCCACGTGGCCGATCTTGACGACCATGTCTTGTGCGAACGCGGGGCCACCGATGAGGATGGCGGCGGCACCGACGATCACGTTCAGCTTGACTTGCATGCAAATACCTCCGGTTGGGGTTTGTCGACCAACGACATTCCGTAAAAGACCAAGCGCGGCACGATACCCGAAAAGACCACCCCGCCCTACCGGGGTTACTCTGAGCCGCCAGGGTTTCGCGTTCGCGCCCTGCCACAACGCAGCGCGGCTGAAGCCGGCCGACAGGGTCCGGCTCAAAGAAGAGTGCGGCGCTCCAGCGCTCGCGTGACGGCGTCGTCCACGAGCTCGCGCAAGGCGCCCGACAGCTCTTGTCGCGCTTCGCGGATCAGGCCGTCGGCGGCGCGGGCGAGCGCGGGAGCCATGGCCTCGCGCAGCCGGGTCTCGAAGTGACCGTCGATGCGCTGCTCGAGTTCGAACAGCACCTCGGCGGACATCGCCAGCGCGTCGATCGACGGCGCGGCCGCCAGCACCGTCGCCGTGGGCGCAAAGCCGCTGGTCGTCACACCGGGCTGCGCCAGTTCCACCACCTCGGTCAAGGTCGGCACACGGTCCGGCGCCAGCGGGCGCAGCTCGATCAAGGACAGGGCCTCAGTCATGGTGATGCTTCAGTGGCAAACCCAGCGCCTTGTACTGCCGCCAGCGTTCGCGGCCCGCCGCCGCGTCGTCGGGCTCGGAAGAGACGATCTCGATCACGCGGTCCAGGCTCTGCGCATGCTCCGGCACAGGCGCGCCCAGGTTGACCAGCACGCCCGGCCCGTCGCCGGAAAAGGCGACAGCGGTCAGCCAGATCGGTGTGCGCGCGGCGACACCCGCAGGGGCACCGGGCATGCGCACATGAGGCACGAAATCGCGCTCCTCGAAAGTCCACAGGTCGCGGTCCAGCGCGGCCAGCACATCCGGTGCTGCGGTCACCTGCACCCGCACGCCCTGGCGCGCCGCCTTGCGCAACAGCCGGCAAGCGAAGTCGATGCGGTCGACCACGCCGGTGTGGAACTCGACCTCGGTCATGGGCACGCGCTGCCGTGTCGGCCGCCACGAACCGGCGACTTGCGCCGGCTCACCCCGCTCGCGACAGCACGAAGTGCGTCAGCAGCGGCACCGGGCGGCCGGTGGCGCCCTTGGCGGCGCCTGATTTCCAGGCCGTGCCGGCGATGTCCAGGTGGGCCCAGCGCAGACGGCCGGTGAAGCGCTTGAGGAACATCGCGGCGGTGATCGAGCCACCGGCGCGCGGGCCCACGTTGGCCATGTCGGCGTAGTGGGACTTCAGCGCCTCGTCGTACTCGTCGTCCAGCGGCATGCGCCAGGCCGGGTCCAGCGCCTGCTCGCCCGCGGCAAGCAGCTCAGCGGCCAGCGCGTCGTCGGGGCTGAACAGGCCCGAGCGATGGTGGCCGAGCGCGATCACGCAGGCCCCCGTGAGGGTGGCGATGTCCACCACCACCGCAGGCTTGAAGCGTTCGGCATAGGTCAGCGCATCGCACAGGATCAGGCGGCCCTCAGCGTCGGTGTTGAGGATCTCGATGGTCTGGCCCGACAGGCTCGTGACCACGTCGCCCGGCTTGACGGCGCGGCCGCTGGGCATGTTCTCGCAAGCCGGGATGATGCCGATGAGGTTGATCTTGGCCTTGAGCTCGGCCACCGCGCGCAGCGTGCCCAGCACGCTGGCCGCGCCGCCCATGTCGTACTTCATCTCGTCCATCTCGGCGGCCGGCTTGATCGAGATGCCGCCGGTGTCGAAGGTGATGCCCTTGCCCACCAGCACCACCGGTGCCTCGCCCTTGGCTGCGCCCAGCCACTGCGCGACGATGAACTTGAGCGGCTCGTCCGAGCCCTGCGCCACGGCCAGGAAAGATCCCATGCCGAGCTTTTCGCAGTCCTTGCGGTCGAGCACCTGGACCTTCAGGCCGTGCTCCTTGCCCAGCTTGCGCGCTTGCGCCGCCAGGTCGCTGGGCGTGCAGTGATTGGCGGGGCGGTTGGCACATTCACGCGCCAGCGTGGTGCCGGCGGCCAGCGCCTGGCCGATGCGCAGGCCAGCGGCCGCGGCGGCGGTCTCGGCCTTGCCGCACACCAGGCTCACGGCGCGCAGCTTCGAGGCTGCAGGCGCGCTGGGCTTGGTGTCGCGATAGACGTAGACGCTGTCGGTCACGGCCGCCACCAACGCTTCGCCGTGGGCCGCGGTGAGATCACCGAAGCCGGCGGTGGCCACCGCCAGGCTGCGCGCGCCGCCGCCCTTGAGCAGCGCGAGGCCTGCCGTCACGGCCTTGCGCAGGGCCTTGGCGGAAGCATCTGCGGCGTAGACAAACGCCACCCGCGCCGCCTTCACGCCCGCCACGCGGTGCGCGTAGAGCGATTGGCCCGCCTTGCATTCGAAGTCGCCGTCCTTGATGGCACGCGCGAGTTCGGCCTTCAGGGGCTGGTCCAGGCTGGTGACCGCCGCGGCCGAAGCCAGCACCACCAACAGCGCGTCCGAGGCCAGGGCTGACAGGCCCGCAGCGCCGGCCGATTGCGTCTTGAAGTCCATAATTCCACCCAACCTGAAAAGAGGGCGGATGTTATTCGATTCAACTGTGCGTCGCGAGTTGGCGCGGGGCTTCGGGGCCACGCTGGTGGTGATCCTGACCATCGTGCTCACCAACTACCTGATCCGCACCGTCGGCTTTGCCGCCAGCGGGGTCATCGCGCCACAGGATGTGGTGCTGCTGATGGGCTACCTGTCGCTGCAGCTGCTGCCCACGATGCTGGCGCTGTCGCTCTTCATCGCCATCGTGGTGGCGTTGGGCCGCATGTACCGCGACAGCGAGATGGTGATCTGGTTCGCCAGCGGCGTGGGGCTGTCGCGCTTCGTGCGCCCGGTGCTGCGCATGAGCTGGCCGGTGATCGTCGTGGTGGCGCTGCTGGTGCTGTTCGTGTGGCCCTGGGGCAACCGCAGCAGCGCCGACTTGCGCGATCGCTACCAGCAGCGCTCGGACCTGTCGCGCGTCACGCCGGGGGTGTTCCAGGCCTCCAGCGACGGCCGCCGCGTCTTCTTCGTCGAGCGTGAAAGCAGCGACGGCGTGAACGCGCGCAATGTCTTCATCCTGACGCGCCAGGACCATGGCGAATCGGTCACCTCGGCACGCGCCGGGCGGCTCGAGCCCGAGGGCGACCAGCGCTTCCTGGTGCTCGAGCGCGGCCAGCGCAACGATGTCGACTTCGAGCGCGGCGAGCACGCGATCTCCAGCTTCGAGACCTACCGCGTGCTGGCCAGCGAGCAAGCTTCGCGCGCAGCCGAGAGCCAGCCGCCGCGCCTGTCCCGCACCATCGATCTCATGCGCCGGCCGACAGCGCAGAACCAGGGCGAACTGACCTGGCGCTTCGGTCTCGTGCTCGGCTCGGCCAACCTGCTGCTGCTGGGCATCAGCGTGGCGGCCACCAACCCGCGGCGTGCCAGCAACTGGAACCTGATGTTTGCGCTGCTGGCTTTCTTCGTCTACTACAACCTCGTCAACCTCTCGCAGGCCTGGGTGGCCGGCGGCCGCCTGAGCATGGAGGCGGCGCTCGTCGGCCTGCATGCGGGGGTCTTCGCGCTGGCGCTGGCGCTGCTGTGGTGGCGCGACCATGCGGCCGTCATCGGCTGGCGCCGACGCAAGGCATGAAGACCATCCGGCGCCTGCTGTACCGCGACATCGTGGCCTCGGTGATGTTCGTGGCGCTGGCCTTTCTGTCGCTGTTCTTCTTCGTCGACTTCGTCGACGAACTCGACGGCGTCGGCAGCCGCGGCCGCACGGCCTGGCACGCGGTGCTGGCCGCGGTCTTCGAGTTGCCGGGCCACCTGTACGAGCTGGCGCCGATTGCCGTGCTCATCGGCACCATCTATTCGCTGGCCCGCCTGGCGCAGACCTCGGAATTCACGATCCTGCGCACCGGCGGCCTGGGGCCTGGGCGTGCGCTCGGCCTGCTCGCCGTGCTGGGCCTGGCTTTCGGCCTCGCGACCTTCGCCGTGGGTGACTTCGTGGCGCCGGCGAGCAAGCAGCAAGGCGTGCTGCTGAAGGCGCGCTTCGCGGGCGGCATCGCGATCGGCGGCAGCGGAGCCTGGCTCAAGGAACGGCGCAACACGCCGCAGGGCGAGCGCAGCTACTCGGTCAACGTCGCCGGCACCCGCGGCAGCGGCACGCTGCTGGGCTTGCGCATCTTTGAGTTCGACGGCGACGGCCGTCTGGTGTCGCGCATCGAGGCCCCCGAGGGCCGCGTCAACGAAGGCGGCGACTGGAGCTTGAGCGATGCCCAGCTCACGCAGTGGCCGGCAGCGCGCGCCTCGGGCACGGCCGGCGTGACGGTGACGCGGTACAGCCGCCTGCTGTGGCCCAGCACGCTCGACGCCAAGGTGGTGGCCGCCGCCGTGCTGCCGGTGGGCTCGATGACGACGCTCGAGCTGTGGCGCTACAGCGCCCACCTCAACGACCAGGAGCAGGCGGTGCAGGACCACCAGATCCGCTTCTGGCGCAAGGCCCTGTACCCCCTGGCCTGCCTGGTGATGGTGGCGCTGGCGCTGCCCTTCGCCTATCTGCATGCCCGCGCCGGCAGCGTCAGCTTGAAGGTCTTCGGCGGCATCATGCTGGGCATCAGCTTCGTGCTGCTCAACAACCTGGCCGGCCACATCGGCCTGCTGCGCGGCTGGATACCGTGGGTCGCCGCGGCCTCGCCCAGCATCATCTACCTGCTGCTGTCGATGGCCGCGTTTGCCTGGCTGGTGCGCTACCGTTAGCGACATGAACACCGCACTCATCCTCTTCGCCCACGGCGCGCGCGATCCGCGCTGGGCCGCCCCCTTCGAGGCCGTGGCCGCCTTGGTGCGCGTACAGCGACCCGACGTGCCGGTGCGGCTGGCCTTCCTCGAACTCATGCAGCCGGGTCTGCTCGAGGCCGGCGCGGAGCTCGCCGCGCTGGGCTGCCGCCAGTTGCAGGTGCTGCCCCTGTTCCTGGGCACCGGGGGCCACGTGCGCAAGGACCTGCCGCTGCTCATCGCGGCCCTGAGCCAAGCCTGTCCGGAACTGAGCGTGACGCTGCAACCCGCCGTCGGCGAGATCCCCGGTGTCACCACGGCGATGGCTCGCGCTGCCCTCGACCTGCTGGGCCAGAGCGCATGAACCTGCACCAATTTCGCTTCGTCCAGGAGGCGATGCGCCGCAACCTCAACCTCACCGAGACGGCCAAGGCGCTGCACACCTCGCAGCCCGGCATCAGCAAGGCGATCCTGGAGCTCGAGGAAGAACTGGGCGTCGACATCTTCGCTCGCCACGGCAAGCGCCTGAAGCGCGTCACCGAGCCGGGCCAGCTGGTGCTCAAGTCGATCGAACTCATCATGCGCGAGCTCGCCAACCTCAAGCGCATCGGCGACGAATATTCCAAGCAGGACGCCGGCACGCTGTCCATCGCCACCACCCACACCCAGGCGCGCTACTTCCTGCCCGAGCCGGTGGCCCAGTTGCGCAAGCGCTACCCGCGCGTGCAGGTCGTGCTGCACCAGGGCATGCCCGACCAGGTGGCACGCATGCTGCTGGACGACGTGGCCGAGATCGGCGTGGCCACCGAATCGCTGGCCGCCCACGACGAACTGGTGTCGCTGCCCTGCTACGAATGGCAGCATGTGCTGGTGGTGCCGGCGGGCCATCCGCTGGCCGCGCAAGAGCGCCCGACGCTGGAGCAGCTGGCCGCCCACACGCTGGTGCTCTACCACCCCACCGTGACCGGGCGCACGCGCATCGACCAGGCCTTCGAGCGTGCGCGCATCAAGCCCACGGTGGCCCTGGAAGCGATCGACTCCGATGTCATCAAGACCTACGTCCGGCTGGGCCTGGGGGTGGGCATCGTCGCCGAGCTGGCGATGCACACCGAGCCGCCCGAGCCCGACCTGGTGTGGCGTCCGCTCGGTCACCTCTTCGGCACCAACACGACGCGCGTCGCCTTCAAGCGCGGCGCCTACCTGCGCCAGTTCGTGATCGCCTTTGCCGAGATGCTTTCGCCTCGCCTGACTGGCTCGCTGATCGAGCGCGCCATGAACGGCCAGGGCTCCGACTACCAACTATGAAGCAGCGCTGGACCATCCCATGCTCGACCACGCCACCGTCACCACGCCAACCATCCAGAGCCGCCTGCCCGAGGTCGGCACCACCATCTTCACCGTCATGTCGGCCCTGGCCCAGGAGCACAGTGCTGTCAACCTGGGCCAGGGCTTCCCCGATTTCGACTGCGACCCGGTGCTGCTGACCCAGGTCACCGACGCCATGCGCGAGGGCCTCAACCAGTACCCGCCGATGGCCGGGGTGCCGCAGTTGCGCCAGCGCGTGGCCGACAAGATCGAGGCCCTCTACGGCCGCCGCTACGACCCCGCCACCGAAGTCACCATCACCGCCGGCGCCACCCAGGCCATCCTGACGGCGGTGCTGGCCAGCGTCCACCCGGGCGACGAGGTGGTGGTGCTCGAGCCCTGCTACGACAGCTACGCGCCCAACATCGTGCTGGCCGGTGGCCGCGTCGTGCGCGTGCCGCTGACGCCCGGCAGCTTCAGGCCCGACTTCGCGCTCATCGCAGCAGCGCTGACGCCGCGCACACGGCTGATGATCATCAACAGCCCGCACAACCCGAGCGCCACGGTGTGGACGCGCTCCGAGATGCAGCAGCTGGCCGACCTGCTGGCGCCGACCCAGGTGCTGCTCATCTCGGACGAGGTTTACGAGCACATGGTGTTCGACGGTTCACCCCACGTCAGCGCGGCGTCGATCCCGGTGCTGGCGGCGCGCGCTTTCGTGGTCAGCAGCTTCGGCAAGACCTACCACGTGACGGGCTGGAAAGTGGGCTACGTGGCTGCGCCCGCGGCCCTGTCGGCCGAGTTCCGCAAGGTGCACCAGTTCAACGTCTTCACCGTCAACACGCCGGTGCAGCACGGCCTGGCACGCTACATGGCCGACGCCGCGCCCTACCGCGAGCTGCCGGCCTTCTACCAACGCAAGCGCGATCTCTTTTGCGACGGCCTGGCCGGCACCCGGCTGCGTCCCCTGCCCAGCCAGGGCAGCTACTTCCAGCTCGTCGACTACAGCGCGGTCAGCGATCTCGTCGAGGCCGACTTCTGCCAGTGGTTGACGCGCGAGATCGGCGTGGCGGCGATTCCTTTGTCGGTGTTCTACGAAGGCGGCTTCGAGCAGCGGCTGGCGCGTCTGTGTTTTGCCAAACAGGACGCCACGCTGCTGAGCGCAACGGCGCGGCTGGCGCGCCTGTGACGCCGGCGCCCGCTCAGGAGCGGCGCGGCGGTGGCTGTGGCTTGTCGTCGAGCAGATCGAAGATGCTGGTGGCGCGCTCGGCCGCCGAGACGTCGAAGTCCAGTGGGCCGCCAGGCGCCTCATCGGGCGGCAGGGTGTCGCGGAAGGCGCTGTGCTCCAGGCCCATGTAAGGCGCTGCTGCGGTGCTGCTGAAATCAGCGCCCTGGGCCATCGGCAGCAGGAGGTCGATGGCGCCGCTGTCGGCGGCGCCCCGGTCCAGCAGATCGCGCGCCAGCGAGTACAGGAACAGCACCTCGCGGTAGGCCGGCAAGTCGAAGAGTTCGCCGCGTGACTTGCGGAACAGCAGCGCCTCGAGCTCGGCCATCGCGTCCAGCGGGCGCGGCCACACCTGCTGCAGGCGCGGGATGACTTCAGCATAGTCGTCCAGCGAGCGGCCGTGGCCGAGGTCCAGGCCCCATTCCGGCGCGTAGGCATTGAAGCGATGGTTGAAGCGCGTGCGCGTTCTCTCGTAGGCCTCGCGGTCGTTGCGGCGGTGGTGGATCTCGAGCAGCTTCAGGTATGGCAGCGGGCTGCCACCGCCGGTGCTGCGCAGGTGCTCGACGAGCAACTCGACCGCGGCCTCGTCCTGACCGAGCACGACGAAGAATTCGGCCTGCTGCTCCAGATCGATGAGTTCCTCGATCGAGACGTCGCGTGGCGCACCGGCGTCGGGCAGCGCCGACGGCGGCAGTGGCTCGGTGCGCTGCATCGCGGGCTCGGCGTGGGTGTCTTCCGACATCAGGCTGGTGGCCGCTGGCGGCCAGGCCACCGGTGGCGCTGGCGGCGGCCAGGCGGGGGGCGTGCGCGTGCGGTTCGCGGCGATCGCCGCGGGCGGCTTGACTTCAGAGGTGACAAACGGGATCGGCGCCGTCAAGGGTTGGCCCGCCTTGGTGTCCTGCGTCATGTCTTGCGTGGGCACCGCGGTCGGCACCGCCACACCGGCCTCGCGCCAACCTTGCTGGCGCACCGTCTGCACCTGGCCCAGACGCCAGGCCAGCCAGGCCGCGAGGGCGGCCAGCAGGCCCGCCAGCACCATCAGCGGCAGCGTCCACAGGCCCGGCCCCTCGGCATCGGCCAGGCGCTGCCTGAACTGCAGCGCCAGGTCGCGACTGCTCTTGGATTCCTGGTTCAGTTGCTCGACTGTGCGCTCCAGTTCGGCCATGCGGGCGGCAGAGGCGGAGGCCGCCGAAGCGGCGACGCGGGCTGCACTGGCCGCCTGCGCCACCACCGCCAGCGCCTCTTCCACCGCGGCCGCGGCGCTGCCCACGCGGGGCGGCTCTTCCAGATCCAGCTTCAGTCGTGCCGGCGCAGCGACCATGACGGCGGCTGGCAAGCGGACGGATTCGCTGCCTGCCGCGCGCGGGCGGCTGGCAGGAGCGCGAGCGGTGGTGCGCGCGACGGACCTGGCGGCCTTGCGGCGCTCGACCCGCCGCTCGGCGCGCGCAGCGGCGGCTGCGGCTACAGCGGGCGAGCGCGGCTGGGCGCGAGCCAACGGCGCGCTGGGCGCGGGTGCGGTCTCAGTGGTGGCGGCTGCGGCGACCGCGGCGACCGCGGCGACCACGGTCTCGCTCGCCGGCCCGCTTGGTGACGACACAGCCGGCGGTGCTTCAGGCGCAGCGGCCGGGGTCGCGGCGAAGGCCGGTGCCGTTGCCGCGGCTGCCGTGTAGGGGGGATCGGCGAGCACCACGTAGCGGCGCGAGATGCGCGGCTTGCAGCCGACGTGAAGCTGGATCACGACCACCGGCTCGTCGATGCTCAGCGTCGTGACCACCCGCACGCGGGCCATGTCGGTGCCGGTCATGTCCACCAGGGCCCGCACCGCACCCGGCGGCAAGCGACGGTCGCCGCTGGTGACCTCGGCCGAGGCGCACTCGGGCGTCAGTGATTCGCCGGCGTCGAGCCGCACCTGGACTGCAAAGTCCAGCGGCTGCCCGAGCACCGCTGCGGCACCGCCGCTGCCCAGTCCGGCGCCAAAAGCAGTCGACACGACCAGGGCCGTGAGACTGCCAATCATTGACGACAGCCATGGCCGTTTTGTGTGCATGCGGTAAATGGTGCGTGTAAGCCCTAGCGTTAAACACTCTAGCAGAAGCAATTCAGCGCAAAACCGTGGCAAGCGTCGATTTCGTGGCCTATTCCGGGCGGCTGATCCCGGGCAGCTGATCCCGGGCGGCTGATCCCGGGCCGCTGATCCCGGGCCGCTGAACCCGCGCCGCTGAACCCGCGCCGCTGTCCCCGCGCGCCGGGCCCCGGCGCTCAGGTGTCGTAGCCGGGCAGGCGGCGGTCCAGACGTCGCAGCAGACCCGGCCAGGTCAGCTGCGAGCCCAGCCCCTTGGTGACCGCCGCCGCCTGCTGCTGCGCCGAGGCCACGATGCGCGGGTCCACGCTGACCAGTTCGGCGCCACCGCTCATGGCGCGAACCTGGATCGTGCAGACTGTCTCGAACAGGTACATCGACAGCAAGGCGTCGGCCACGCTGGCGCCTACCGTCAACAGGCCGTGGTTGCGCAGCATGAGAAAGCTGTTGGCGCCGAGGTCGGCGACGAGCCGCGGCTTTTCGTCGTCGCGCAGGGCCACGCCTTCATAGTCGTGATAGCCCAGCGACGAGAGCACGAAGATCGATTGCTGCGACAGCGGCAACACGCCCGCCTGCTGTGCCGAAACGGCGATGCCGTTGAGCGAATGCACGTGCAGCACGCATGCGACGTCGCGGCGCGCCTCGTGGACCGCGCTGTGGATGACGAAGCCGGCCGGGTTGACGTCGAACGGCGTGTCGTCGAGCTTGACGCCCTGCGCGTCGACCTTGACCAGGCTCGACGCCGTGATCTCCTCGAACATGAAGCCGTAGGGGTTGATCAGGAACTGCCCCGTGTGCTCACCCGCGGGCCCCGCCACGCACGCGCTGATGTGCGTGAAGACGAGGTCGTCCCAGCCGAACAGCGCCACCAGCCGGTAGGCAGCGGCCAGCTCGACGCGCAGCCGCCACTCTTCGGCGCTGACGTGGTCGCGGCGCGGCGGGATGGTGAGGGCAGCGGTGGGCATGAAAGAACTCTCGGCAGTGGCTTCGCGCGCTCGGCGACGATGGACAATGCCATGGTCGCGCGCCTGTCGCGTCAGAGACAAGCCATGAATACCCCTGTTCTTACAATCGACGAGCTTCACAACATCGAATCAGGCGCGTGGTTCAGCAAGCTCACCCCCAAGCTGAGAAGCGCCATCCTGTCGCGGGCGCTGGTGCGGCGCCTGGCCGACGGCGATCCGCTCGCCAGCCGCGGCTCGGCGGCCGAAGAATGGTGTGGCGTGGCCCGCGGCGCGGTGCGCATCAGCTCGGTATCGTTGTCGGGCAAGCAGGTCACGCTGACCTATGCCGAGCCCGGCACCTGGTTCGGCGACATCGCGCTCTTCGACGGCTTGCCGCGCACCCACGATGCCGATGCCCACGGCGCCACCACGATGCTGGCCGTGCGCAAGACCGACTTCAAGGAACTGCTGGCGCAGCACGTGGAGTTGTACGACGCCCTGCTGCGCCTGAACTGCCGTCGCCTGCGCCTCATGTTCGACCAGATCGAGGACCTCAACACGCGGCCGCTGCAGGCGCGGCTGGCCAAGCAGGTGCTGCTGCTGGCGCGCAGCTACGGCATCGCACAGGGCGAGGAAATCCGCATCGGCCTGGCGCTGGCGCAGGAAGACCTGGCGCAGCTGCTGGGCGCATCGCGCCAGCGCGTCAACCAGGAGCTCAAGGGCTTCGAACGCGACGGCGCGGTGCGTGTCGAACCCACCCGGCTGGTGGTCTTGTCACGCGACAAGCTGCTGGCCATTGCTGAGCGCTGAAGGCCAGGGCACCATGGAACAGTTCACCGGCACCCGCACCGTTTCCGACAGCCACGCCTTCGACGTCGCCGCGCTGCAGGCCCACCTGGCGGCCCACCTGCCCGGATTTGCCGGGCCGTTGAGCGTGGAACAGTTCAAGGGCGGCCAGTCCAACCCGACTTACAAGCTGCTCACGCCCGGCCGCGCCTACGTGCTGCGCAGCAAACCCGGGCCGGCGGCGAAGCTGCTGCCTTCGGCCCACGCCATTGAGCGTGAGTTCCGCGTCATGCACGCACTCGCCGGCAGCGACGTGCCGGTGGCGCAGATGCTGCTGCTGTGCGAGGACGAGGCCGTCATCGGCCGCGCCTTCTACGTCATGGAGTTCATGGACGGCCGCGTGCTGTGGGACCAGTCGCTGCCCGGCCTGACCAACGCGGAGCGCGGCGCGATCTACGACGAGATGAACCGCGTCATCGCCGCGCTGCACCAGGTCGACGTCGGCGCCGCGGGCCTGGCTGGCTACGGCAAGCCTGGCAACTACTTCGAGCGCCAGATCGGCCGCTGGAGCAAGCAGTACCTGGCTTCGATCACCGAGACCATCGACGAGATGGACCGCCTGATCGCCTGGCTGCCGGCGCACATGCCGGCCACGGCGCTGGACAGCTCGCAGGTCTCGGTGGTGCACGGTGACTACCGGCTCGACAACCTGGTGTTCCACAAGACCGAGCCGCGCGTCATCGCGGTGCTTGACTGGGAGCTGTCGACGATCGGTCACCCGCTGGCCGACTTCAGCTACCACTGCATGGCCTGGCACATCCCGCCGGGCACCTTCCGCGGCATCGGCGGCCTGGACCACGCGGCGCTGGGCATCCCCAGCGAGCAGGACTACGTGCGCCGCTACTGCCAGCGCACCGGCCGCGCGCGGCCCCAGGACCTGGCCGCCGACTGGAATTTCTACCTCGCCTACAACCTGTTCCGCCTGGCCTCGATCACGCAGGGCATCGCCAAGCGCGTGGTCGACGGCATCGCATCCAGTGCGCAGGCCAAGGCCACTGGCGCATCGACCCGGCCGTTGGCCCAGATGGCCTGGCAATTCGCCGAACGCGCAAGCTGAGTCCTTCGGCAAGCGCCCCTGCATCCTTCACCGGAGAACCCCAAATGGACTTCAGCTACTCAGCCCGCACGCAGGACCTGCAGGCGCGCCTGCAGGCTTTCATGGCCGAACACGTCTACCCCGCCGAGGCGCGCTACTTTGCCGAAATCGAGGCCAACACCCAGGCCGGCAAGCGCTGGACGCCGCTGCAGGTGATCGAAGAGCTCAAGCCCAAGGCGCGTGCCGCCGGACTGTGGAACCTGTTCCTGCCTCCGCACGCCGAGGGCGCTGGCGCCGCGGGTTCGAAGGGCGAGGCCGAATTCAACTTCGGCTTGAGCAACCAGGACTACGCGCCGTTGGCCGAAATCATGGGCGCGGTGCCCTGGAGCAGTGAGGTCTTCAACTGCTCGGCGCCCGACACCGGCAACATGGAGGTCTTCGCCCGCTACGGCACTGCCGAGCACAAAAAGCGCTGGCTGGCGCCGATGCTCGAAGGCAAGATGCGCAGCGCCTTCGCGATGACCGAGCCGGCAGTGGCTTCGTCCGACGCCACCAACATCGAGGCCGACATCCGCCGTGAATCCACAAGCTCGGGTGACCACTACGTCATCAACGGCCGCAAGTGGTGGACCAGCGGCGCCGGCGACCCGCGCTGCGCGGTCTACATCTTCATGGGCAAGACCGACCCGAGCGCGCCGCGCCATTCGCAGCAGTCGATGGTCGTGGTGCCGGCCGACACCCCGGGCATCAAGATCATGCGCCCGCTGACCGTGTTCGGCTACGACGACGCGCCGCACGGCCACATGGAAGTCGACTTCAAGAACGTGCGCGTGCCGGTGACCGACATCCTGCTCGGTGAAGGCCGCGGCTTCGAGATCGCACAGGGCCGCCTCGGGCCCGGACGCATCCACCACTGCATGCGGCTGATCGGCATCGCCGAGCGCGCACTCAAGCTGATGTGCGAGCGTGCCGTCAGCCGCACCGCCTTCGGCAAGACGATCGCCCAGCAGACCGTGACGCAAGAGCGCATCGCCGAAGCGCGCTGCATGATCGACCAGGCCCGCCTGCTGACGCTCAAGGCCGCGTGGATGATGGACATGGCTGGCAACAAGAGCGCCAAGGCCGAGATCGCGATGATCAAGGTCGTGGCGCCCAACATGGCCTGCCAGATCATCGACTGGGCGATGCAGGTCTACGGCGGCGCGGGCATGTGCCAGGACACACCGCTGCCCTACTTCTACACGCTGTCGCGCACGCTGCGTTTTGCCGACGGCCCGGACGAGGTGCACCGCAACGCGATCGCCAAGATCGAGCTCGGGAAAAGCGCGCTACCCAAGACCTGAGGACCGGAGAAGCAGCGCCGCGATGAGCCGGGAGCCGGGAGCCGGCCGCGGCATCACCGGCCCACGCGGCGCGAGGCGCCCGCGCTACTTCTGCCGTTCGTCACCCGGCAGCGCGCTGGTCGACCACAGGCTCGGGTGGGTGCTGGGCGAGAGCGATTCGCTGCTCTCATTGGCCACCCGGCGAGCCTCGCGCATGGCGGTTTCGAACAGCCGCAGCCAGGCCTGCAGGCTGGCCACCTGGGCTTCGGGCAAGGCCGTGCGCAGCATCAGTCGGCCGCGGCCGATCATCAGCACGATGGGCGTGTCGGCGTCCAGGCGGGCGCCAGCCAGGGCCTGCGACAGCGGCCCTTGCAGCCACTGCACGAGCCAGCTCTTGACGCTGGACAGCGCGATGTAGCGCTCACGCAATTCGGGCATTTCGCTGCCCGGCAGCTTGGGGAACATCACGAGCCAGCGCATCTCGGGTGGAGTCTGGTTGTCGATCCGGGTCTGCACTCCTTCGACGTACTGGTCGAAGACGTCCTTCTCCATGCGCTCCTGCAGCACGCGGTTCATGATCACCATCTGCAGGTCGGCACCCAGGCCGAGCTCGGAGCGGATGCGCAACTCCTGGCCCTGGATGTAGGGCCGCTGCGAGGGGCCCCACTCCAGTCGCCAGGGCGTCGCGCCCAGACGGCCGTCGATGACGAAGCCTTCGCTGGGCACGCCGCGAAAGGTGTATTGGCGCGATGTGGCCCAAGGCGTGATGCCACCCCAGTCATCGGCCGGGGCCGCGGCCCCGGTGAACAAACGCTTCAAGCCGTCGAGCATGGTTTGGTGTCCAATGAGCCAGCCGCGCGCCAGGCGACGCGCACCTGCGGAGAACGACAATGATCGAAGTGTATTCGTGGGCCACGCCCAATGGCCACAAGGTTCACATCATGCTGGAGGAGTGCGGCCTGCCGTATCGGGCGCATGCGGTGGACATCGGCGCCGGCGATCAGTTCAAACCCGAGTTCCTGGCCATCAGCCCGAACAACAAGATCCCGGCCATCATCGACCCCGAGGGCCCAGACGGCCAGCCGATCTCGATGTTCGAATCCGGCGCCATCCTGCTCTACCTGGCCGGCAAGACCGGCCGCTTCATGCCCCAGGACGTGCGCGGCAAGTACGAGGTGCTGGAGTGGTTGATGTTCCAGATGGGCGGCGTCGGGCCGATGCTCGGCCAGGCGCACCACTTCCGCCTCTACGCGCCGCAGAAGATCGCCTACGCGGTGGACCGCTACACGAACGAAGCCAGGCGCCTGTACGGCGTCATGAACAAGCGCCTGGCCAATACCCGGTACATCGGCGGCGCCGATTACAGCATCGCCGACATCGCCATCTTTCCGTGGCTGCGCAGCTGGAAGAACCAGGGCATCGACTGGAACGACTTCCCGCACCTGCGCGGCTGGTTCGACGAAGTCGCGGCGCGGCCCGCGGTGAGGCGCGGCGTCGAAGTGCTGGCCAATCTGCGCAAGCCGCTGGTCGACGACCAGGCGCGCGAGACCTTGTTCGGCAACACGCAGTACAAGCGGCGCTGAGGCCTGCTCCTAGAATCGCCGGCGTGTTGACTGCCCGTAGCTCAACTGGATAGAGCACCAGCCTTCTAAGCTGGGGGTCGCAGGTTCGAGTCCTGCCGGGCAGGCCATCGGGCACCCGTGCGGAGGGCCGCCAACGCTGCGCCGCTGCTGCGCTGCTGCGCGAAGCCTGTCACGGGATGGCCGAAAAGCTGCGCAAGAGACTGTCCGCGCTGCCGACCAAACCCGGTTTGGGCTGGCAAGGCCGACTAAGCTCCGGGCACGGGAAGCGCGGCGAAACCCGGCGCGGGCGACTCGCTCTTCCCAGAGACGCAGCCCCCCGCGCATCAGGGGGGTCCTGCTCGCGCCATGCAGGGTGCTTCCCGATGGGCGCCTTGAAACCACCCTCTCAGAATCTAGACTTCAATTTGGTATGTCCCGTGCTGCGTGTGCCGCCAGGATGTGCCACCGACGACCCCTTGCCGACGTTTCTCGACACCGATGCATGCACTGAAGCGGGCCGCCCACGATGAGAACACGGTCGTCGAAGGCGAAGCGGCCAAGGCCGGCCAGGACTTCGATCTGCCTGACGGTCTGCTTGCCCGTTTGAGCGCGGCCACACTTCACCTGGTGCGCGGCGGCCGCGAGTGGCCAGCAGACAAATTCGGCGTGCGCGCCGCTGATGTGATGCGCGACCTGATGCCGTTGCAGGCCATCACCTGGGGCAGTGCAAGCATCGAACAATTGCGCGGGTCGGGCAGTTCGCCACCGGTGGCCGCGTTGGACGACATGAACTCGCACTACATGAGCAGCGGCCTGGCATTGGATCCAGCCCGTGGACGCGCCAGCGACTGCCTGGGGGTCACCGTGATCCTCGCCGACGTGCAGGCCCGCGAGCCATTGCGCACGACCCGGTTCCAGCTGGAGTTCATGTCGAAGTGGGACGTGGAGCAAGCTCTGTGCACGGTGCTGGCAGGAGCCAGTCGGTCGATCACCCGCCATATCTCGCTGTGGCGCAACCCCACGCACCCCGCCTTTTCAGAGGCCGAACGCAGGATCATGCAGTTCATGGCGCCGCACCTGATGGAGACCCATGCACGATGCCGTCTTCGGCACTTGCGCGCCGGCGCGGCGCGAGCACACACACCCCGCATGGCCTGCGCGATTTTCGACCGCGCCGGGGCCTTGCTCGAGATCGAGGACCGCTGCGCCGCACTGCTGCGCGCCGAGTGGCCGCAATGGACCCTGCCAAGCCTGCCACCAGGCCTGGCCGAGTTGCTGGCACACCCCAGTGGCCAGACCTTTCGCGGCAAGTACGTCGCACTGGACATTTCGCGCACCGAAGATCTGACCTTCGTGCAAGCACGCAGGCTCACCCCGGCGGACGCCTTGAGTGCGCGTGAACGTGGCGTGGCCGAGCGGTTCGCCAGCGGCCAGACCGGCCAGCAGATCGCCGCCGAGCTTGGACTTTCGGCCTCGACCGTGGGCAATCATCTGACGCGGATCTACAAGAAGTTGGGCATCGCCAGCAAGCTGGACCTGCGTCAGCAGTTGGACCAGATGGGTCGCTGAGCCCGTGCTCTGGCCACCCTCGAGGACCCGTGGCGCGCCGATCTGCGCTGCGTCGCGTGGCGGGCCAGCCTGGCCCGATGAATGGCCTGCTGGTCGCGCTGCTTGATCGTGCCGGTCCGCTGCCAGAACACATCCCCACTCAGCCCATTCGGACCTCACCCATGAAGTATCCAATGCCCCGCTTCCTGCTCGTCGGCTTGCTGATTTCCATACTCGGTGCCTGCGGCAAGAACTCCGAGGCCGAGTTGCTCGCCGAAGGCAAGAGCTTGCTGGCGAAGAAAGACTTCGCCGGTGCGGCGATTCAACTCAAGAACGCGGTGGCCAAGAACCCCGATTCCCCCGCCGCGCGCTTGCTGCTGGGCCAGGCCTTGCTGCGAGGCGGCGACCCGGCAGCGGCACTGGTCGAACTGCGCAAGGCCCAGGAAGCGCAAGCCAGCGACGAGCAGGTGGTGCCGGACATCGCGCGCGCCATGCTGGACGCTGGGGAAGGTGCCAAGCTCCTGGCCCAGTACCGCGACACCGTGCTGGGCCATGCCGGTGCCACGGCCGATCTGAAGACCTCGCTGGCCATGGCCTACACCGCGCAGGGCAACCTGAGTCAGGCGCGCGCCGTGGCGGCAGCGGCTCTGCAGGCGCAGCCCGGCCATGCGCCTGCCACGGTCCTGCTGGCCCGTCTGGACGCATCCGAGGGCAACGTCCCCGGCGCCCTGAGCCAGCTCGACGAGGTGCTGGCGCGCGACGCCGGCAACGCCGAGGCCGGTCTGCTCAAAGGTGAGATTCTGTCGCGCACCGGCAAGGATGGCGACGCCGCACTGGAAGCCCTGCGCAAGGTGCGCAGCGCGCACCCGGACTTGGTCGCGGCCCATGCGGCGGTGATCAACACGCGGCTTCAGCGGGCCCAGCGCGCCGAGGCCAGGGCCGACTTCGAGCAACTGCGCAAGCTCGCCCCCAGGCACCCCGAGACGCTGTTCCTGCAGGCCCAGTTCGCCTTCGAAGACAAGGACTACAAGCTCTGTCGCGAGCTCACCCAGCAGTTGCTGGTGATCAAGCCCGATAACGTGCTGGTGCTGGTGCTCGCGGGCGGCGCCGAGTACCGCCTGCAGCACTACACGCTGGCCGAGGGCTTGCTCGGCCAGGCCCTGAAGCAGGCCCCCAAACTGCTGCTCACGCGCCACCTCCTGGCGCAGACCTACCTGCGCGACGCATTGCCGGACAAGGCCGTCGAAGTTCTGCTGCCGGTGATCGAAAGCCCTGCAGCCGACGCCGCCAGCCTGGCGCTGGCCGGCGAAGCCTACCTGCAGGCCGGCGATGGCAAGCGCTCCGAGGCCGCCTTCCGGCGTGCCCTGAAGGCAGCACCCGAGGACGCCGGCCTGGGCACCTCCGTGGCGCTGGCGCAGCTCGCGCGCGGCGACACCGGCGCGGCCACCGCCCAGCTCGAAGCGATAGCCAAGGGCGACCAGGGCGTGCAGGCGGATATGGCGCTGGTCAGCGCGCGCTTGAGCCGCAAGGACTTCAAGGGCGCCCTGCTGGCCCTGGACGCCGTGCTGCACAAGCAGCCGGACCAGGCCTACCCACTCACGCTGCGCGGCCGCGTTCTGGTGCTGCAGGACGACACCGCGGGCGCAGTGGCCAGCTTCGAGAAGGCATTGGTCAAGACACCCAACTACCTGCCGGCCATCACCACCCTGGCAGCGATCGACATCAAGGCCGGCAGGCCAGAACAGGCGCGACAGCGTTTTGAAAGCCTCATCAAGGCCGAGCCCAAGAACGTGCGCGCCCGGCTGGCGCTGGCCGACCTGGACGCCGAGCTCGGCGCCAGCCCTGCCTTGGTCGTGGCACAGCTCAGGGCAGCGGCCAAGGCGGACGCGTCGCTGGCGCTGCCGCACCTCGCCCTCATCGAACGGCTGCTCGGCAGCGCGGACGGCAAGGGCGCCCTGGCGGCGGCCCAGGAGGCCAGCGCAGCGCTGCCCACCGACCTGGCGGTGATGGAGTCGCTGGGCCGGGCGCAGATTGCCGCCGGCGACGGCCAGCAAGCGGTGAGCACTTTCAAGAAGCTGACGGCCCTGCAGCCGGGCAAGGCCCGGCACCAGGTGCAACTGGCCGACGCCTTCATCGCCAGCCGCGACACCTCGGCAGCTGCCAAGGCGCTGCGCCAGGCGCTGACGATCGAGCCCGACAACCTGATGGCGCAGCGCGGCCTGGCGATGCTGGCGGTGATGGACAAGCGGCCCCAAGAAGGCATCGCCATCGCGCGCGCTTTGCAGCAGCGCCTGCCGCAGGACGCGGCCGGGTTTGCGCTGGAAGGTGAACTCGAGGCCATGGGCAAGAACTGGGGCGCCGCTGCAGCGGCCTATGCCGCTGCACTGCAGCGCAGCAGGTCCAGCGACTTCGCGATCAGGCAGCACCGTTTTCTCAGGTCAGCCGGCAAGGCCGCGGAAGCGGACGGCGTCGCCGCCGACTGGATCAAGGGCAACCCCAAGGATGCCGCCTTCGTCTACTACCTGGGCGACATGGCTTTGGCGGCCAAGGACTGGCCACGTGCCGAGGCGCAGTACCGCGCCGTGATGGCGCTGCAGCCGCACCATGCCATGGCAATCAACAACGTCGCCTGGTTGCTGGCCACGCAGCGCAAGCCCGGTGCCACGGCGATGGCCGAACGGGCGGTCGCACTGCTACCCGAGCGCGCAGCACTGCTGGACACCTTGGCGCTGGCCTTGGAAGTCGAGAACCAGCTACCCAAGGCCGTCGAAACGCAGCGACGCGCCGTCCAGTTGGACCCCAAGGATCCGACGCTGCGTTTGCGCCTGGCGCAGTTGCTCATCAAGCACGGCAACAAATCAGAGGCCCGCAACGAACTCGAGACCTTGGGCCGGCTCGGTGGCGGTTTTGCGGGCCAGTCCGAGGTCGCGACTCTGCTCATGGGCCTGTAGCGGCGCGGTCCAGCGCGGCGCATGGGCGGAGCGTGCGGCTGCGACAGGGCGGACTCCCCTTTCGCAGCCGTGGGCGGGAGGGCGCAGGTCGCGCCGTCATCGATCGAGCGGGTGATCGGGCGCTGCGAGCTGGCCAAAGAAAAACCCCGCCGAGGCGGGGTTTGATCGGGAGCCGAAGCGGTCAGGCCTTCTTGCGGCTGCTCAAGGCAAGCCCGAACAGGGCCAGGCCGATCAGGGCCAGCGACGTCGGCTCCGGTACGCCATTGACGATGGCGCCGCTGAGCGTCACGTTGCCGGTGCGGACCGCGTTGGACCAAGGCGCCCAATGCGCGCTGGGGTTGGCGATGGGGATGTACGTGAACTGGTAGTCACCGGCGGCGAGGCCCGTGAAGGTCACCCCTTGCCAGCTCTGCACATTGGCGAAGGTGCCCCCGTAGGTCGGATCCTTGAAGTTCGTGACGCCGTCGATCAAGCCAGCGGGTTGGCCGATGCAGATGGCAGGGCCGCTGCCGCACTGAGCCGGGTTCACGAGACCGCGTTCGATGTTGTAAGCCACCGTCGTCGAAGCGAAGGGGTTGCCATTGATGCCCACCAGATTCAGGCTGCCTTCCAGATCCGGTCCGTCGCCCATGCCATTGGTGTGATAGGAGCCGTACCAGAAGGTCACGGCGCCAACGCCGGCGTTCTCGTAGCCAAAAGTGACCGTGTGCGCTTGTGCGGCACCCATGCCCACCAGCATCAGAGCCGATGCCAACTTAACTAGCTTTCCCATGTTTCACCTCGTTTGTTGCCAAGTCAAAAAGAAGAATCTTCGATCGCCAGGCCCTTTGCGCTCTGGCACCAGCCCCCAGTACTTAGCACGATCTATACCAAGCTCTTGAGCGCCGCGACGGCGTGAGAAATCGCACGCTCCGAAGCTGAAAGGTCGCGCCGATTGGGTCTTTTCCCCCCAATGCTTTGGTCGGGCTCTCTCGCGAGATGTAAGCAAATTCGACAGTGTCGGTGTTCTGGTTTCTACCGGTGTTCGGCCGTCAACAGCGGGCTGAAACAGGCATTCATGAATCAACGGCGCCGTAGCGACGGCGATCCCAGCGCCAGACGCTGGGCGAATCATCTGGATGCGCATACAGTCTTCGAACCGCCCCTGCGCACGCCATCCACCTTGCAGCCCACGACCTCGCTCAACCCCGAACAACTGCAGGCGGCGACCCACCCCACCCAGAGCGGGCCCCTGCTCGTCATCGCTGGCGCAGGCACCGGCAAGACGCTGACGCTGGCTTCGCGCCTGGCCTGGCTGGTGGAGCAAGGCGCCGACCCGCAGCGCGTGCTGCTGCTGACCTTCTCGCGCCGCGCCGCGGCCGAGATGGCGCGGCGCGCGGCGCGGCTGCTGCACCAGTCGCTGGGCCTGCCTTCCAGCACCGCACCGCCCACGCTGCCCTGGTGCGGTACCTTCCACAGCGTGGCCGCGCGGCTGCTGCGCGAAGAGGCCCGCCACATCGGCCTGGCACCCGGCTTCACCGTGCTCGACCGGGCCGACGCGCAGGACCTGCTCGCCCACACGCGCCAGGCGCTGGGCCTGGCGCAAAGTGAGCACCGCGTGCCGCTGGCGCCGACCTGCCTGGCCATCCATTCGCGCTGCATCAACACGCGGCTGCCGGTGGCCGAGGTGGTCAAGCTTTACTTCCCCTGGTGCCTGGGCCATGAGGCCGATCTGCAAGGCCTGTTCGCGGCCTTCGGCGAAGCCAAGCTGCAGCAGCAGTCGCTCGACTTCGACGATCTGCTGCTGGCCTGGTGGCACCTGATGCAGACCCCGGCCATGGCCGGGCGCATCGGCGGCCGCTTCGACCACGTGCTGGTCGACGAAGTCCAGGACATCAACCGCCTGCAGGCCGACATCCTGCATGCGCTCAAGCCGCATGGCGTGGGCCTGACGGCGGTGGGCGACGACGCGCAGTCGATCTACGCCTTTCGTGGCGCCGAGGTGCAGCACATCCTGGCCTTTCCGCAGCGCTTCGAGCCGCCGGCGCGCGTCGTCACGCTGACGCAGAACTACCGCAGCACGCCGCAGCTGCTGCAGGCCTCGAATGCCGTCATCGCGCTGGCCAGCCAGCGTTTTGCCAAGGATCTGTGGAGCGATCGCGCCGCCGGCTGCAAGCCGCAGCTGCTGACGGTGGAAGACGAAGCGGCACAGGCGCGCGGCGTGGCCGACGCCGTGCTGGCGCAGCGCGAGGCGGGCCTGGCGCTCAAGCGCCAGGCGGTGCTGTTTCGCACCGGCACGCACAGCGCGGCGCTGGAGCTGGAGCTGACGCGGCGCGGCGTGCCCTTCGTCAAGTACGGCGGCCTCAAGTTCATGGAGGCGGCGCACGTCAAGGACGTGCTCTCGGTGCTGCGCTGGGCCGACAACCCGCGCGCCCAGCTGCCGGCGCTGCGCACGGCGCGCCTGGTGCCCGGCATGGGGCCGGCCAGCGTGCGGCGGCTGCTCGACCACGCCGGGCCGCTCGAGGACTTCAAGGCGCCGGCGCCGGCGGCCGATCCGTGGCAGGCCTTGGTCGACCTGATGCAGCACCTGCGCAGCGCCGCCGCGCAGTGGCCCGATGACCTGCGCCGCACCACCGCCTGGTACCAGCCGCACCTGGAGCGGCTGCACGACGACGCACGCGTGCGCCTGGCTGACCTGGAGCAGCTCGGCCAGGTGGCGGCCACGCACCGCAGCCGCGAACGCTTCGTCACCGACCTCACGCTCGACCCGCCCGAGGCCAGCAGCGACGAAGCCGGCGTGCCGCTGCGCGACGAGGACTACCTGATCCTGTCCACCCTGCACTCGGCCAAGGGCCAGGAGTGGAACGCGGTGCACATTCTCAATGTCGTCGACGGCTGCATGCCCGCCGACATGGCCACCGGCAGCGCCGCTGAGATCGAGGAAGAACGCCGCTTGCTCTACGTCGGCATGACGCGCGCCCGTGACGCGCTCAGCCTGTGGGCGCCGCAGCGCTTCCACGTCACCCAGCAGCGCGCTCTCGGCGGCCGCCACCTGTACGCGCTGCGCTCGCGCTTCATCCCCAACCCGTTGCTGCCGCTCTTTGACCCGCCCGTGCCCGGCGCCGGGGTCGAGCCTGAAGCCGACGCCGCCCCGGTGGCGCCGCTGCTCGACCTGGCTGCCGTGTTGCGCGGGGGCTGGGCCCGGGGCGGCTCAGCCATGCTCCCGCTGACGCCCGATCATGGGCAGAATCCGGCTCCACCCCCTGCCAGCGGAGGCTGAGATGCCAGACACCCGCAACACCGCCAGAAGCGCCCTGCCCGCCGATGCCGGCGATGCCTCGCACCTGTTGCGCGAGCTCGGGGCGCGCGCCCACCAGCTGCGCGCCACCACGCGCGCCGCCGACCACTAAAACGCGCAGGAAGCGGCGGCCGAGCGCGACACCGGGTCATGGCTGATGTCGAGCGCCGTCGGCCTGGCCGCCGAGCTGGCGGCGGACCTGGATGCGCTGGCGCGCTCGATCAAAGAGCGGCAGGCCGACGCTGCGCTGCTGAGCCGACTGTCGCCGCTGCGCGTGCGGGCCCATCAACTGCATGCCGCGGCCAAGGCCGCCGATCATTTCCTGGACCAGGACTCGCGCGAAGACCAGGACACCGGATCGTGGCTGATCGCCACCGCGCAGGCGCTGGCGGTGAAGCTGGCTGCGGAGGTCGACGACAGCGTTGCCGGTGTGCGGCGTACGCCGCCTGCGACGGCACAGGACAAACCTGCCCTCGAACCCCACGACCCGGCGCTGGTCCGGCGCGTCGCAGCGGCCACGGCGCCCTTGCGCGGCGCCGGCTGAGCCCGCGCAGGAGAGTCCCGAAGGACTCGCAGCGAAGGCATCGGCGCTGCACAGCGACGTCGACCGCCGCGTTCAGGGGCGCTTGCGAAACACCACCAGGTGCTGCCAGGGCAAGCTGGCGACGCTGCGCTCCCACTGCAGCGCGTGCACCGCGGCTTCACGCCGTATCTGGGCTTCGCTCATCTTGTGCAGGGCCTTGATCGGCACTTGCGGATCTTCGGCGCGGTACTCGACGAAGACCAACTGACCGCCCGGCTTGAGCGCGCGCACGATGCTGGCCAGCACCTCGTAAGGCAAGGCCAGCTCATGGTAGACGTCGACCAGGATCGCCAGGTCCACCGACGACGCCGGCAGCAAGACATCGGCCTCGGCGCCCAACGAGGCTTGGATCTGCGCCAGGCCGCTCCGGCGCACCATGGCTTGCAGCAGGCTCACCATCTCAGGCTGCACATCCACCGCCAGCACCTGGCCACCCGGCATCACGGCCGGGGCCATGCGCCGCGCCAGGTAGCCCGTGCCGGCACCGATGTCGGCCACCACCATGCCAGGTTGGAGCTGCAGCGCGCTCAACAGCAGGTCGGTGCGCTCTTCGCGCTCGCGCTCCTGGCGTTCGAGCCAGGCGGCGCCTTGCCAGCCCATCACGCCGGCGATCTCACGCCCCATGTAGCGCTTGCCGATGCCGTCGGCGCTGGCCGGCACGCGCGTGTAGCGCTCGACCGCGGGCTCGGTGTCGGCGCGGGCGAGCGGGGCCACGCTGAAGAGCCAGATCGTCACCAGGACTGCCAGCGAGTCGAGCGCGAATCGACACCTGTGCGTGGCCTCGCCGCTGGCAACCCGGCTTGCGCGCACAGGCTGCGGCGGCCTCATCGCAAGGCCAGCCAGATCTCGTTGCGGCGCAGGAACCACGGCGTGAAAGGCGCGTTGTAGCGCGCCAGCACCGGCTCGCCTTGCGTGGCCACGTCCGCTGCGTCGAGCGCAGCCTTGAGTAGCGCGAGGTGCTCCTGGTAGTTGGACTGCGACCAGGTCCCCGAGTAGCGGATCGCGGCCCACTGGCTGGCCGGCACCGTGCGCAGTTGCACCCGCGCGTCCAGCGGTTCGGGGGCTGTGGCCAGCGTCACGCCCCTGGGCAGCACGAACTGCACCCGCATGCCGCCGGCCACGGCGGCCTGGGTCACCGGTGCTGTCATGTTCATGCGCACGGACGCGGCGCTCTGGGTCACCGGCGCCGTCATCGCCATCTTCATCTCGGCCTTGTTCTTGCCGAAGATGTAGGCGGCCAGGATCGGGAATGCCTGGTTGCCGGCTTCATCGGCCGTGGTGTCCAGAACCACCTCGGCCACGACGTAGGGCGCGTACTGGCGCAACTCCACGTTGCCGAGCTTGCGCAGGACTTCGTAGTCGGGCTCTTCGATGGCCTGGCTGGCAATCGGCATGGCGGCAAAGGCGAACAACATCAGGTGACGGAACATGGTGACTCCGGAGAAAAGAGAAAACAGCGAACGGGGTGTGCGATGGTCACGTCGGCTCGAACTCGCCGATTCAGCTTAGGGCGTTGCGCGGACACCCGCGGCGTCGAAGGTCTTCGCGCTGGCCGTGCTGCGATCCACCCGGCGCGGTAGAGGGTGGTCATCGGTCATCACGGCAGGATCAAGCCTTCGTGCAAGGCCACGTGTTCCAACGCGGCCTCGAATTGCGCGCGCGCACCGGCTGCCACCTGGCGCAGGTAGGCATGCAACTCGGCGTCGGCGGGGCTGCGTTGCTCGCACTCGGCGCTGTAGGCCTCGAAATGGCTCAGTTGCATCAGCACCTCGGCGACGTGGCTCGGGCATTCGCAGGCAATCGTCGACGACAGGCCGGCGAACTCGGCCAGGGCCGCGTCGTCCCAACGCCGCGGCGGCACGGCCCAAGCCGGCGCCGACGGGCCTCCCGCCGCAGGGCTTGGCTGGGGTGCTGCCATCAGCACACCTTGCAGCCATTGCAGCAACGCGGTCTCGTTCTGCGGCTCGCGCAACAAGGCGATGCCGGCCGCCGCCAGCGCTGCGCAGGTGGACTCGGCGGCAAAGCGGTACAGCACGACCACGGGTGCCGAAGCCAGAGCCGGCGCCATGCTGTGCAGCGAGGCCAGCCAGCCTTGGTGCAGGCGGGGTTGGTGCAGCAGCAGGGCATCGACCGCTGAGCCCTGCAAAGCTGCTTCGGCTTGCGCTGCATCGGCGAACGGACCCAGCAGGAGCATCGGCCGCGCCAGGCGGCGCAACAACGCCGGTCGCTGCAGCCTCTGGGCCAGCGCAGCGCCAACCACCGCGACGCGCCAGGGGCGAGCGGGCGCGGGGCTGTCCGCCGCCGTATTGCCCTGGCGATGCGCCGCCAGCACGCTGGCGTGCGTGGCCGCCACACCCTGCAGTTGCTGCATGTCCAGCGGCGCGAGGCTGCCGATGGCGTGGCCCCGGTCGGTGAGCTGCTTGAGCAAGGCCAGGCGTCGCACATCATCGGCCGAGTACAGGCGCTGCCCACTGGGCGACAGCTCCGGCTGCGTCAGGCCATAGCGGCGCTCCCAGACGCGCAGCGTTGCCACGGGCATGCGCAGCATGCGGGCGACGGCGCCGCTGCGATGTCGGGCAGCGGGTTCGGCTTGTGCCGGCTTTGCAGGTGACTTGTTCTTGACCAAAGTGAAGCTATTGTGAATCGTCTTTGACGCCGAGTATCGGACATTTTCATGAGGATATTGAAATTGTGACTTCATTATGACGCCGAAAACAGTATCGTCCAGGCCATGACTTCTTGCAGACGTACACCCCGGGTCGCCGTGATCGGCGCCGGCATCGCGGGTGCCAGTTGCGCGCGGACGCTGTCGCTGGCGGGTTGCGCGGTGCACGTCGTCGACAAGTCCCGCGGGCCCGGCGGCCGGCTCGCCACACGGCGCCTGGAGTGGCTGGATCCAGCGGGCCGGCATCGGACCGCCAAGGTCGATCACGGTGCGCCGGGCTTCACGGCCAGGGGTGCCGACTTCCGACAGTTCCTGGCCTCGGCGTCGCCCGCGGGCGCGCTGGCCCCGTGGACACCGACGCTGGCTGCCGGCAGCCGGCCGCTGGACGACGCAGGTCCGCTCTGGTTGCCCACCCCGGACATGTCGTCGCTGTGCCGCTGGCTGCTGCAAGGCGTTGCCGCGACCTGGTCCTTCGCGGTCGATTGCCTGCATCCGGGCCCGCTGGGCTGGCAGATCGAAGCGGCAGGTTCACGGCTGGACGGCCACTTCGATGCCGCTGTGCTGGCGCTGCCGCCGGCGCAGGCGGCGCCCCTGTTGGCCGAGCATCGGAGCGATTGGGCGCAACGCGCTTCGTTGGCACTGATGCAATCCTGCTGGACGTTGATGGGGGCGGCAGCCCGATCGGACAAGCCATTCGGCTGGGATCTCGGGCGGCCTGAGCAGGGCCCGCTGTCCTGGGTCATGCGCCACGACGGGCGGCCGGGGCGAGAGGCGGACGCAGCAGCAGCGCTCTGGGTGGTCCATGCCCGCGCCGGCTGGAGCCGGCAGCATCTGGAGCAAGCCGCAGACTGGGTCCAGGCCGAGATGCAATGCGCGCTGCATGACTGGCTCGGCCAGCCGCTCGCGTGGCAGCACACCGTGGTCCATCGCTGGCGCTATGCCAGGCCTCAAGCGCCGGTCGCTGCGGCGGCCAGTCGATGTTGGTGGGACGCTGCGCGAGGCCTCGGCGTGTGCGGCGACTTCCTCAGCGGCACCGGTGTCGAAGGTGCCTGGCAGTCGGCACGGGCCTTGTGCGAATCCGTCCTGCTCGACGCCCCGAGCGCGACGCTGTCACCGATCTCAGCGTTCAGCGACGGCCTGCCCCAGCGCGTGCCCGCCTGAGCAGCCTGCCCATCTCTGCTTTTCATCCAACCTAAAGAGTGAACCATGGCCGAGCCGATTCAACGTCGCGTCATCCTGATCAGCGTGGCCGCCGCCGCCGCCGCATTGGCCACCGGCGTGCAGGCGCAGGCACTCGTCGACGAGAAGGACGGCCAGGCCGCGGCGCTCGGCTACGTCGCCGAAGCCCAACGCGCGGACACCAAGAAGCACCCCAAGTTCGCCGCCGGCCAGAACTGCACCAACTGCGCGCTGTACCAGGGCAAGCCGGCCGCCAAGGCCGGCGCCTGCCCCCTGTTTGCCGGCAAGCAGGTCGCCGGTGCGGGCTGGTGCAGCGCGTGGGCCAGGAAGGCATGATCCGGCGCGCCGCGGGCCGGGTGGCGCTGTGACGCCGCACGGCGCCCCGTTTCGCGGTAACAAGGCGTCGCTGCCCAGCAAGCCCTGCGTGGCCTGCGGCCGCGCCATGAGCTGGCGCAAGC
>JANMVM010000250.1:0-5569 GCA_031392695.1 Rubrivivax sp.
GCGAGCCTGGCGCTGGTCATCGGCCGCACGGCCTGCCGCGTGAGCGCAGCGCAGGCGCTGGCCCACGTGGCCGGCCTGGCGCTGGTGGCCGACCTCGGTGTGCCGCACGACAGCTACTACCGCCCGGCGGTGCGCTGCAACGCGATCGACGGCTCGTGCCGCATCGCGCCGCCGGTGCCCTTGCGCGGCCTGGACCCCGACGCGCTGACGCTGCAGGTCGACATCGACGGCGTGTGCCGGCAGCAGGTGGGCCCCGGCGGGCGCGTGCGCGCGGCCGCGGCGCTAGTCGCCGACGTGAGCGAGTTCATGACCTTGCGCCCCGGTGACCTGCTGCTGCTGGGCGTGGCCGCGGGTGCGCCGCTGGCCGGCGGCGGCCAGGCCGTGAGGCTGTGGGCGACGGGCGTCGGTGCGATCGAGTTCGCGATCGAAGCAGCGCTTGAAGCAGCGCTTGAAGCAGCCATCGATCCGGCGATCGAACCGGTGATCGAACCGGTGATCAAGACATCGAGGGGCCCGGCGCCATGAAGACCGCCCGCGTGGCCTATGCCGGCGCAGTGCACGAAGCACACCCGCATGCGCTGGGCCTGCAACTCGCCGACGGCCGCCTGCTGGCCGAGACCGACGTCGTCTGGCTGCCCCCGCTGGAGGCCGGCAACGTGATCGCGCTCGGCCTGAACTACGCCGACCACGTCAAGGAACTGGCGCGCGAACTGGCCCCCGCCAGCGCGGGCGAGCCGCTCGTCTTCCTGAAGAGCGCGGCTTCGCTGATCGGTCACCGCGGTCACACGCGGCGTCCGGCCGGCGTCGCCTTCATGCACTACGAGTGCGAACTGGCGGTGATCATCGGCCGGCCCGCCCGCGGCGTCTCGGCAGCGCAGGCGATGGACCATGTCGCGGGTTACACGGTGGCCAACGACTACGCGGTGCGCGACTATCTCGAAAACTGGTACCGCCCCAACCTGCGCGTCAAGAACCGCGACGGCGGCACCGTGCTCGGCCCCTGGCTGGTGGACGCGGCCGCGGTGCCCGATGCGCACGCGCTGGCGCTGCGCACCTTCGTCAACGGTCGCCTGACGCAAAGCGGCAGCACCGCCGACATGATCCACCGCGTGCCGCAGCTCATCGAGTACCTGAGCGCATTCATGACGCTGCTGCCGGGCGACGTGATCCTCACCGGCACGCCGCAGGGCGTGGTCAACGTCCAGGCCGGCGACGAGGTGGTGTGCGAGATCGAAGGCCTCGGCCGCCTCGTCAACACCCTGGTCCCCGACCGGCTTTTTGGAATCCCCCCATGACCCGCATCGACCACCTCATCGGCGGCAAGCCGGTCCCCGGCCGGCGCTACTTCGAGACCTGCAACCCGGCCACGCAGGAGACGCTGGCCGAGGTGGCCGCCGGCGGCGAGGCCGAAGTCCACGCCGCGGTGGCCGCGGCCAAGGCCGCCTTCCCGGGCTGGGCCGCCACGCCGGCGGCCCAGCGCGCGCGGCTGATGCACCGCCTCGGGGACCTCATCACGGCCCACGTCGCCGAGATCAGCAGCACCGAGAGCAACGACACCGGGCAGGTCATCGCGCAGACCGGCCAGCAGCTGGTGCCGCGCGCGGCCGACAACTTCCACTACTTCGCCGAGATGTGCCTGCGCGTCGACGGCCACACCTACCCCACCGACACGCACCTCAACTACACCCTGTTCCACCCGGTGGGCGTGTGCGCGCTCATCAGCCCCTGGAACGTGCCCTTCATGACCGGCACCTGGAAGACCGCGCCGGCGCTGGCCTTCGGCAATACCGCGGTGCTCAAGATGAGCGAGCTGTCGCCGCTGAGCGCGGCGCGACTGGGTGAGCTGGCGCTCGAGGCCGGCATTCCAGCCGGCGTGCTCAACCTCGTTCACGGCACCGGCCGCGAGGCCGGCGAGCCGCTGGTCTGCCACCCCGACGTGCGCGCCATCTCGTTCACCGGCAGCACCGCCACCGGGCAGCGCATCGTGCAGATGTCGGCGGCCTCGGGGCTGAAGAAATACAGCATGGAGCTCGGCGGCAAGAGCCCCTTCGTGGTCTTCGACGACGCCGACCCGGCGCGCGCCCTCGACGCCGCGCTGTTCATGATCTTCAGCAACAACGGCGAGCGCTGCACCGCGGGCAGCCGCATCCTGGTGCAGCGGTCGATCTACGCCGGCTTTGCCGAGCGCTTCGCGGCGCGCGCGCGCCGCATCGCGGTGGGTGACCCGCTCGACGACAAGACCGTCGTCGGGCCGATGATCAGTGCCGCCCACCTGGCCAAGGTGCGCCACTACATCGAGCTCGGCCCGCGCGAGGGCGCGACGCTGCTGTGCGGCGGCCTCGGCCAGCCCGAGCTGCCGACGCGCGTGCAGCGCGGCCACTACGTGCTGCCCACCGTGTTCGCCGACGTCGACAACCGCATGCGCATCGCCCAGGACGAGATCTTCGGGCCCGTGGCCTGCCTGATCCCCTTCGACGACGAGGCCGACGCCATCCGCATCGCCAACGACACCGTCTACGGCCTGAGCAGCTACATCTGGACCGAGAACCTCGGCCGCGCCACGCGCATGGCTGCGGCCATCGAGGCCGGCATGTGCTTCGTCAACAGCCAGAACGTGCGCGACCTGCGCCAGCCTTTCGGCGGCACCAAGGCCAGCGGCATCGGGCGCGAGGGCGGCAGCTGGAGCCACGAGGTCTTCCTCGAGCCCAAGAACGTCTGCCTGAGCCTGGGCAGCCACCCGATCCCGCATTGGGGGGCCTGACCGTGGGCACCCTGGCCCTGGCAGCGAAGATCACGCACGTGCCGTCGATGGTCCTGAGCGAGCTCGCGGGCCCGCGCCAGGGCACGCGCCAGGACGCCATCGACGGCCACCGCGAGATCGCGCGCCGCTGCCGCACGCTGGGCGTGGACACGCTGGTGGTGTTCGACACCCACTGGCTCGTCAACGCCGGCTACCACATCAACTGCGCACCGCAGTTCAAGGGCGTCTACACCAGCAACGAGCTGCCGCACTTCATCAGCAACCTGCCTTTCGAGTTTGGTGGCAACCCGGCGCTGGGCGAATTGCTGGCGCGGGTGTGCAACGAACATGGCGTCGAGACCCTGGCCCACAGCGCTACCACGCTCGCCCCGGAGTACGGCACGCTGGTGCCGATGCGCTACATGAACGCCGACCGGCACTTCCGCTGCGTGTCGGTGTCGGCGCTGTGCATGGCGCACTACCTCGACGACAGCGCGCGCCTGGGCTGGGCGCTGCGCCGCGCGGTGGAGCAGCACTACGACGGCAGCGTGGCCTTCCTGGCCAGCGGCTCGCTCAGCCACCGCTTTGCCCAGAACGGCCGTGCGCCGGAATTCGCCTTCAAGGTCTGGAGCCCGTTCCTGGAAACCCTGGACCGCCGCGTCGTCGAGATGTGGCAGGCCGCCGAGTGGCCTGCCTTCTGCGCCATGCTGCCCGAGTACGCGGCCAAGGGCCACGGCGAGGGCTTCATGCACGACACCGCGATGTTGCTCGGCGCGCTGGGCTGGTCGGCCTACGACGGCCGGGCCGAGCTGATCACGCCTTATTTCGGCGCCTCGGGCACGGGGCAACTCAACGCCGTCTTTCCGGTCACGCCACAAGCCGGACGCGCCATCCCGGCCGCCCAGGCCAGCGCCGGCGCACGGCCCTGCGGTCGACTTTGAGAGCAAGCGGTCGATGCCCCACTTAGTAATCCAGACCACGTCGCAGCTCGATGCCGAGACCGACATGACGGCACTCTGCCGCGCCCTCGCCGACACCCTGCTGGCCGTGCGCGACGAAGCCGGCCAGCCGGCCTTCCCCATCGGCGGCACGCGCGTGCTGGCCTACCCGGCCGCGCACCACGCGGTGGCCACCGGCGAGCGTGAGCGCGACTGCGCCTTCATCTACTTCAACCTGCGCATCGCGCGCGGGCGCAGCCCGGCGCTCAGGCAGCGCACCGGCGACGCCCTGCTGGCCGCCGCGCGGGCTCACCTGGCCGCGGTGCTCGAGCGCCGGCCGCTGGGCCTGACGCTGCAGATCGACGAGGGCCCCGAGGTCTACGACGGCAAGGCCGGCAACCTCCACGCGCTCTTCAGGCCATCATGAGCTTGCCCGCCGAGACCACCGCCGCCCTCGCCGGCAAGCTCGACCGGGCGCGCAAGGCGCGCGCCGCGGTGCACCACTTCTCGGCCCGCCACCCCGGCATGGGCATGGGCATCGACGACGGCTACGCTGTCCAGCGCGCCTGGGTGGCCTGGCTGGCCAACAAGATCGCCGCGCACGGCGAGTCGCTGCGCGCCGGCGACGTCGTCGTGCTGGCGGGGTCCTTCACGCGCCCGACGGCCGCCGTCGCGGGCGACAACTTCCACATCGACTACGCCGCGCTGGGCGCGGTGTCGCTGCGCTTCATCTGAGGACCGCCATGAACCCAGCCCGCCGAGCCGACTGCAGCGCCGAAGAGTGGCAGGCCCGCGTGCAACTCGCCGCCGCCTACCGCATCTTTGCCCACCTGGGTTGGGCCGAGCTGATTTACAACCACGTCTCGCTGCGCGTGCCCGGCGAGCCGGGCCGCTTCCTCATCAACCCCTTCGGACTGCACTACACCGAGGTCTGCGCCTCCAACCTCATCAAGACCGACGCCCAGGGCACGCTGCACAGCCCGAGCCGCTGGCCGGTGAATCCGGCGGGCATCACCTTCCACGGCGCCATCCACGAGGCGCTACCCGAGGCGCATTGCGTGATGCACGTCCACACCACGGCCACGATGGCGGTGTGCAGCCTGCACGAGGGCCTGAGCTACACCAACTTCTACGCCGCGCAGCTCTACGGCAAGGTGGCGTACCACGACTTCGAAGGCATCACCGTGCACGACGACGAGCGCCAGCGCATCCTCGCCAGCGCCGCCGGCAAGCCGGTGCTGCTGATGCGCAACCACGGACCGGTGACGATCGGTTTCAGCCTCGCCCATGCCTTTTCGCTGCTCTGGCTGCTGCAGCGCGCCTGCGAGGTGCAGCAGGCCGCGCAGGGCATGGGCGCGCTGCGCACCATTGCCCAGCCGGTGCTGCTGGCCTGTGTGCGCGATTCGCTGCAGTTCGATCCCCGCTTCGGCGGCGGGCAGAACGCCTTCGATGCGCTGCAGCGGTTGGTCGACAAGGCCGACCCCAGCTACCGCGACTGAAGCACGGCCGCCACCCGGGCCTGCAGCACCGGCAGCAGCTCGGCGGCAAACCAGGGCTGGGCCTTGAGCCAGCGGTTGTTGCGCGGGCTCGGGTGCGGCAGCGGCAGCAGCGCCGGCCCGTGTTCGCGCCACGCGCGCACGGTCTGGGTCAGCGTGCTTGGCGCGGCCTGCGGCCTGCCGCCTGCGGCCTGCGGCAGGTGCCAGGCCTGCGCGTACTGGCCGATCACGAGCGTCAGCTCGACGCGCGGCAGGGCCGCCAGCAGGCGCGCGCGCCACTGCGGCGCGCATTCGCGCCGCGGTGGCAGATCGCCGGCGCGGCCACGGCCGGGATAGCAGAACCCCATCGGCAGGATGGCGACCAGCGCCGGGTCGTAGAAGACCTCGCGGCTGAC
>JANMVM010000262.1:0-8839 GCA_031392695.1 Rubrivivax sp.
GCTGGCGGTGGCCGGCACGCCGGCCGAGGCCATCGCGCAGGACGACACTTTCTTTCGCGTGCCGCACGGCCGACTGAAGCTGCGCGAGTTTGCCGACGGCAGCGCCGAGCTCATCCACTACCACCGCCCCGACAGCGGTGAAGCCAAGGCCAGCGACTATGTTCGCGTACCGGTACCCGACGCGGCCGCGCTGCGCGAGGCGCTGGCGCGCGGCTGCGGCGTGCTCGGGCGCGTGCGCAAGCAGCGCTGGCTGCTCGTCGCCACGAGCGGCGGCTTCGCGACCCGCATCCACCTCGACCGCGTGCACGGCCTGGGCGACTTCATGGAGCTGGAGGTGATGCTGCAGGACGGCCAGAGCGATGCCGACGGCGCGGCCGTCGCCGAGCAGCTGATGCAGCGCCTCGGCCTCGTGGCTGCACCCCGGCTGGCCGTGGCCTACCTGGACCTCTTGGCGGCCGGCGCCCAGGCGCTGCGCGCGCCATCGCGGTAGCTAACCGGCACCCAGCGCCAGTTCGGCCGGGATCGCCTGGGCCAGGAAGTCGTACACGCGCCGCACCAGCGCGCTGCCGCGGATCTCGCGGTGCACCGCCAGCCAGCATGGCAAGGGCGGGATCGGCAGCATCGGCAACACCGCCTTCACACCCGGCCAGTGGCGCAGGTTGTAGGCCGCGACGAAGCCGATGCCCGCACCGGCGGCCACCAGGCGGCCGTAGGCAATCTGGCTGTCGGTGCGCAGCGCGAAGGCTTCGCGCGGCAGTGCCAGGCCCAGCTGCGCAAAGCCGCGCGTGATGGTGTCGTCGCGGTCGTAGCCGACGAGGCGGTGCTTGAGCAGATCGGCCGGCACACGGGGCGTGCCCGCGCGCTGCAGGTAGCTGGCGTGGGCGCAGGCCACGATCGAGATCTCACCCAGCTTGCGCGCCACCAGGCTGCTCTGCGCCGGGCGCACCATGCGCAGCGCGATATCGGCCTCGCGCCGCAACAGGTTGCTGAGCGGGTTGGAAGCCACCAGCTCGATCTGGATGCCCGGCTCGGCCTGCTGCAGTTGCGCCAGCACTGGCGGCAGCAGGTAGCAGGCCGCGACTTCGCTGGTGGTGATGCGCACGCTGCCGCTGGTGGCTTCGCGGCTGCGCGTGAGCGTGCGCGCCAGGGTGTCGGCACCGGCTTCCATCTGGCGCGCTGCATCGGCAATGGCCAGCGCCAGCGCGGTGGGCAGCACGCCGCGGCCGGTGCGCTCGAACAGCGGCGCGCCCAACTGCGACTCCAGCTCGGCAATGTGGCGGCCCAGCGTGGGCTGCTGGGCGCCCGTCTTGCGCGCTGCGCCCATCAGGCTGCCGGCGTCGAGCACAGCCAGGAAGCTGCGCACCAGCGTCCAGTCGAACGCCGCCTTCGGGGGTGTGATGGCCATGCATGAATGTATAGCTCAGTTGCGCCTTTCATCAATTGCCGAATAGCCGGGCGCGGCCCAGACTGCCGTCATCGACAGCCACCGAAAGCCAGCCCTCTCATGAACACCGTCCTCATCCTCGGCGCCAACGGCCGCTTCGGCCAGGCCGCCACCCAGGCTTTTGCCGCCGCCGGCTGGCGTGTGCTGGCGCAAGTGCGCCGTGCCCCCGCCGCGGCGCTGCCGCTCAACGCCAGCGCGCTGGCCGTGCCGCTGCACGACACTGCCGTGCTCATCGCCCAGGCCGCCGGTGCACAGGCCGTGGTGCATGCGGTGAACCCGGTCTACACGCGCTGGGACGCCGAAGCCCTGCCCGCGCTGGACCATGGCATCGCCGTGGCGCGCGGCCTGGGCGCGCTGTTGATGTTGCCGGGCAATGTCTACAACTTCGGCCAGGCCATGCCCGCGCTGCTGCAGGAAGGCACGCCGCAGCGCCCGACTACGGCCAAAGGCCGCCTGCGTTGCGAGATGGAAGCCCGCATGCAAGCCAGCGCCGGCCAGGGCCTGCGCAGCGTGGTCATCCGCGCCGGCGACTTCTTTGGCTGCGGCAGCGGTTCGTGGCTCGACCAGGCCATCGTCAAGTCGCTGGCCGCCGGCAAGCTGGTCTACCCGGGCCCGCTGGACCGGCCGCACGCATGGGCCTACCTGCCCGACTTGGCGCAGGCCTTCGTCGCCGTCGCATCGCGCCCGCCGCAGGCGGCTTTCCACACCCTGCACTTTGCGGGACACACCCTCACCGGGCAACAACTGCTGGCGGCCATCGAAGCCGCGGCCGACAGCCTGGGCTTGCGGCCGACGCGCGGCTTTGCCGTCGGCGCCATGCCCTGGGGCCTGATTCGCGCGGGGGGCCTGGTCTACCCCTTGTGGCGCGAACTAGCGCGCCTGCGCTACCTGTGGCAGGTGCCGCACGCGCTGGACGGCGACGCGATGCGACAGGCCGTCGGGCCGCTGCCGTCGACCCCGGTGGTGCAGGCCCTGCGCGCGGCGCTGAGCGATCTGGGGCTGGGCGCCACGCCGTCGCTGGCACGCGCCGCGGCCCCTTGACCCGCAACCCGCAACCCCAGCCGCAGCCGCAGCCGCAGCACCTTGAATCTGCGACCGGGTTTTCAACTTTGGAGATCGCCATGACCAGCCTGTCCACCGCTGTGCCCTTTGCCGCGGCAGCCACCGCCACGCCGCCATCCAACCGGGCGCTCGGCCTGCTGCTGATCGCTGAAGCGTTGCTGTCCTTCGCCCCGGTGGCGATCCTGGCGCCGGCCATCGGCTGGCCCGCATCGCTGGGCCGACCCGCGGCCGAGCAACTGGCGGCCATCGGCGCCGCGCCGGGCGCGGTGATGGCGGGCTACGGGCTGTACCTGCTGTACTCGATCCTCGTGGCGCCGCTGATGATCGCGCTGGCCGCGCGGCTGCGCGGTGGCCTGGCCTCGCCGTGGGCCCTGACGGTGGCCGCCTTCGGCACGCTGTCGGCGCTGGCGCGCGCCATCGGCATCTTGCGCTGGCTCACCGTGATGCCGGCACTGGGCACCGCCCACGCTGCGGCCGACCCGGCAGCGCGGGCGCAGATCGAGCTGGTCTTCGGCGCCCTCACGTCGTATGGCGGCGGCATCGGCGAAGTGCTGGGCGTGAGCCTGTTCATGGCGCTGTCGCTGGGCAGCCTGTGCCTGGCCGCGTTGCTGCGCGGCGGCTTGCCCACCTGGCTGGCCGGCCTGGGCCTGATCAGCGCCGCCGCCTTGGCCGGCTTGGCGCTGCCGGTGTTCGGCGCGCCGGCCCTGGTGCCGGTGGCGGCTGCGGTGAGCCTGCTGTCGGTGTGGATGCTGGCCGCCGGCGTGCGTTGCCTGCGAGGCGGTGCGCTGCGCTGAGCTATCGTCATGCGGTGAACCTGCTTGACGTCACCAACCTGCGCGTCACCCTGCAAACCTCGCGCGGTGCGGTCGATGCACTGCGTGGGGTTTCGTTCTCGCTGCCGCGCGGCGGCACGCTGGGGCTGATCGGCGAGTCGGGCTGCGGCAAGAGCATGACCGCGCTGGCGCTGATGGGCCTGCTGCCAGAAGCGGCGCAGGTCCAGGGCTCGATCCGCCTGCAGGGCCAGGAGCTGACGACGCTGCCCGAAGCCGACTGGTGCGGCCTGCGCGGCCACCGCATCGGCATGGTCTTCCAGGAGCCGATGACGGCGCTCAACCCGTTGCACACCGTGGGCCACCAGATCGCCGAGTCGCTGCGCCTGCACAAGGGCCTGTCGCGCAGCGCCGCGCTGGCCGAGGCCTTGCGCCTGATGGAGCGCGTGCAGTTGCCGCAGGCGCGTGCGCGGCTGGCAGCCTATCCGCACCAGCTCTCGGGCGGCCAGCGCCAGCGCGTGGTGATCGCCATCGCACTGGCCTGCGGGCCCGACCTGCTGATCGCCGACGAGCCCACGACGGCGCTGGACGTGACGATCCAGCGCGAGGTGCTCGAGCTGATCCAGGAGCTGGTGCGCGAAGACGGCATGGGCCTGCTGCTCATCAGCCACGACCTGGGCGTGATGGCCGACACGGTCGAGCGCCTGCTCGTGATGTACGGCGGCACGGTGGTCGAAAGCGGCCCCACGGCCGCCGTCTTCGAGCGCCTGGCCCACCCCTACACGCGCGGCCTGTTCGCGGCCCGGCCGCGGCTCGGGCTGGCGCGCGGCACGCGGCTGGCCACCATCGCCGGCCGCGTGCCTGCGCTGGCCGACCTGCCGCCGGGCTGCCCCTTTGCCGAGCGCTGTGACCGCGTCATCGAGGCCTGCCGCGTGGCCAGCCCTGCCGCGGTGGCAGTGGGCCCGCAGCACGAGGCGCGCTGCCTGCGCATCTGGCCATGAGCGCGACAGCCCTGCTGGCGGTGGAGCACCTGGCCAAGCGCTACACGCTGCCGCGCCAGCACCTGTTGCAAGGCGCGCCGCAGGTGCAGGCGCTGGCCGGCGTGAGCTTCACGCTGCAGGCCGGCAAGAGCCTCGGCGTGGTCGGGGAGTCGGGCTCGGGCAAGAGCACGCTGGCGCGCCTGGTGATGGCGCTGGAGCCGCCGAGCAGCGGGCGCGTGCTGCTGCACGGCGTCGACCTGCTGCAGCTGCAAGCCGCCGCACTGCGCAGCGCGCGGGCGCAACTGCAGATGGTGTTCCAGGACCCCTTCGGCAGCCTCGACCCGCGTCGCACCGTGCTGCAGACGGTGGCCGAGCCACTGGCCGTGCTGCTGGGCGCGGGCCGGGCCGAGCAGCGCGAGCGGGCCGTCGAAGCGCTGGCCGCGGTGGGCCTGGGGGCCGGCGAGCTCGGCAAGTACCCGCATGAATTCAGCGGCGGCCAGCGCCAGCGCATCGCCATTGCACGGGCCTTGATCACGCGCCCGCGGCTCATCGTCGCCGACGAACCGGTGAGCGCGCTGGACGTCAGCGTGCAGGCCCAGGTGCTCAACCTGATGCAGGACCTGCAGGACCAGTTCGGCGTCACCTACCTCTTCATCAGCCACGACCTGGCGGTGGTGGACCTGGTGTGCGACGAGGTCATCGTGCTGCACCGCGGCGTGATCGTCGAACAGGGCCCTCCCGACGAGCTCTTCAGCCACCCGCAGCACCCCTACACGCAGCGGCTGCTGGCGGCCGTGCCGGGCATGAAACCCCGCATGCGGGCCTGAGCAGGCTTGACGCAGAATGGCGCCATCCGCTGAACCGCAGGAGCCTCCCGCATGACGATCTCGCGCCGCCACATCAACACCCTGCTGGCCGGCCTGCCGCTGGCCGGTGCCCTGCCCGACGCTTTGGCGCAGTCCAGGAAGGACAGCGTCACGCTGGCCATGGTGCTGGAGCCGACGAGCCTGGACCCGACGATGGCCGCCGCTGCCGCCATCGGCGAGATCGTCCACTACAACATCCTCGAAGGCCTGACCAAGATCAGCATGGATGGCGCGGTGACGCCACTCTTGGCCGATGCCTGGTTCCACTCGCCCGACGGCAAGACCTACACCTTCACGCTCAGGAAAGGCGTCAAGTTCTCGGACGGCGCAGCCTTCGACGCCGGCGCGGTCAAGTTCAGCTTCGAGCGCGCCAAGGCCGCCGGCAGCACCAACAAGGCCAAGAAGGCGGTGTTCGACAACATCTCCAGCGTCGTCGTGAGCGACGCGCACACCGTGATCCTGGTGCTCAACAACGCCGACGCGCTGATGCCCTTCCGCCTGGGCGAGAACACCGCCGTCATCCTGCACCCGAACTCGGCCGCCGGCGCCGCCACCTAGCCGGTGGGCACCGTCCCTTACCAGCTCGATAACTGGGCCAAGGGCTCGGCCGTGACGCTGGTGCAGTGGCCCGGCCACCGCGACAGCGCCAAGGTGAAGATCCGCAAGGTCACCTTCCGCTTCATCAACGACCCCGCCGCGCAGGTCGCGGCCCTGCTGGCCGGCGACGTCGACGGCATCCCGCGCTTCGGCGCGCTGCAGTCGATCAAGCAGTTCCAGGGCGACCCGCGCTTCACGGTCGAGATCGGCAGCACGTCCGGCAAGGGCATCGTGGCCATCAACAACAGGAAGGCACCGCTCAACGACGTGCGCGTGCGCCGCGCCATCATGCACGCCATCGACCGCCAGGCCTTCATCGACGGCGCGCAGGAAGGCCTGGGCAAGGCCATCGGCAGCCACTTCGCACCCACCGACCTGGGCTACCAGGACTTGACCAAGGTCTATCCGTATGACGTGGAAAAGGCCAAGGCGCTGCTCAAGGAAGCCGGCATCACGACGCCGCTGAACCTCACTCTCACGCTGCCGCCGCCGCAGTACGCGCGCAAGGGCGGCGAGATCATCGCGGCGCAACTGGCCAAGGCCGGCATCGTGGCCAAGATCGAGAACGTCGAGTGGGCGCAGTGGCTGGCCGGCCCGTTCAAGGGCAACTTCGACCTCACCATCATCAACCACGTCGAGCCGCTGGACTACGCCACCGCCTACGCCGACCCCAACTACTACTACGGCTACGACAGCGCCAAGTTCCGCGGCCTCGTGGCCACGCTCGCGGCCACCAGCGAGCAGAAGGAAAAGGGCCGCCTGTGGCGCGACATCCAGCGCCAGCTGACCGAAGACGCGGTCAACGCCTATGTCTGGAACCCGGCCCAGGTGGCGGTGTTCAGGAAGGGCCTGCGCGGCCTGTGGAACAGCTCGCCGATCTTCGCCAACGACCTGGCCGCCGTGAGCTGGGCGCCAGCCGCAGTCAAGGTGTGAGCCGCGCCACCATCGAGCGTTTCTACGCCGCCTTCGCGCGGCTCGACGACGCGACGATGCAGGCTTGCTACGCCGCCGACGCGGTGTTCGACGACGAGGCCTTCTCGTTGCAGGGGCGCGCGCAGATCGGCGGCATGTGGCGCATGCTGTGCAGTGCCACACGCACCAAGGGCCTGGCGCACTGGAAGCTGGACGCCAGCGCCATCACCGAGCGCAGCGCGCACTGGCAAGCCCACTACCTCTTCAGCGCCACCGGGCGCCGAGTGCACAACCGGATCGATGCCGAGTTCGAGTTCGACGCGCAGGGCCTGATCAGCCGCCACCGCGACCGCTTCGACTTCTGGGCCTGGTCGCGCCAGGCGCTGGGCTTGCCCGGCCTGCTGCTGGGCTGGAGCCCCTGGCTGCGCCGCAAGGTGCGCGCCCAGGCGGCCGCCAACCTGAAGCGTTTTCTCGGCCCGGCCTGACCATGGCTGCCTTGCATGAGCTGAGCGCGGTCGAGCTGGGCCGCGCCTACCGGGCACGCACGGCATCGCCGGTGGACGTGGCGCAGGCAGTGCTGGCCCACGTCGAGCGCTGGGAGCCGCACCTGCACGCCACCTGGGCGCTGCAGGCCCAGACCACGCTGGCGATGGCGCGCGCTTCCGAAGCGCGCTGGCAGCAGGGCCAGGCGCTGGGCGCGCTCGACGGTGTGCCGGTGACGATCAAGGAAAACATCGCCACGCGCGGCATCGCTGTGCCGCTGGGCACCGCCGCCACCGAGCTGGTGCCGGCGAGCGCCGACGCGCCGCCTGCGGCGCGGCTGCGCGAAGCCGGCGCCGTGTTCATCGCCAAGACGACGATGCCCGACTACGGCATGTTGTCGTCGGGGCTGTCGAGCTTCCACGCGCTCGCGCGCAACCCCTGGGACTTGCGCTTGAGCCCCGGCGGCAGCAGCGCCGGCGCGGCTGCCGCGGCTGCCGCCGGCTACGGCCCGCTGCACCTGGGCACCGACATCGGGGGCAGCATCCGGTTGCCGGCGGCCTGGTGCGGCGTGGTGGGCTTCAAACCCAGTGCCGGCCGCGTGCCGATCCACCCGCCGTACCTGGGTCGCGTGGCCGGGCCGCTGACGCGCAGCGTGGCCGACAGCGCGCTGCTCATGGCCACGTTGAGCCTGCCCGACGAGCGCGACGCAACGCGCCTGCCTGACCAGGCCATCGACTGGAGCGATCTCGGCCCCGACGACGCCGGCGGCGTGCGCGGGCTCAAGATCGGGCTGCTGCTGGACGCCGGCTGGGGCCTGCCGCTGGCGGGCGACATCGAAGCCGCGGTGCGCGACGCGGCCAGCCGATTCGAAGCCGCCGGTGCCATCGTCGAAGCGCTGGCGCCCTTCACGACGCGCGAGATGGCCGACGGCATCAACCTCTTCTGGCGCATGCGCTCGTGGCTCGACATCCAGGCCCTGCCCGCCGCACGCCGCGAGCGCGTGCTGCCCTTCATCCGCGACTGGGTGGCTGCCGCCGCGGGCTTCAGCACGGCGCAGCTGTTCCACGGCTACAGCCAGTTCGCGGCACTGCGCGACGCCGCGGTGGCGGCCTGCGGCGCCTTCGATTTCGTGATCTCGCCGGTGGCTCCGGTGTCGGCCTTCGCGGCCGAGTGGGCGATGCCCACCAACGACGCGCTGCGCGCGATGGAGCACATCGCCTACACGCTGCCCTTCAACATGAGCGAGCAGCCGGCCATCAGCGTGCCCTGCGCGCACACGGCCGGCGGCCTGCCCATCGGGCTGCAGATCATCGGGCGGCGGCACGACGATCTGGGCGTGCTGCGCCTGGCGCGCGCCTGGGAAGTGTTGCGCGCGCCGCTGCGCGACTGGCCGCTGGCGCCGGGTTGAGGCGGGCGCAGCGGCGGGCGACGCACAAACGCCAGGGCGCGACCCCGTCACGCCGGCGCGCTACATTCAGCCCCATGGCCTTCCCGGACGCCCGCGGCAACCCCTGCAGCAGTGCCAGCTCGGCTGCGCGCGATGCGGCCGAGCTGGCGCTGTGGCGCATGATGTCTTTCTACGACCCGCCGCTGGCCGACCTCGACACCGCGATGCAGGCCGACCCCGGCTGGGCGCTGCCGCACATCATGAAGTCCGGCTTCCTGCTCAGCCTGACCGAGCCCGGCCTGCTGAGCGAGGCCGACGCCCATCTGTCGCACGCCCGC
>JANMVM010000282.1:0-3240 GCA_031392695.1 Rubrivivax sp.
AGCAACTCGGCGTGGCCCTGGTCAGCGGCAGCACCACGCTGGCCCTGGCCGCGGGCGTGAGCCACGACCTCGACGATGCGGACAAGGTGCTGGCCGATGCGGCGCCTGACTTCGGCGGCGAGTTGCTGGCCTGGCTGGCGCAACAGCGCGCGCGCCGCGCCAGCCGCACGCACGATGCACTGGTCAAACTGGCCGAGATGGCCGAGCGTGCGCAAGACTATGCCGACGCGTTGAACCACGCGCAGGAGCTGCTGACACTCGAGCCGACTTCCGAAGCGGCGCACCGTCGCGTGATCCGCCTGCACTATCTGCACGGCGACCGCGCCACCGCGCTGCTGGCCTTCGACCGCTGCGAGCAGGTGCTGAAGGACGAGGTCGGCGCCACGCCGTCGGCCGAGACGCTGGCGCTGTTGGCGACGATCAGCGCGGCCCAATCGCAAGCCCTGCCCGCGCTGGCGCGGGATGTACCCGCCAGCGTGCTGCTGCCGCCGCGCCTGATCGGCCGCGACAAGGAACTCGCGGCCCTGCACCAGGGCTGGCATGCGGGCCAGGTGCTGGCGTTGATCGGCGAGGCAGGCCTGGGCAAGACGCGGCTGCTGCAAGCCTTTGTTGAACCGCACGCCGGTGTGGTGCGCGCGGCCGGGCGGCCGGGCGACGCGGGTGTGCCGTTTGCGACGCTGGCCCGGCTGCTGCGCGCGGTATTGGCGCGGATGGCGCAGATGTCAGATCGGGCAGGTTCGAGCGCGCTCGAGAGTCAACTGCCCGTGAGCACACGAACCGAGATCGCCCGCGTGCTGCCCGAGTTTGAAACGCCCGGCACGCGACACAGCGGCGAAGGGCAGCGGCTGGTCATGCAGCGTGCTGTGCGCACCTTGCTCGCCAGCCAGACCGAGCTGACCGGGCTGGTGGTGGACGACCTGCATTTCGCCGACGATGCCAGCCTGGAGATGCTGCGCTCGTTGATCGACAAGGACGGCGACGAGGAGGGCGCCCAAGACAGCGACCCGGCGCATGCCGCCGCCCGGCCGCTGCGCTGGGTGCTCGCCTACCGGCCCGCCGAGGCCGGCTCGGCGGTGCAGGCGCTGCACGATGCGCTGGTCGAGCAGGCCCGGCTGGCGCCGCTCGCGCTGGCACCGCTCGACCTGGGCGCGCTCGCCGCGCTGGTCGATTCGCTGGCGCTGCCCGGAATCGACGGCAAGGCACTGGCGCCTGGGCTTTTGCGGCGCACCGGCGGCAATCCACTGTTCGTGCTGGAGACGCTCAAACAAGCCTGGGTCGAGCGCAGGCTGGACCGCCTGGCCGATGCGGCGCAGTTGCCGCGACCGGTGTCGGTGGGCCGGCTGATCGAGCGGCGCGTCGCGCAGCTCTCGCCGGCGGCGCTGGCGCTGGCGCGGGTGGCCAGCATCGCCGGCGCCGACTTCAGCATCGGCATGGCCGAATTTGTCCTGCAGGCCTCGGCGATGCAGTTCGCCGACGGCCTGAACGAACTCGAAGCCGCGCAAGTGATGCGCGGCAATGCCTTCGCCCACGACCTGGTCTACGACGCCGTGCGTGCCAGCGTGCCGGCCACGATTGCCGCCCACACCCATGCCAAGGTTGGAGATTGGCTCGAACAGCGCCAGGGCGAGCCGGCCCGAATCGCCGAACACTGGATCGCCGCGGGTCAGGGCATGCGCGCCGTGCCCTGGCTGCAACGCGCGGCCGACGCAGCGCGGCAGGCCTTGCGCGCCAAGGAATACATCGCCTTCCTGGAACGCAAGAGCGGCATCGAAGAAGCGGCCGGCCAGGCCGAGGCGGCGTTCGCGTCGCTGATGCTGGCCGCCGAAGAGTTTGTCAACGTCGACCTCGACGCCGCCACCAGCCATGCCCACTGCGACCGCCTCGAACGTCTGGCCTGCACACCCGCGCAACGCCTGGAGGCACGGCTGCATCGCGCCCGCATGCACCAGCAGCGTGGTGAGCATCATCTTTCGCTGCCGATCGAGCAAGCCGCCCTGCGCGACGCCGTGCGCCTGGGCGACCAGCGGCTGCTGGCTGAGTGCCACCAGGCGCTGGGGGTGGCGTTTGCGATGACGAACCAGGCGGCACAGGCGCTGCAGCATTTGCAGGCCTCCACCCCCTGGATCACCGCCAACGGCACCGACGAGCAGCGCAGCGAACTGCACGGCAACATCGCCGTGCTGCACGACAACCTCGGTCGCCTCGACGACGCGCTGCCGCACCATGAATTGGCCTTTGATCTGTCGCATCGCAGCGGCAAGCTCAGCAACGCCTCGGTCGCTTGTAGCAATATGGCCTGCAACCGCATCGACGCTGGCGACCTGCAGGCCGCCGAGCGCTCGCTGCTGCAGGGGCAGAAGATCATCACGCTGTACGACGGCTTCGGCGCCCACCTGGGCCTGCTGCAAGTGCTGCGCGCGCTCAGCCTGTGCCACCTGGGCCGCTACGGCGACGCGCTGGCGCAGGCCGAGCAGGCGGTGCAGTCGATGCGGCAGTACCAGCCCGGTCACGTCGACCACGCGTTGCTGCGGCTCGGCATGTGCTGGTGGCATCTGGGCCAGTGGTCTCGCCTGACGCAGTTGCTGGCTTCCGTGACGCTTGACGCGAGGGCAAGCGTGTCGGTGCGCGTGCAGCACGCCCGGTTGAGCGACGAGGTCGCGCGTGCTGGCGCTGGGGGCGCGGCCGCAGGCGCAGCGGCCCGCCAGGCGCTGCGCAACGAACTGGCCGCGATCGGGACCGTCGATCGACCCGACCTGCGCCTGCCGCTGCAGATTGCCCTGACCGACGACGACGAGCCCGTGTTGGCGCTGCGCAATCTCGACGCGCTGCGCGCAGAGGCAGAACGCATCGGCCACCTGGGGGCGGCACTGGCGGTGCGCATCCGTGCTGCCGGCGTGGCTGCAGGGGTCGATCCTTCGCGCGCAAGGCGCGAGGCGCTGGCGGCCCTTGCGCTTGCCGACGAACGCCAGACCACCGTGCTGCTGCCGGCCGAACTATGGCTGAACTGCGGCCGCGCGCTCCAGGCGGCTGGTGATTTCGCGCAAGCAACCGAGGTGCTGGCGCGCGGCCGCATCTGGTTGCATGCGACTGCCGCCGAGCACGTCCCGGAGCCCTTCCGCGACAGCTTCCTGCATCGCAATTCGGTCAACCGTGCGCTGTTGGCGCTGGCTTCGCGCCGCACGCCGTGACGAGAGAGAGCTTTTCCGCGGCCAGCCTTGGACTTGCAGTACCCGCTTTAGG
>JANMVM010000393.1:0-7733 GCA_031392695.1 Rubrivivax sp.
TGCGGCCAGCAGCCATATCCGCGCCGGTAGGGGCAGGGGCAGGCGGACGATGGGATCCGGTTGGCCGGCCGCTGGCAGCGACTGGCCGGCGAGCCTGGCCAGCAGCGGGCCGGCGAAGGCGGCCGCGCCCAGCAGGCCTACGCCCAGCGCGCAGAACAGCTCCAGATGGAAAGCCGTCCAGGGCGGGTAGTGGTTGGGCGCGTTCCAGCCCAAGAAAAGGCCCGCAAGGCCCAGAGTCAGAATCAGTTTGCGCATGAAGAAGGGCGGCCCGCAGGCCGCCCCGTCTGGTCAGCAGTCAGATCAGGTCGCTTTGCAGGAACCCGGCAGGTACTTGGGAGGCATCGTTCCAGGTCCGCAGATCCAGACCGCAACCGTAGAACCGGCGGTCGGGGCGGTGCAGGTCGCAAACGTCGTCGCACCGGAGTTGCTGCACGGCGCCAGCTTGACAGTGCCGACAGCGGCGTTCAGGGCGGCTGTGCCGGTGACGGTCACGACACCCGTCGCGCTCGTGTGGATCTGGTCGACATACTTGGTGCCAGAGCCAGTAGTAAGAATTTCGCAGCCCCATCCGTCTGCGGCAGGCAGTGCCGTGGCGGACTGGATCGTCTCGGTGATGCCGGTGCGGCATGCCGACGCCGCCAGGACCACCTCAGACACCTTGGCTTTGAGCGTGTAGTCCTGATAAGCCGGCAGCGCAACCGCCGCCAAGATGCCGATGATCGCCACGACGATCATCAGTTCGATAAGGGTGAAACCTTGTTGGACACGCTTCATGAGTAGGACTCCTTGGGATGGGGGACGGGGGCGGGTGAATGGAGTTGGACATCCCCCTAGATGCAGGTGCCGTGCCAGCGCCTGGCGGGCTGCTTCTTGTGCCATTTGCCACAAGATGTGACGCATCTGGTCGCCTTGACGCTGAACGGTGGGCGCCCTGGGGCCCGAGGTGACGAAGCGCGTCACCCGCGCGCCGAGCTACAGCGGCAGCTCCATGACGTCGCCCGAGGCCAATGCGCGCACACGATGGGGGCTGACCTGGGCGGCAATCTCGGACATCACGGCGGCCACCTCGCCCGGCTTGATGTGGGTGATGTAGACGTCAGTCGGCGTGCTCAGGTGGGCCAGTTCGGCGCGAAGATCCGAGGGGCAGAGGTGCTTGCTGATGCTGGCCAGTTCGCGTTCGTCGTCGCCGAAGGCGGTTTCGATGACCAGTGTGGCCACCGCCAGCTGGGCCAGGCGGGCCCACAACGCCGGGTTGGGGCCGGTGTCGCCCGTGAACACCCACGCGCCCTGGCTGCCCAGCACGGCATAGCCCACGGCCGGCACGGTGTGAAGGGCGGGCAGGACTTCGACACTGCGCCCGCCCAGCTGCAGCACGTCGCCGACCTCGATGGCCTGGAACTGCAGCACCGGGTGCGCCGCGTCAGGCAGGCGCGTGAAATCGGGCCAGATGACGCCGTTGAAGACGTGCATTCGCAGGGCCGCGATCGTCGGCGCGAGCGCATGGACGCGGATCGGCGGCCGCGCTGCGGCGCTGCGGCGGCGGGTCACGCTGTCGGCCAGCAGGCCGATGGACAGGACGTGATCGAGGTGTGAATGCGTGACCAGGATGTGGTCGATGCGCACCATCTCGTCCAGCGTCAGGTCACCGACCCCGGTGCCGGCGTCGATGAGCACGTTGTCGCCGAGCAGGAACGACGTGGTCCGGCTGCCGGCGGCAATCGATCCCGAACAACCGAGGACGCGGATCTGCATGGAGAAGTCAGGGCGTGGCGCCGCGCACCGCGAGGTGTTTCAGGCCGGGCTCGGATGCTGACGCCGGGCGCCCCGGCGCGCAAGGCAGTTTGCTGGGGCCGATACGCCTGGAGACAAGCTGGCCGCTCGCGACGTGAAGGCCGTCACGCGGCAATCCCGCACCGCGTGCCACGAAGAGTTGAGCGGCACGAAGTCTCCGCCCGGACGATGCGACTTGGACCGGCAGCACCGAAACCGCAGGTTTCGGTCATGTCCGGTCTAACGGTAGATGAATTGCATCTGGGTGCCGGCAAGCTCGATCACGTCGCCGTTGCGCAGCGGCACCGAATCACCCACGATCGGCACACCGTTGATGCTGGGCCTGGTGGCGCCTTCGACGTGCGCAAAGGCGTAGCCGTTGGGGCGCTTGGTGATGGAGGCGACCTGCACACCCGGCTTGCCCACGGTGGTGACGACCTTGGTCAGCACCACCTCGCGGCCCGCCGCGGCGCCGTTGAGGACTTTGATCGAGGCCGGCTGCACCGGTACCAGCGGCGCCGCGCCGCCCAGGCCGCCGAAGCCTGAACTGCCGCCCGTGGCCTGCAAGGCGCTGGGCGCGCCCATGCCAGGATGGGCACTGCCCGGCCGCATGATCATGGTCTTTTCGTAGTCGCTCGACTCGTCGACCAAGTACTTGATCTTGTACTTGCCGATTTCAACCGTGTCGTTGTGCGACAGCAGTTGCTTCTTGATCGCCTTGCCGTTGATGTAGGTGCCGTTGGTGCTGTTGAGGTCTTCGATGAAGACGTCGCCGCCCACCATCTGCAGCACCGCGTGCTCGCCGCTGACGGCCAGGTTGTCGATAACGATGTCGTTGTAGGGACGCCGGCCGAGCGTGGTCTTGTCCTTGGTGATCTGGACTTCCTTGATCACCACACCATCCAGGGATACCACCAATTTGCCCATGCCTGCCCTCAGTTCTTTGCGCTGCCGGCTGCAGCGGTGTCAGCGCCCGAGAGCGCCGCCTGTTATTTCGTGGAAGGCGGATGCCGCCTCAACGCCGGAAGGGCCACCACGACCTTGCCGGTGCGCTCGCGCCGCCGGAGGCGCGCCCCAGAATGACGGAGATATTATCCTTTCCGCCAGCGTCGTTGGCGGCATCGATCAGCGCGCGCGCGCCTGATTCGAGGGAGTCGTGCGCCAGCAACACCTGTGCAATGCCGTCGTCGTCGAGCATGTCTGACAGCCCGTCGGAGCACATCAGGAACAGATCACCCGGCTGCGTGTCGTGCTGGTGGGTCTCCAGCAGCACGGTGTCTTCCACGCCCACGGCACGGGTGACGAGGTTCTTGTTGGCAGAAAAAGCGGCCTGCTCGGGTGTGATTAGGCCGGCATCGATCTGCTCCTGCAGCAGCGAGTGGTCGCGCGTGATCTGCTGCAGACGGCCTTCACGCAAACGGTAACAACGTGAATCACCGACGTGGCCCAGCAGCACCCGGTTGTCGCGAAAAACCGCCACCACCAATGTCGTGCCCATCCCGGCGTATTGGGGATTGGAGTTGGCTGCATTGAAGATGGCGCGGTTGGCGTTGTCGACGCATATGTCCATGGCGCGGCGCACTTCGGCGTCGCTGGCCTGCGTGCTGGCTTCCCTCAGCCAGCGGCCCAGTTCGGTGCTGATGAAGCTGGTGGCCATGTTGCTGGCCACCTCACCGGCGTTGTAGCCGCCCATGCCGTCGGCGAGCACAGCCAAGTGAACACCGACATCGGTGGCCACCGAGTCTTCGTTGTTGCTGCGCGCGCGGCCGGGGTCCACCGCAGCATGGAGCTCGATCGTCATGGGCACGGGCAAGAGGCTCAAATCTTTAGGATCGATCATTGTGCATCGGATCATGGAGGGCCCTTCTGCGTGTGAACCCACATCAACGTGACTTCGCACCGGCGCCGCCCCAGGCACGGCTCAATTCGGTCAGCCGCGCCGCGAGCGCTTCACCATCGATGGGCCGGTCGGTGGGGGACTTCGCCAGCAGCGAGGCCACCAGATCGGCCAGTCCAGTGGGCAGTTCAGGCCGCAGGGTGCGCAGGCCGGGCGTGGGGTCGTGGGCGACTTGCCGCAGCAATTCGCCCATCGAAGCGCCGGCATGGGGCAGGCGGCCGGTCAGCAACTCGAACAGCATCGCCCCCAGCGCATAGAAATCGCTGGCGGGGCTGGGCCAGGCGCCAGCCAACTGTTCGGGCGCCATGTAGGCCGGCGTGCCCATCACGATGCCGGTGCCGGTGTTGGCGCTGCCTTGCGCCCGGGCGAGTCCGAAGTCAGCCAGTTTCACGCTGCGGCCGGCCCAGTTCACGAGCACATTGGCCGGCTTGAGGTCGCGGTGCACGACGCCTAGCCCGTGGGCATGGGCGAGCGCCTGGGCCAGGCGCGAGCCCAGATCGAGCACGACGGCCTCGGGCAGCAGGCGCGGTGGGTGCGTGTAGCGCACGAGGTCGGTGCCCGGCACCGGCTCCATCGTCAACCAGGCCAACGCACCGGCCAGGCCGGCCTGGTAAACGTCGACGATCGACTCATGGTGCAAACGGCCGGCCGCCCGGGCGGCGTCGAGAAACTGCGCGCCGGCGCCAGCCTGGGTCGGGCCGCTGGGCAGGGGCACGATCTTCATCGCGACGATCTGGCCGGTCCGATCCTGCTCTGCCAGGAAGACGGCCCCGGTCGAGCCCTGGCCGATCAGCCTGAGCAGGCGGAACCCCGCCAGCGACTGCCCGGCGCTCAGGCCGTGCTGCATGGTCAGTGCGCTGCCTGCTCCGGCTCAGACTGGCGCTTGCGGCGCGCCAGCCACTGCCCGATGAGGACCACGCCCACCGCACCGGCGACTTCGATGATCGTCGTCGATGCGCGCCCGGCGGCCTCGAAGAGGTGTTCGACGGCGCGGTCGGTGACCAGCATCTCACCGGCCACGAAGCCCAGCAGCGCGGCGCCAATGGTGATGATCACCGGGTAGCGCTCCATCACCTTCATCAGCAGCTGGCTGCCGAAGATGATGAGCGGGATCGACAGCCCGAGGCCGATGATCAGCAGCAGCAGGCGTGATTCGGCCGGCCCGCCGTCGGCGGCGGCGGCCACTGCCAGCACGTTGTCCACGCTCATCACCAGATCGGCGATCAGGATCGTGCGCACCGCCGACCACAAGTGCTCGGACGACTTGAAGCCGTCTTCGGATTCGCTTTCGGGCACCAGCAACTGCACGCCGATCCAGAACAGCAGCACTGCGCCAATGATCTTCAAATAGGGAAACTGCAGCAGTTGCACGGCAAAGACCGTCAACACCACGCGCAGGACGATGGCCGCCGCGCTGCCGGCGAAGATCGCCTTGTTGCGCTGGTGGGCCGGCAGACTGCGGGCGGCCAGCGCGATGACCACCGCGTTGTCTCCCGACAGCAGGATGTTGACCCAGATGATCTTGCCCAGCGCAACCCAGAAGGTCGCTTCGGCGATGTGTTCCATGACGTCTCCTGGCGTCGCGCAGCCGTGCCCGGTGCGCCGTTTGCAAGAGCGGCAGTTTAGGCGCCGTGTGCGAGCCGCGGCCTACGGGAATTACATACAAGGCGCGTCGCGCGTCCGGAGCCGGGCGGCCGGAGCCTCAGAGCAGCGCCTTGAGCAGGCGCGCCATCTCCGACGGGTTGCGGGTGATCGTGAAGCCGCACTCTTCCATGATCGCCAGCTTGGCGTCGGCGGTGTCGGCGCCGCCGCTGATCAGCGCCCCGGCATGGCCCATGCGCTTGCCGGCCGGCGCGGTGACGCCGGCGATGAAGCCGACGATCGGCTTCTTCATGTGCTTCTGGCACCAGCGCGCGGCCTCGGCTTCGTCGGGGCCGCCGATTTCGCCGATCATGATCACGGCGTCGGTGTCGGGGTCGTCGTTGAACAGGCGCATGACGTCGATGTGCTTGAGGCCATTGATCGGGTCGCCGCCGATGCCCACGGCGCTGCTCTGGCCAAGGCCGATCTCGGTCAACTGGGCCACCGCTTCATAGGTCAGCGTGCCCGAGCGCGAGACAACGCCGATCCGGCCTTTGCGGTGGATGTGGCCCGGCATGATGCCGATCTTGATTTCCTCGGGCGTGATCAGGCCGGGGCAGTTGGGCCCCAGCAGCAGCGTTTCCTTGCCGCCGGCCAGCACCTTGCGCAACATCCTGTTGCGCACTTCGAGCATGTCCTTGACCGGGATGCCTTCGGTGATGCAGATCGCCAGGTCGAGGTCGGCTTCGACGGCTTCCCAGATCGCCGCCGCAGCGCCGGCTGGCGGCACATAGATCACGCTCACGGTGGCGCCGGTGGCGGCCTTGGCGTCCTTGACGCTGGCATGGATCGGGATGCCCTCGAAGGTCTCGCCGGCCTTCTTCGGGTTGACGCCAGCGACGAAGCAGGCCTTGCCATTGGCGTAGCTCTGGCAGCCCTTGGTGTGGAACTGGCCGGTCTTGCCGGTGATGCCCTGGGTGATGACCCGGGTGTCCTTGTTGATCAGGATGCTCATGTTCGTGTTGTCCTTACTTCACGGCGGCGACGATCTTCGTCGCGGCTTCGGCCATCGTGTCGGCGCTGATGATCGGCAGGCCGGACTCCTTGAGCAGCTTCTTGCCCAGGTCCTCGTTGGTGCCCTTCATGCGCACCACCAGCGGCACGCTCAGGTTCACCGCCTTGCAAGCCGCGATCACGCCTTCGGCGATGGTGTCGCACTTCATGATGCCGCCGAAGATGTTGACCAGGATGCCCTTGACGGACTTGTTGGACAGCATGATCTTGAAGGCCTCGGTGACCTTCTCGGCCGTGGCGCCACCGCCGACGTCGAGGAAGTTGGCCGGCTCGCCGCCGAACAGCTTGATCGTGTCCATCGTGGCCATCGCCAGGCCAGCGCCGTTGACGAGGCAGCCGATGTTGCCGTCCAGGCTGATGTAGCTGAGGTCGAACTTGCTGGCTTCGACCTCGGCCGGGTCTTCCTCGTCGAGGTCGCGGTAGGCCACGATCTCAGGGTGGCGGAAGAGGGCGTTGCTGTCGAAGTTGAACTTGGCGTCCAGCGCCTTGATGTTGCCGTTGCCTTCCAGGATCAGCGGGTTGATCTCGGCCAGGCTGGCGTCGGTGTCCATGTAGCAGGCGTAGAGCTTCTTGAGCACATCCATCGCTCGCGCCTGGCTGGCCGCCGGCACGCCAATGCCGGCGGCGAGTTCCAGCGCCTGGGCGTCGGTCAGCCCCACCAGCGGGTCGACGAAGACCTTAAGGATCTTTTCGGGCGTGCGGTGCGCGACCTCTTCGATGTCCATGCCGCCTTCGCTGCTGGCCATCATGGCCACCTTCTGCGTGGCGCGGTCGGTCAGTGCGGCGACGTAATACTCCTTCTTGATGTCGGCGCCTTCTTCGACGAGCAGGCGGCGCACCTTTTGGCCCTCGGGGCCGGTCTGGTGCGTCTTGAGCTGCATGCCGAGGATCTGGGTCGCCAACATTTGAACTTCGGCCTGCGAGCGCGCCAGCTTGACGCCGCCGCCCTTGCCGCGGCCGCCGGCGTGGATCTGCGCCTTGACCACCCACACGGTGCCGCCGAGTTTCTGAGCAGCCTCCTGGGCTTCGCGGATGTTGAAGGCCGCGTAGCCGCGCGGCACCGGCACGCCATGGGCGCGCAGCAGCTCCTTGGCCTGGTATTCATGGATCTTCATCGGGGTTCCTCGCTCGCTGGTTCAAATCGGGAAGGGGTCAATCGGTGGCCGCTGCCGCACGGCGCCGCACGGCGCGCGACACCAGCGCGACACCAGCGCGGGCAGTGCAGGTGCACCGCTTCGCTGCCTCTGAGCAGGGCGTGCCGGCGGGGCGTACCGGCGGGGGGGGGGCCCTCGCCCCGGCTGGCCGCCCGGGCCGTGACGCCTGTGAGCGTGGGGTCCTTTTCCCAAAGACCAAAGACACGCGCGAACAACAGCACGTCGATCTGGCGGCGGTGCTGGAGATGGCGGTCGGG
>JANMVM010000300.1:0-5572 GCA_031392695.1 Rubrivivax sp.
TTGAAGTGCTGGTGGATGGTGTTGGGCGGGATGTAGATGACGTCGCCGGCCTGCCACTCGTAGCGCTTGATCTCGTCCTGCGGCGTCCAGTGGTAGGTGTCGGTGATCTCGACATCGCAGTCCTGGTGCAGGTCGTAGCCCTGCCCTTCGACCACGTACAGGCACTCCTCGGCCAGGTGGCGGTGCCGGCCGCTGCGGCTGCCCGGCGGAATGATCTGCATGTAGGCGTCGACCGTCTCCATGCGCGTGTTCATGCCTTCGTTGAGCAGGTGCTTGAGCAGGCCCTGGCGCGCCATCTCCCAGGGCATGTCCTCGGGCTTGACGACCTTTTTGCGCTTGGCGTTGCGCGTTGGCGCGGTGGCGGCGTCGTCGAGCAGTTGCTGGTACAGATCCTGGTGCGCGCTGCCTTGCAGCCAGGCCTTGGCTTCGGTCCATGCCATGGTCGGCTCCTCAGTCCTGGGGGTGGTTGAAATCGACTTCGGCTTCGCGGCAGACAAAGCCTTCGCCGCCGGGCGCTGGCTCGCTCGGCCGCGGCTCCACCTGCTGCTGGAACAGCATGTTCATGAACATGTACATCGGCTTGGTCTTGATGACGAGCGCCCGCGCGGGCCTGGAGTTGCTGGCGTTGAAGTGCTGGTGCACGCAGTTGTTGTGCACGATGGCGATGTCGCCGGCCGTCCAGTCGTAGCGCACGCCGTCGTGGACCTCGTAGCCGTCGCCGTCGAGGATGTAGAACGCGGCCTCGTTGACGTGGCCGTGCTTCTGGCTGCGCCCGCCTGGGCCGTACTCTTCCAGGTGCAGGTGAAAGGTCTGCGTGATGCCGTCCTTGGGCTCCACGTAGTGGCGGCTGAAGGCCTGCGGTCCGTCGTTGAACTTGATCTCGCTGCCCTTGCGCACGCGCGGCAGGGCGCGCAGGCGGGCCAGCTCGGTCTTCAGGTTGTAGCTGCCCTGGATGCCGCGCACGAAGACGCGGTCCTTCTTGGAGTGGTAGTGGCTCTCGTTGGGCACGCTGTGGCCGGGGGCCGAGACGGGCTCGGGCTTGCTCTGTTCATCGTCCATATTTGTCCAGCTGGTAGCGTTTCGGTTTGAGGCCGCGGCACAGCTCGCGGTTGAGGCCGGCCTGCGGCAACGACAGCCCGGCGCGCGCGGCCATGTCCTGCACGATGACCATGTCGTCCTCGGCCCAGGCCATGGTCTGTTTGCCCCACACCTCCAGGGCGTGGTTCTCGGCGCTGCTCATCATCAGCGCCTGGCGCAGCACGTCGACGTCCATGCCGTAGTGGCGGGCCAGGGCCAGCGCTTCGTGGTTGGCGATCAGGCAGGCCCACAGGATGCTGTTGTTGGCGGCCTTGGCGACCTGCGCCGTGCCGATGGGGCCGGTGTGCACCACGTCCGACGAATAGGCCTGCAGCACCGGCGTCAGGCGCGCCACCACCTCGGCGCTGCCGCCGACGAAGCTCAGCAGCGTGCCCTCATCGGCCGCCGCACCGCCGCGGCAGACGGTGCTGTCGACGACATGCAATGCGGGCGTGGCGGCGGCGAGCTCCTGCACCGTCTCGGGCTTGATCGTGCTCAGGATGGCGACGATGCTGCCGGGCCGCGCCTGGCGCAGCGGGCCGCCTTCGGCCAGCAGCGCGCGCACCTCGGCGTCGAAGCCGACGCAGATCAGCACCACGTCGCTGGCCGCGGCCAGCGCGGCGTTGTCGGTGGCCCAGCCGGCGCCGAGGGCCTTCACCGCCGCTTCACGCGCCGGCTTCAGGTCGCTGGCGACGGTGGCGAAACCTCGCTTCACCAGGTGGCCGATGATCGGCGTGCCCATGCGGCCGGCGCCGATGACGCCCACGGAGCGCGCGTTCGTGTTCATCGCTTCTGCGTGATCGTGTCGAGCAGCGCCGGCTGCCCGGCCTTGACCCGGGCGATCGCCCGCTGCAGCGCCGCAGCGACATCGCCGGGCTTGTCGATCGGGCCCTCGGCATACCAGCCCATGCTGCGCGCCAGCGTCGCGAAGTCGGGCGGCGGGTCGTCGAGGTCCATGCCGATGTAGGCGCGGTCCACCGGCGTGCCGCGCTGCTGGGCCATGCGGATCTGGTGTTCCCAGTCGTTGAAGTAGGCGCGGTTGTTGTACATCACCACGAGCATCGGGATGCGGTGCTTGGCCGCCACCCAAAGCGCGCCGGCGTCGAACATCAGGTCGCCGTCGGGCTGGATGTCGACCACCAGTCGGCCCTGGTCACGGTGGGCCAGCGCCACCCCCAGGCTGATGCCGAACTGCGTCGCCGTGCCCAGGCTCTTGCCGGCGTGGCGGTAGGGCTTGTCGAAATTCCAGAGCTTGCGCGTCCAATCTTCGAGCGTGCCGGCGCTCAGCACCCAGTCTTCGCCCTGGATCTGTTGCCACACTTCGGCCGCCAGGCGCGGCAGCGTGACCGGGCTGTCGTCGCGGTCGACCAGGGCTTCGGCGGCCCAGCCGGCACGCAGAGCCCGGTGCTTGCGCGCGGTGCTGGCGCTGCGCTTGACGATGCGCGCGGCGAAGCCGGCGTCCTTCTTCGCCGCCTTCTTCAGCAGCGCCGTGAGCGCCGGCACCGCCAGCAGCGGGTCGGCCACGATGCGCTGGTTGGCATACAGCAGGCGCTGGTAGTCCATCGCCCAGGCGCTGATGTTCAAGTCGCCGAAGCCGATGTCCAGCCACTGGCATTGCTTCGGCGTCAGGCTCACCAGTTCACGCGTCGTGCTGGTCAGCTTCGTGCTGGGCCGCTCCCAGTCGCGCACGTCCACGCACAGCACCACGTCGGCGTCGCCGAAGATGGACTTGTCCATGCTCAGGTTCAGCGGGTGCTGGCTGGGAAAGTTCAGGCGCTGGTTGAGGTCATAGACCGGCGCCCCCAGCGCTTCGGCCAGCGCCACCAGGTCGTGGAAGCCCTGCGGGTCACGGCCGGCGTATTCGGTCAGGATCACCGGGCGCCGGGCCTGCGACAAGGTCTGCGCGGCCAGTGCCAGCGCCGTCGGCTCGGGCGCGATGCGGCTGGGCACGGTCTGGAAGCCCTTGGGCGGCAGCGCCACCGCGTGCTCGAGCGGCTGCTCCTGCAGCCAGGCGTCGTAGCACATGTAGACCGGGCCGCGCGGCTCGCTCATCATCACCGAGTAGGCGCGTGCAAAGGCTTCGGGCACGCCATCGATGGTGCTCGGCTGGTAGTCCCATTTGGTGTACTCGCGGATCGCTGCGCCCTGGCTTTGCGCGCTGTGGATCCAGTCGATGCGGGGCCGGCGCTTGGTCTCGTCCATGGGCCCGGTGGCGCCGACGATGAACACCGGCACGCGGTCGATGTAGGCGTAGTAGACGGCCATGTTGGCGTGCAGCAGGCCGACCAGGTTGTGCAGGATCGCCACCATCGGCCGGCCGCTGGCCTTGGCATAGCCGTGGGCGATCTGCACCGCCGTTTCTTCGTGCTGGCAGAGCATCATCACCGGCACGTTGGCGCCGTAGTTGACGATGCTGTCGTGCAAGCCGCGGTAGCTGGCGCCGGGGTTCAGCGCCGCGTACGGCAACTGGTAGCGGTGCAGCAGGTCGACGATGACGTCGCCGCCCCAGCGCTCCTTGGGCTTGACCGCCCTGGGCGTCCGGGCAGGCCGGCCGACTTTGGCCAAGGGATCGTCGCCGGACATGCTCAGGCTGCCCGCTTGAGCTCGGCCGCCGCCGGCATGGCCACGCACTTGGCCGGGTCGATGTGCGCCCACACCTTCTCGCCGATGCGCGTGTAGATCGTCGGGTGGGTGCGCGACAGCAGCGTGCGGTTGCCGACCTTGACCACCCAGTCGAGCGACTCGCCGAGGAAGACCTTCTGGTCGACCGCGCCCACGATGACGTTCTCGCCGGCGGCCAGCGGTGCCTGCGACAAGCGCACGTCCTCGGGGCGGATCGACAGGATCACCAGCTGCCCCGGTCGCACCGTCTCCACCGAATAGGCATGCAGCGTGCCGAGCTCGGTCTGGACGAGGTAGTGGCGCTCTTCGGCCAGCGCCGCCATCACGGTGCCGTCGACGAAGTTGGTGGTGCCGACGAAATCGGCCACGAACTGCGTCTGCGGCCGCTCGTAGATGTCGCGCGGGCTGCCGATCTGCTGGATGCGGCCGGCGTTCATGACCGCGATCTGGTGCGACAGCGCCAGCGCCTCGCTCTGGTCGTGGGTGACGTAGACGGTGGTGATCCTGAGCTCGCGCTGCAGGCGCTTGAGCTCGAAGCGCATCAGCTCGCGCAGCTTGGCGTCGAGGTTGGACAGCGGCTCGTCGAGCAGCAGCAGCTTGGGCTCCATCACGAGCGCGCGCGCCAGCGCCAGGCGCTGCTGCTGGCCGCCCGACAGCTTGGTCGCCTCGCGGTCGCGCAGGTGGTCGAGCTGCACCGCTGTCAGCACCTTCATGACCTTGGCGTCGATCTCGCTCTTGCTGAGCTTCTTCTTGCCCACCTGCAGCGGGAAGGCGGTGTTGCTGAAGACGTCCATGTGGGGCCAGATGGCATAGCTCTGGAACACCATGCCGAAGCCGCGCCGGTTGGGTGGCACGAAGATGTTGCGCCGTGCCGAGAACACCACCACGTCGCCGACCGTGATCTCGCCACCGTTCGGGCGCTCGAGCCCGGCGATGCTGCGCAGCGTCGTCGTCTTGCCGCAGCCACTGGGCCCGAGCAGGGTGAAGAAGTGGCCCTCGGGCACGTTGATGCTGACATCCTGCGCGGCCTTCACCGGCTGGCCGAGTTCATTGGTGTATTCGGTGAACAGAGCGTCGATCTTGAGCACGGTGCTATTCCTTGATCCCGAACTTCTTGCCCACGGCCTGCGAGATCATCACCAGCACGAACAGCATCATGATGAACAAGACCCCGAGCGCCGAGAGCTCGACGTACTGGCCGTTTTCCCACAGCTCCCAGATGATGATCGACACCACCTCGGTACCCGGGCTGTAGAGCAGGATCGAGCTCGAGAGCTCGCGGATCGAGACGATCATGATGTAGATCCACCCCGACAGCAGGCCCGGCTTGAGCAGCGGCAGCACGATGCGGCGGAAGGTCGTGCCCCAGCTCGCGCCGCTCATCGCGGCCGACTCCTCGAGCTCCTTGTGGATCTGCAGCATCGACGTCGTGTTGAAGCGCAGGCCATAGGGCATGAAACGCGTGACGTAGGCGATGAACAGGATCCACATCGTGCCGTAGACGCCGACGTCGACATTGAGATAGAAGATCATCAGCGCCAGCCCCAGCACGAGGCCCGGGAAGACCATCGGCAGCGAGGCCAGGTTGTCGAGCAGCCAGCGCCCGGGCATCCTGGTCTTGACGACGATCCAGCAGATCACCGAGGTGATGAGCATGATCAGCGTCGCCGAGCCGAAGCTCAGCAGCAGGCTGTTCCACACCGCGCGCCCCAGGTTGGGGTAGGCGAGCACGAAGCGGTAGGGGTCGAGCGTGAGGTTCTGCAGCGCCTTGAGCGAGGGCACCGAATAGAACTTCTGCAGCGACGACCACAGCAGCACCGCAAAGGGCAGCGCCACGATGAGCGCGAAGTACACCATGAACACCGCCGCCGCC